>DCBC01000118.1:14809-16157 GCA_002313335.1 Porticoccaceae bacterium UBA1117
TACTTTGACGATAGGACTTCAATCGAAAAAGTCCTATTCCAAAGTTTAGGAAACCGCTACTACTATCCAGTCTCTAAGTTCCTGTAAATCAGCCTTGTGGTCGGGAAATGCTGCAATGAGTGAATCTACGCATTCTGCAACGGCATCAGGCCGATAGGCAACACCAACCAGTTGCTCCGCAAGCTGTTCAATTGGGTCTGGAAACAAGCTATCAGTAAAGGTTTGCGCTGCGACAATGTGGGCGTTTTTTAAATCCAAATGCAGTTCCACACCGCCCCATGAAAAGCGTTCGTCCAGGGTGTGGGTAAATTGAGGTGACTTACCATAGTTCCAGTCCCAACTTTGTTGATGAGCGAATTTTTCAACAAATCCCGGTAGATCTGGTAATGCGTCAGGAGAGATGATTTCTATGGCCCCCGTCTCGCCAAAGTAGTCACAAAAAGATGTGATAATAGCGTCACACACTAGTTCATGATTAATATCTGGGTACACACTATTTAGATTAGTGACCCGCGAACGCACCGATGTGATGCCTTTAGATTGAAGCTTTTTCTGATCTGGATTTAGATAATTGGCTAAGCGACTTAAATCCGCATGCAATAACAAGGTGCCATGGTGAAAACCGCGATCCTTGGTCTCTTTATAGGCAGAACCTGAGAACTTACGCATGTTCTCACCTTCGCCCACAACGAGGTCGTTACGACCATTCGCGTAGCCCTCTATCCCTAGCTTCTTCAGACCTTGTAACACAATGTCTGTTGACACCGTTTTACTGTATTCTGGCTTTCCCGCCATAAAGGTAAAGTTGGTATTACCTAGATCATGAAAAACCGCACCACCACCACTTTGGCGACGAGCAAGATGAATATGATCTTGCTCCATCGTGTTAATGTTGCATTCCTTCCATGGGTTTTGTGACCGACCAATCACCACTGTATTTTGATTACGCCATAGAAACAGCACTCGCTGGTCAGACGCCATAGATCGAAAAATGCAATCCTCCACCGCAATGTTAAAATGGGGATCATGAGAGTTTGAGAGTAAAATTCGGCTAGCCATGGAACGTCCTTTTTGAAATAACAGTAAACCTTCAAGCACTAATTTTAATAATATCTGTCCTCACATACAATAAATAAATTCGACGTGGTACCAGCATGGACAAGAACATTCTGACGAAAGCGTCACGAAGGGCAGCTCATTTTCTGGGACTTGATACAGCGCAAGTCGCTCAAATCTCGCGAGAGACACAACTAGACTCTGAGGAAGTTGCAATATTATTGGTAAGAACCTATAAATCATTACATAGCATAATGGGCGGCCATGAAGCGAGATGAGGGTATGGATAACC
>DCBC01000049.1:0-201 GCA_002313335.1 Porticoccaceae bacterium UBA1117
ATCTTCGTGCTCATCTTCGTGCTCTTCTCCTTCGTGCTCTTCTCCATGTTCATCGCCATGAAACGGAATACCATAGGTGCTCTCAACACTGTTAACAGACACGCCAAAGTAGCCCCAATCGCCTGCTTTAGAAACGCCCAATCGCATTGCATTGTTCTCAAAATCAGAATTAGCCAAGAACCCTACTTCTTCTTCGTGCTC
>DCBC01000049.1:570-4527 GCA_002313335.1 Porticoccaceae bacterium UBA1117
GTCTTCGTGGTCTTCGTCATGAAGTATTGCGCCAGTTGGAACATCAAAATTATCGAACTGAGAATCCTTATAGGCAAAACTGAAATTCAAACCGCCAAGATTATTTTGGTAAGAAAGGTTATGGCTATCGCCGTCATTAACCGACTGCGCTTCCAGACCAAGCTTTAACTCTGACTCTGTGAAATCTTCTCGTGCAATAGTGTTGTCAACAATATTAATGATGCCGCCGATAGTACCATTGGCGTAGAGTAGCGAAGAGGGCCCCCTAACAATTTCAATTTGTTGTATGTTGTTTAAATCAACATCGTTAACGTGGTCCACACCAATTCCGGCAACATCTCTAACAACCATCCCATTGTTGAGAATTTTAACGCGATTGCCTGACATCCCACGGATAATCGGCTGGCCAACGCCTGAACCATAGTCCGCTGAGGAAACCCCTAACAGACCGTCTAAGGATTCGCCTAGACTTTGAGATGCCGTAGCTGAGATATCCTCACCACTGATCACATGCAATGGATTTTCAATATCGCTTAAGGTTTGATCGATCAACGATGATGTGACGATCACTTCTTCTAAAACATTTGCAAGTGCGTTAACACTTAATAAAGCGCTCACCAAAACGGGAGCATAGATACGTGGGTTCATAAGAGAACCTCCTAAAAAATTTGAATTTAATATGTAATAGGTAAGATTAAATTTAAACTTTAGGTGGTGCTCGAGAAAGGTAGAGAGAGAATGGAGAAGGTGAGGACCCTAAAAGAGGCTCCTCGGAAAACAGATCAATAAAAAAACTAGCGGCAGGCAGGTCACTGGCATAAGAAACCAGGGTACCCTTGAAAACATGACAACTATCACACTCTAACTGTGTCGCTACTTGCTGCTCAAAAGTATGCGTCGCGTCATGGGCTAAATTATTAGCCACAAAGACCACTGCCATAAGCAGCAAAAACGCAGAGTACTTTTTAAAGCTAGTTACTGACAAAATACAAAACCTTTAAATCGATATTTCGTAATTTGCGATCATAATGTACTTTTTTTATCTTATCAAGAGCGAAAATGTGACGGGCTTCACGCTAACTACATTTAATTAAGAGCAGTGCTTACCAATAAAATCTTCGGCACATGCAAAAATTAAATCTTTACGCTCCGGCTTCATATTTTCAAGAGTCTTACGCATAAACGATAACCGTGGGTTATTTCTCAGCACACCTATATGACGACTAACAAACCGCCAGTAGAGACCATCAACCGTGTTGCACCACTCACCTTTTTTATAATCACTCATTTTTATAATATAATTGGACCCACAAATATAAGGTTTAGTAGCAAAAATACCGCCGTCGGCAAAGGTTCCCATGCCGAATACATTGGGAGTCATAACCCACTCTGAGGAATCAACATACATTTCCATAAACCAGTGATAAACATTTTTAGGGTCTACTTCGCACAGGGTCATTAGATTAGAAATAACCATCAATCTGTTAATATGATGGGTGTACCCATATCGGTCCGAGAAATTGATGGCGTCATCTAACGGCGGTATGCCTGTCTCTCCTGAATACCAGCTCTGGTTGAGAGATCCGGAAAAATTAAAAAAGTTACTCTGTAGCTGGATCTCACCGTGATGTTGGTAAACGCCTCTAATGAACTCACGCCAACCAATAATTTGTCGCAGAAATCCTTCGACAGAGTTAAGGGGAACATCGTGTGCCTCGGTATAGGCTAAAACTTTATCAATGATATCGGTGGGTGTAATTAACCCCATATTTAGAGAAGGGCTTAATGCACTATGAAACATAAATGTGTCATTTTGCAAAATTGCATCTTCGTAGATACCAAAGTTTTCAAATTTAATCGCTAAAAAGTAGTCGATATTTTCAAGCGCATCACAGCGAGTGAGGGGCATCCAGACATCATCCATTTGGCCTGGGTGGTCTGCAAACTTTAACTCAATAATAACTTTCAATGATTCAACATATTGAGACATGCGCGGCTTATAAAGTTCAGGTAAAGGCAGTCCCTTAGGGATTTTTTTGCGGTTATCTTCATCAAAAGACCACTTACCACCCAGTGGTTTTTGATCTTCATCCATCAATAAATTGAGTTTTTTGCGTACTTCTTTGTAAAAATTACCCATGCGTAGAGTTTTAGACTTACCGTTAAAAGCCAAAAACTCCTCACGATCTAGTAAAAACATGGGTGAGGGTAAAATGGTTAAGACTAATTTTTTTTGCTCGGCAAAGGCCTTAATTCTAGCCTCAAAATCTTTGTCTTCAATTTCAAAAATTTTAAGCTCTGTAACAGCATTGGCTAGAATATGCTTAGCTAACTTGTCTTCATAGGGTTGATCAAAAGTCTCATGCTCAATATCTAAATACTCAACATTACAATTAGCTTGCTGCAATTCATCGCGCTTTTCACGCATAGACGTTAAAAACATGAGTATTTTTAACTTGTGATGCTTCTCATAGCTACAAAGACCAAGGTCCTCTGCCATAAAAATAGTGTCAGCACCCGCAGCCTTGATGATGCCAACAGAAAACAACTGATTACCGAGAACAACGAGGGTACTTTTAGACATATTTCTTCAAACCTTTTTGGCAAGCTAGTCGAGGTTTAGATTTTACGTGAAGAAATAAATATTAGCTTACTAAGAATTGGGAATTACTAACCATAAAACCCCCGCGAAAGACCCAGGGGTTTTATAAGATAGTATTACTTGAAGTTTACTTTGTTGATAATTTGACTATCAACCATAGTACGGATTTCTTCATAACCTTTCGAAATTCCATCTATTTCTTCTTCATCATCACCATACAGCTTCACCCATTCTTTATTAATCGCTTTATACTTTTTCTCGCTAGGCTGCATAGCACCCATATTTTTATAAGTAATAGTCAACCAAACGTTTGGGCTGTTAGCACTATCGGAGGTATAGACAGAATAATCTTCGATATAACCAAGTTTTTTCTGAATTTCCATACCTTTGATCCAAGTGCGATTCAAATTAACCAAGTAGTCGTCAAGATAATTTGGCTCAACAGATACTACAGTTAACTGAACGTGCTCTTCACTGGGAGTATAATCTTCGTACACCTCAGCAAAACTGTAAAAAGAAGTCATTACTAAAATTAGCGCTACAATATTTTTCATAATCAAGTTCCCGAAAATTTGTGAAATTCTATACTACCCGAAAATGAATAGTGTTTCCATGGCTGTATTAGGCCGGAATAACCATAGTGCAGTACTCCTATAACTACCAATATTGAGGGTAGCTACGTTTGGCCGATAAATTATTGTAGACCAATGAAAATAGCAATAATCCAAACGCACCGGTAGCTACTGGCATGAATAAAAAGCTCCAGTCAGGCGCTACCATATAAACAATAATGGGATTTGAACCCGCCGGTGGATGGGATACTCCCAGCAGGGGCATCAACATAACAGTCAACGCCACCGCCACCGCCATCAACCACCATTCAGAGCCAAGAAAGTGGAAGCATGCCAAACCAACGGTTGTTGCCAATAAATGTCCGCCAATAAGATTGCGAGGCTGAGCAAAAGGGAGCGCAGGAACAAGCATTAGAATAAAAATAGATGCACCGAAGGAACCTAAAATAAGAGGCTGTTTGGTATAAAATGCAAGTCCGCTAAGCAGTCCTGAGGCTAACAAAGCGCCGAGCCCTATGAAGGCTAACTCTGATACTGCAGGAGGTTGTGGTGCAGTTCCTGCACGGCCTTGCCACTTCTTAAAATAAGTCATTTTCTATCCTAAAGTTGCTTTTTTGACATCAGTATTGTGCTCAACGCAAATACTAAGTCAGTTAAGACACAATTCACTTTTATTTACGATTTTTTTTGTGTATCTTCTCTATTGATAATGATAACGATTCTCATTATCATCCATATATCTTATAACTAAACTTGAGAAAGAGCTACGAATGAAAATCTTAT
>DCBC01000018.1:0-2096 GCA_002313335.1 Porticoccaceae bacterium UBA1117
AAAAATGGTGGGCCGTCCGCGACTCGAACGCGGGACCAATTGGTTAAAAGCCAACTGCTCTACCAACTGAGCTAACGGCCCTCAGAGGAGGTGCGTATCATACTGACCAGTTGACAAAATTCAAGCGTTATTTTGATATCTTGTAGGGTCTTTTACTCCTGCCTCTATAAACCCTTGTGCACGCAGTCGGCAACTCTCGCATTTGCCACACGCCACACCGTCAAAATTGGCCTGATAACACGATACAGTCTGGCCGTAGTCTACCCCTAAGCGTAAACCAGCCTGAATAATTTGGGATTTACTCATGTCAATTAGAGGTGCTTCAATTGATAATCGATTCCCCTCTACACCGGCTCTTGTTGCAAGATTGGCCATAGTCTCAAAACTGACAATATATTCAGGCCTGCAATCTGGGTAGCCTGAGTAATCCACGGCATTAACGCCGACAAAAATTTTGTTGGCCTCGATCACTTCAGCCCACCCGAGCGCAATCGACAAAAAGATAGTATTTCTTGCTGGCACGTAGGTCACAGGAATTCCTGTCGTTTCTTGCTCTGGCACTGCGATTCCAATATCAGTGAGTGCCGAGCCACCAATTGCTTGTAAATCAAGCTTAATAACTTTGTGCTCGACCACCGACATAGACTCGGACACCCGAACCGCGGCATCAAGTTCTGAGCGATGTCGCTGACCATAATCAAAACTCAACGTGTAGCATTGATAACCTTGCTGAATAGCCATCGCTAAAACAGTAGACGAATCTAAACCACCGGAGACTAAAATAACGGCCTTATGAGACATTAACGGACAACCTTTTACTAGAAGTTTGTTTCTAAGAAATTACGAGCTTTGGCGGCAGCGCCACCCTCACTTTTCGATACCTGCTCGAGCAGGTCTCGCGCGCGCTCGACCTCACCCAGTTGAAAGTAGATCTTACCGAGCTTAAACCTAGAATCCATTGCTTTGGGATGGTCCGCATGACGTTCAACAATATTAGTAAACGATTGTCTTGCCAGCTCAATATCACCTTGCAAAAGATATATCTCCCCCAGCCAATAGTACGCATTCGCTGCGAACGGGCTCCCAGGGTAGGTCTCTAAATGCCTCTTTAAAGCAACGGCAGCTCCTTCGATATCCCGCTCCTTTAAAAGCTTTTTTGACGCCGCATTATAGTCATCTTTAACCAATGACTGATCAACAACAAGCTCCAACGCTTCAGGTAATGCGGAGACACTTACATCACGTTCAGTATCTACTCCAACAGCTGCTGTTAAGCTATCTTGCGTACCCATCAAATCAAGAGGATTAGTTGGGGTGATAAAAGGACCAGTCACGTTAGACTCATCCACCTGTCTTCCAACACCTAAGCGACGATCAAGATCAAGGTAATCATCAAGTTGTCGCTGTTTGACTTGCTGCAGCTCATAGGTTAGCTCTTCGACCAACCCCCTTAACATTCGGACTTCTTCTTGCAAGTTTTGCATAATGTCATAACGGCGGCTAGCCAACCCATCGGCTGGGCTAGGCATATACTCGGTTTCAACACTATCGGGTCTAGAAGACGAGGTGTTACTAGCATCTACTATGGGAACAAGATCTTGCGCCATTGCGAGGAAAGGGATGCTTAAAAAAAGCATGCAGAGTCTTTGGCCCAATTTCATTTCAGCTCACTCGTTACCTACACTAATTTAAGAAAGGCAGCTGAAGTCGATCGACCCCAGCCACCCAATACGCTGGCAATTATATACCCGAGCATTTAGACGTTACTTAAGCTCAACTCTACGGTTCATACTCCAAGCGGCTGCGCTGCTGCCAAACGACGCTGCTCGCTCTTCGCCATAGCTAATAACCTCAATCATACTGCCTGAAACACCTTGCATAATCATAAAGTCTTTAACGGCATTAGCTCTGCGCTCACCAAGAGCCATATTATATTCGCGCGTCCCACGCTCATCAGCATGGCCCTCTAAGCGGACAGCTCGGGGATTACTCATTAAAAATTTAGCATTCTCAACTAACGCCGCTCGAGAGTCGTCGCTGAGAACTGCTTTATCGAACGCAAAGTAAAATACAGTATCCGCAGAGTTAACCGCAGC
>DCBC01000018.1:2466-2902 GCA_002313335.1 Porticoccaceae bacterium UBA1117
TCTAGAGACGCAGTTTGGACCGTAGTATCTTCAATAGTAGACGTAGTTTCATCAACCGGAGCAGAACTACAACCGGCAAGTAATGCTGACAAACATAGAATGGAAAGACCTAATTTATTTGCTGTAATATTCATTTATTGCTCCTTAATAAAATTTATGGGTGATTGTAACATGTTAACTAAAGCGTTCATCTTAAGAATGGCGACCAAGCTGGCTCTCTTACGTCACCAGACTTAGCGGGCAAAAAGTATTTAACGCCAGCATCTAAGGACACCGCAGATAAAATTCCTTTATCGCCCTGCTTTGTCGCATAAATTACCATTGCCCCGTTGGGCGCTACTGTGGGAGATTCATCCAAACGAGTCTCCGTCAGCTCCAACATTCGACCAGTGACCAAATCAAGTGTTGCGATATGAAACACACCAGTCTCACGATG
>DCBC01000018.1:3273-5141 GCA_002313335.1 Porticoccaceae bacterium UBA1117
TTACCCTTGAATGTTATTCGTTGCACCGCCTTGCTTGCAACCGTTAATTTGTAAATTTGTGGAGTACCACCCCTATCTGAGGTAAATAATAGACTTTTCCCATCCGGCGACCACGTTGGTTCGGTATCAATCGCAAAATGGCGAGTCATTCTAGTAAACTTTTCAGTCTCAAGATTCAAAATATAAATTTCTGGATTTCCATCTTTAGACAGTACTAAAGCTAACTGCTTAGCGTCTGGTGACCATGACGGAGCGCCATTAAGCCCTCGAAAGTTAGTCAATTGCTTTCGCGCAGCAGTGGTTAAACTTTGCCGAAAAATTGCCGGCCTGCCTGTCTCGAAAGAAACATAAGCTAATTCATCGCCCATAGGCGACCAGGCTGGAGACATAATGGGCTCCAAGGACTTGAGCATTACTTTCTCTCTAGCACCATCAGAGTCTGACACATTTAATCGATAGACCAGACGGCCATCTTTTTGTTTTGCTGTGACATAGGCCAGACGAGTGCTGAAAGCGCCTCTGATACCCGTTATTTGTTCATAGATTTTGTCGCTCGCCAAGTGCGCGAGATCTCTGAGCTGTCCTTCTGACCCTTTAACGCTGTGCTTAAATACCGTCTTTTGAGCATTTACATCGAGCAAGCTAAAACTCAACTCAAGAGCACCCTCTTTGAGTAACGAGACTGAACCGACAATTAAATACTCACTCCCGAGCAGCCGCCAATCTCTAAAATAGACATCCTCAGGATCAGTGGGAAATGCCAACATATTGGCACGAGGGATAGTTTTGAACAAACCGCTTCTTTGCAAGTCTGCCTCGACAATCGCACTCACATCCTCCGGTAATTGAATGCCCGACATCACCATTGGCGGTACCGCTATTATTGTCGGTTGATCGTTACCTTGAGTAACACGAATAATTAGCTCACTCCAGGCAGTCAATGGATGAACAATCAAGAAAAGAGACAGTACAAGTGCAGCAGAAGGATTCCGCAGGGATATTTTTTTGTGTGCCATCTTCTCTCCGTTATTTATAGTCTAAGGTCTTGCGGACTAAATGAAACATCTACTTGTCGAAATTTCTTTTCAAATAGACTGGGCGGCATTTGCTGTAATTCAACAAACGGTGCCGCTTTAAACGCGGCCTGCTCTACCGACAGATCAAAAGCCGAATCACCACTAGATTTCAGTACGGTAATCCCAACGACTCGACCAGTGGGCACCAACTGCAATCTGATTAAGGTTTCCATCCCTCTTCGAGCACTAGGGGGTCGGCTCCAATTTTCCGAAAGACGCTGCCTAATGAGCTGTCGATAGCTATTTGCCTCTACTTCATCTTCCTGCGCATTAATAAATAGCTGTTCATCAGCAAGAGCTTCCGCAAATTCTGCCTCCACTTCCTGCCGCTGTATCTCAGCTAATCGTTCACGCTCAAGCCGCTCAAGCTCCAATCTGTCTAACCGCTCTTTTTCTTTAAGCTCAAGAGCAGCCTGCGTTCGCTTCAATGCAGCAGCGTCCTTTTTTGCCTTTGCTAGATTTAATTGGCGCTTTTTTTCACGCGTCTTATTTACGCTGTTACTTTTAGGTTTCTTTGGCTTGCTAACTAATTTTTTCTTTGGCGCAAGCTCAACGAGTTTCGCATTAATGGTTTGCGGTTGTATTACCGTGGATTTAGTTTCCTCATCCCCAGACATCAGCAGCGCACTTAGCACACATGCATGTACGCAGAGACTACCCAGAACACCAATGCCATAACTGTGAGACGTTTTCATACTACTGCCGAGCCGGCTCAGTCACCAACCCTACAGATGTTGCTCCAGCGCCCTGCAATTCACTCATCAGACTGACCACAGCACCATAATCTACCGA
>DCBC01000018.1:5542-6590 GCA_002313335.1 Porticoccaceae bacterium UBA1117
CAATGACTGAGTTTCATTTTTGCCTTTGACATCAATCCAGTACGTACCGTCCTGTTTTATTGAGACGATAAACGGGTCTTTTTCTTTACTATCCATCGGCACAGAGTTAGCCGTTGGTAACTCAACCTTTACACCCTGCATAAGCAGCGGCGCCGTTATCATAAATATAACCATCAGCACTAAGGTAACATCGATGTAGGGGACTACATTGATCTCTGCTACCAATTTACGTTTCGGTTTTCTTCGCTTCACAAACGCTAAACTCCAATCTATCTCGAATAAACCTGTCGATGCAAAATGCTAGAGAACTCATCTGAAAAAGTCTCATAGCTTGTGTTAATACCCTCAACCTTTGCCGCATACCGGTTATAAGCTATGACAGCTGGTATCGCCGCAAACAGGCCCATCGCTGTAGGAATGAGGGCCTCGGAGATACCTGGCGCGACAGCGGCCAATGTAGCCTGTTGCATCATACCCAGGCCTCTTACCGTGTCCATGATTCCCCACACAGTTCCCAACAAACCAATATAAGGGCTGACCGAAGCAACGTTCGCAAGAAAAGGTAAATTAATCCCCAACTTTTCGTCTTCTCGGGACAATGCAACTCGCATCGCTCTATCTGTACCTTCCATCACGGCATCAGGATCAACTTTATCCGACTGCGACAACCTATTGAATTCTCTAAAACCAGCTCTAAACACATTTTCGATACCCTCAGAAGCGCCTATATCCTTGGCCTTCTGCGTCAACTCTTGATAGTACTGAGCTAAATCAACGCCAGACCAAAAGGTGTCTTCGAACTCTCTGAAATTGTTTTGTGCTTGGCTAAGAAAAATGCCCCGCTGCACAATCATGATCCAAGACATTACAGACGCAATGAATAAGATTCCCATAACCGCTTGTACTACTGCGCTAGCATTTATAATTAACGCAAGGATGGACAGATTTTCTTCATTCACTGTTCTAAACTCCGATCTTCGGCCATGAGGCCATTTAATTTTTGGTACATTAATGCTGGCATTGCTGCCGGCTTCTTAGTGGACGCATT
>DCBC01000018.1:6976-9544 GCA_002313335.1 Porticoccaceae bacterium UBA1117
ATCGACAGAGTCACTTTTTTAAGTACCTCTAGCTTTGCCTCCACACGGATTTCATCATCTAAAACCGCAGGACTATGATATTTGATTTGCACTTCATGAACCACCAACTGCAATCCATCAAAAAGTGCTGGCTTACCATAACCTAGACTCCGCATCAGTTCAGTCCGAGCGCGCTCCATGAATTTAAGATAATTAGCGTAGTAAACAATACCGCCGGCATCTGTGTCTTCAATATAGACACGCATCGGCACAGAAAATTCAGTCATCCATGTCATCCATCTGTTGCTGCATACGTTTTGGACTTTTAAGACCAAAGTGTTCATACGCAGTGCGTGTCGCCATTCGTCCTCTTGATGTTCTCATCAAATAACCCTGCTGAATCAAATAGGGCTCAAGTACGTCTTCAATAGTTCCGCGCTCCTCGCTCAGAGCCGCGGCCAAACTATCCACTCCGACTGGGCCACCGTCAAACTTTTCCATTAAGGTCAATAGTAAACGGCGGTCCTGATGGTCGAAGCCACTCTGATCAACATTGAGCATATTAAGTGCTTCATCCGCTGTCTTCTGAGTAATTGAGCCATCCCCTTTAACCTCAGCATAGTCTCTGACCCGTCGAAGAAGCCGGTTGGCTATTCGAGGTGTTCCGCGCGCTCGGCAGGCAATTTCTTGCGCACCCTGATCATCGATTTGTACGTTAAGAATACTACTGGCTCTCCGAACAATACTCGCAAGATCTTCAACCGAATAAAACTCTAATCGTTGAACAATACCGAACCTATCTCTGAGAGGAGACGTTAACAGTCCGGCTCGTGTGGTGGCTCCCACTAGTGTAAAAGGAGGAAGATCGAGCTTTATCGAACGTGCCGCGGGCCCCTCTCCTATTACAATATCTAACTGATAGTCTTCCAGAGCAGGATAGAGAATCTCTTCTACGACCGGACTAAGCCGATGAATCTCGTCGATAAATAAAACATCACCAGATTCTAAGTTGGTTAGCAGCGCAGCAAGATCTCCCGCTTTTTCCAAAACGGGGCCCGATGTAGTTTTAAGATCGACCTTCATCTCATTGGCAATAATATGTGCCAAAGTGGTCTTACCCAAACCAGGGGGTCCAAATACTAACGTATGGTCCAGAGGTTCGGCGCGACGACGCGCCGCTTCGATGAAGATTTCAAGTTGTTGCTTAACAACAGGCTGACCTACATATTCCTCGAGCGTCACTGGGCGCAGAGCTCTATCAAAGCGCTCTTCAGATGCAGAGATATCAGAGGAAATTAAGCGATCAGGTTCTATCATTGGATAAGGTCTCAATTTTGTCTTCTAGCATACATTGGTGGTGTTAAATTTTCACTAAGCAGCCAGATTAAACAGGTCGCATTTATAAATATTAGTGCCTATTTTGCTACCATCGACTTCAGCGCGGCCCTAATCAACTGCTCTGCACTGGTAATTTGGTCACCCTCTGCCCGACTGATCATTTTGGCGGCGTCCTGGGGTTTGTAACCCAGCGCTATCAGGGCGCTCTCCGCCTCCTGCTGTATATCAGGTCGCTTATCTGAGACATTAGCATTAACAGTAACATCAATGTTATCTAGTCGGTCTCTCATTTCAATCACGAGTCTCTCTGCAGTCTTTTTACCTACTCCAGGGAGTTTTACTAAGGTAGCAACATCGTTGGTACGTATTGCATGAGCGAACTCCCCAGCTGTCATACCAGAGAGAATACCCAGTGCCATTTTTGGGCCAACGCCGTTAACTTTGATAAGGGTGCGAAACAAGCTTCGTTCTTGGAGAGAAGAAAACCCGAAGAGTAATTGGGCATCCTCTCGGACGACAAAATGTGTATGCAAGGTTACTGCCTCCGCCACCTCAGGGAGATCAAAAAACGTACCCAAAGAGACCAGCACCTCGTAGCCGACACCCTGCACATCAACCAACACGTCCGGTGCAACTTTACTGACTATTATTCCTGTAATTCGTCCAATCATATGCCGTCAATCTCTTTAAATTTTTTAATGTAGGGAGCTTTCATTTGTGTCGGCCACGAGCGAAACCTTTTGTCGCATTGCCTAACGCTGCTTTTGTATGCATGCTGTGGGCATGACAAATAGCTACTGCGAGAGCATCAGCAGCATCTTCTGATGGTGACTGCGGTAATTTTAATAATTGTTTGATCATCATTTGAACCTGATGTTTATCGGCAGCTCCAGTACCCACAACCGCCTGCTTCACGCTTCTTGCGGAATACTCCCCAACAGGAAGACCGGCATTGACACCAGCTACAATAGCCGCACCCCTTGCCTGACCTAACTTCAACGCCGCGCGAGGGTCCTTGGCAAAAAATACTTCTTCAATACCCATGTGTTCAGGATGATACTGTTGGATAATCTCGCTCACGCCATCAAATATTATTTTTAGCCTGTCCGGCAAAGACTTTTCTGGAAGCCTAATTATGCCACTGGAAATGTAGGCAATTTTACTTCCAGCAACATCAATTACACCATACCCGGTGCGCCGCGAACCTGGATCTATTCCCAAAACTCTCATCATATTCTTTTTAAGTGACTG
>DCBC01000057.1:0-7237 GCA_002313335.1 Porticoccaceae bacterium UBA1117
CCACCATGCATCCTTATGATTAAGGGGTATTGCTTTGATGGATCAAAATTATTAGGCTTGATCATCATCCCAAACAATTCTTCGCCATCAGCAGCTGTAAAAGAAATAGTTTCCGTTTTCAAGATTTGTCGAGAGGATAAAAGCTCAGAATTATGATTTGACTGTTGGCTGAGGTTATTCTCATCATAGAAAAAAACTTCATCAGGTGAATTAGTATTCGAGAGGATTAGTCCAATTTTACCATTTCTGACCACATAGTTTTTTGCCCATTCAGCGATATAATAGTTAGACGGGATAATTTTTTCGATCTTTTTCTCTTTTAGCGAGTACTTTGCTAACTGACTTTTCATATTATCTTCAATGACAAAATATATATTTTGACCGTCGTCAGACCATTGAGGTGAGGACGCATTGCGGTCTAGTTCTTTTGTTAGGATAGAGTTTGTTTTCGTATCCAAGTCTATAACAGCTAATTCTTGCAGTGCATACCACACAAGAGCAGGGTCACCACCATGAAGATAGGCAATTTTTTTACCATCTGGACTCCATTGAGGTCTCGACGATGACGAGTCTGAACCTAGGTTAGTCGTTAGCTGAATAGGGTTGTTAGTTGAGTCAATTTCAAGCACGTAAACATCATAATTATCAGTTCGATCCATCTCACCAGTTTTTGTCACATAGGCAACTTTTTTACCATCTGGAGACCACGATGGGAGAATCTCGTTAGAGGTACCCTTAGTGACTTGTTTTGTAGTTTTGCTTTTAATATCCAAGAGATGCAGGTGTTGTCTTTCTTCGCCTAAAAAATCTTTTCCATCTTCCTTAAAATAATAGCGGTCTATGACAATTGGTTTCGGCGTTTGTATGTCAGTTTCTTTCTCAATGACTCTGGATTCTGCGACGAAGATCATTTTAGTACCGTCGGGTGACCATTCAAAATCACTGATATTTGCATTTAGTTTAGTGAGTTGTCTTTTTAGTGAATACTTAGTGTTTATTGTCCATATTTGTTGGTACTCAGAATACCTGCCTCTCCCAGGCGCTAAATACCCTAATAATGTGTCATCCGGAGAAAATTTTGTTTTCCCAACCCAAGGATTACCTTTAAGAAGAATTTTTTCTTTATTTTTGTCTATGTCTAGTAACCAAATGTCATTACGATAGCGATCCTTTTTTTCATCCACAGATGAAACAGAATAAGCAATTTGCTCGGCTGAGTGAGAAACATCAATTGAGCTTATTTCCTTTAATTGATAAAGATCGTTAAGAGTTATTTTTTCTTCAGACAGCTCAGATGATCTGCTTACATTTGTGAAAGTAAGAGAAATAAAAATACTTAAGGTTAAGACTGGAGCTTTTATATATTTACTCATTCTAACGATAGTAATGATTTCTATGAGCTTTAACCATCAAAACACAAAGATCGGACATAAAAAATCTAAACAAATTAATAAATCTGTTATCAGGTATGTCTTTTAAAGACGCATGGCTGTAACTGCCTATAATCTATGGATATTCCTTCTGCAGTTTCAATAATGTTATTATCGAACGAATAACCTTTACTAAATTGAGCGTTGATATGTTGCAAACCTTTACGCGCCTTGCAAACTGTTTGTTTGGGGCAGTTATAGTTTCTAGCTGTGTCAGTGAAAATCGACCTGCCTGGAATGACGTTAATATTATTCATGAAAACGTGGAACAGCCGCGTGCGTTCTATATTCCTTATTTAGATGAGCAGAGTGCTTTAGCCTCTCAGCAGCAAGGTAATATTTTATCACTCAATGGTGAGTGGAAATTTGAACATGCCGATAAGCCCGCGAATCGATCAGTAGATTTTTATAAGGCAGATTTTGACAGTAGTGACTGGGGATTAATAAGAGTACCCTCAAATTGGGAGCGGGAAGGGCACGGCTATCCCATTTATATTAATGTTCCTTATGCGTTCAAAATGGATGAACCCAATGTGCCTACCGACCATAATCCGGTAGGTTCTTATCTTCGAGAGTTTGAAATGCCTTCTTCTTGGGCTGGGCAGCAGCACTACTTGCAGTTTGGTGGTGTAAGCTCAGCTTTTTATGTTTGGATCAATGGTGATTATGTTGGTTACAATGAAGGCAGTAAAACACCGACTGAATTCAATGTTACTCCTTATTTAAAACCAGGCAAAAATATCGTTGCAGCGGAAGTGTATCGTTGGAGTACGGCCTCATATTTAGAAGATCAGGATATGTGGACTTTATCAGGTATTCAGCGTGATGTGACCTTAACTGCAAGGCCAACTCAACATGTGCGTGACTTTCGTGTTTTTTCTGACTTGGTGAATAATTACAAAGATGGTCAGTTAAAAGTGGCTATTGAGATGGCCTCACCGGTTTTGTCAACAGCACATACTGTTGAAGTGACATTGTTTGACGGTGGCACTACCTTGTTTAATTCATCTCAGGCTGTGAGTTCCCAACATCTGACATTTGAGCACAGTGTTAGTGATGTGAAAGCATGGTCAGCTGAGACACCAACGCTATACCAATTACTGATTACATTGAAAAATGCTGATAATGAAGTGATTGAAGTATTAAGCCAAAACCCGGGGTTTAGAAATGTAAAAATCTCTAACGGTGTTTTTTTGGTCAACGGTAAGCCGGTTAAATTAAAGGGCGTTAACCTTCATGAGCACCATGAAGATAAAGGTCATGTCATCGACGAAGATACCATGATTAAAGATATTGCTCTGATGAAAAAGGCCAATATGAATGCGGTCCGCACTTCCCATTACCCATTTCCTGAGCGTTTTTATGAGTTAACTGATCAATATGGTTTATATGTGGTAGATGAGGCGAATATTGAAAGCCATGGTTATGGTTATGACCATGATAAAACCTTAGGTAATAAACCACATTGGTTGCCACATCATTTAGATCGCACCCAGCGTATGTGGATGCGTGACAAAAACTTCGCCTCTATTGTTATTTGGTCATTAGGAAATGAAGCGGGTGACGGGATTAACTTAGGTGCGACGTACAAGTGGTTAAAACAAATAGACAATACACGCCCAGTTCAATATGAAACAGAGGGTGATATCGATGAAGTGGGTGAGCGTCACTCTGATTTTCATTCTAGTATGTACTGGCGTAAATGGGATTTAGAAAAATATGCTGAAGAGCATGGCGATCGTCCTTTTCTGTTAATTGAATACTCACATGCTATGGGCAACAGTAATGGCAATATCAAAGAATATTGGGATGTTATTAATGCTCACGATAATCTTACCGGAGGTTTTATTTGGGATTGGGTTGATCAGGGTCTATTAGAGCACGATGAAGACGGTGTGCCTTATTGGACTTATGGTGGCGATTATGGCCCAACAGATGTTCCATCTAGCGGTAACTTTAGCCTCAATGGCATTGTTTTTCCCGATCGTAAAGTTCAGCCTGCTTTTTGGGAGGTTAAAAAAGTCTATCAATCAGTCAACTTTGAGGCTATCAGTTTAGTCCAGGGTAAAGTACGGGTTGAAAACAAATATAATTTTACCAGCTTAAAAGAATTCGAGTTGCAGTGGCAACTGTTGGCCAATGGGCGAGTATCTAAGGAAGGCATCTATACCGAGTTAGAGATTGGACCTGATGAAAATAAAATACTAAACTTGGGTTATTCGCTACTAACGATGGATCCTGAAACTGAATATTTCTTATCACTGAAATTAGTCAATAAGACGCAGAAATTATTACTACCTGCAAGCCATATTTATGCTGAAGAGCAATTTGCCATTGTTAATGACCAGCTGCCGGCAGTTTATCAACCGACGCTTTCAGCAACAGGTGATCCGCTATTTGTTGACAATATAGCTAATCAATTAACGATTAGTAATTCATTGCTTGCGATCGAGTTTGACCGCGAAACGGGCTTAATCAATCAGGTCATTAAACAGGGTGAACCTTTATTGTTGTCGCCGTTGGCACCTAATTTATGGCGTGCGCCCACGGATAATGATTATGGCAACTATATGCCTGACTGGGCGAAAGTATGGGCTGAATCTAGTCAATATCGAACGCTTGTTGATTTAGATGTAGTACAAGATACTCATGATAAGGTCGAAATAAGAGCAAGCTACCAATTTGCCGATAGTGAGGGTAACAAGATTGCGCTATGGCGGGCTGAGTACACTATTTATTCCGGTGGTGATATTCGCGTTAGCAATGATTTTGTGAAAATTGAAGGTATGCCCCTGATGCCCCGAGTCGGTATGAATATGCAACTAATTAATACGCTCGATAATGTTAAGTGGTATGGCCGTGGTCCTTTTGAAAACTACCGCGATAGAAAAAATGCAGCCAATATTGGTATTTATAGCAATAAAGTAGCAGACCACTATGTGCCTTATGTCAGACCACAAGAAAATGGTTATAAAACTGACACCCGATGGTTTAGTTTAAGGAATGATATGCACTCTGGTATAACGATTGAGGCGGAATCGACCATTGGCTTTAGTGTTCATCACAATGTGCAAAATGATTTTATTCCGCCCTTTAAAATTGCGATAACCAGTGAAGACGGCCCAGCTGCGCAAAATAATGAAAAGCGTGTCAATGTTCATCTTAATGATATCAAGCCCAAAAACTTGATATCAGTTAATATTGATTTTGGGCAGATGGGTATAGGTGGTGATGATTCTTGGGGAAAACACACGTTCAGAACATACTCATTAGCGGATGATCAATATCAGTATGCTTTTTGGATTAGATTGTATGACTCTCAGGCTATGCAGTAGACCTAACTTTGAGTTCTGTGAACTCCGGGACGATGGTTCGCTGTTACTGATCAAATGCCCGAAGAATGGGTTGCGGTGGTGACTGGGTGTATCAAAACCAAAGCCTTAAACATGTCGCGTCCTTTATCTTGAAAGGAAAGTTGCAATGAAAATCATCTATTTAAGTAAAATCCTTTTAGCCGTAGTTATGCAATTCCTTTTGGCTTCATTGGCTTTTTCTGAAGCCTATGCAATCAAACTGGAAAAAAGCCATATGATTTCCATGCGTGACGGGGTCAAATTATCAACTGATTTGTATTTTCCTGAAGGGGCAAAAGAAAAACTACCCGTGATATTAGTTCGAACCGTCTACAGTAAAAATGGTTATGTTAATGGCTATCCATTGCTCGAGGAGTTAGTGAGGCGAGGTTATGTTATCGCGGTTCAAGATATTCGCGGGCGTTTCGAATCGGAAGGAGACTATATGGTTGCCACCGGGCGTCGTGAAGACGGTTACGATACCATTGATTGGTTGACCACCCAGCCGTGGTCGAATGGCAAGTTGGGAACTGAAGGTTGCTCCTATTTGGGGGAGACTCAGGTAGTGTTGTCTGCCGTTAAGCACCCTAACCATGTTGTTGCGATGCCCATGTCTGCGGCATCTGGCTGGTACAAACCTGGCAGAGCATGGCAAGGATTTAGTGGTGGTGTATTCGAACTTGGTCAAACAGCGGGTTGGTTTTCTACTGAAGGGACTAAAGTTTTTTACGGGCCACCGGCGCATGTTGATAGACAAGCATGGTTTCGTTCTTCCGCTTCCAAGAATTATGATATGAAACCCAAAACTGATTTTGAGCATTACTTGACTCTTTTACCCACCTTACCCATTGATAGCCTCTTGGACAGGGCCGGTATTCCCCCCACTGACTATGGAAAATGGGTCACCAGTCATCCGGATAGTGCGTACTTCCGTAATTTGGATTTTGCCCGAGCCTCCGATACCTTTAATGTCCCTGCGTTGTTTATGGATTCCTGGTATGACTATGGCCCGGAAGAAACGACAGAGATGTTTAATGCATTCCGAGAAAACGCCCAGAGTAAAGTGGCGAAAAATAATCAATTTATGATCATAGGTCCTTCAACACATTGTGGTTACACGGAAGCCACAGAAAGTACTATTGTGGGTGAAAGAGAGTTGGGAGACGCTAGATTACCTTGGCTGGATATCCAATTACGCTGGTATGACTACTGGCTTAAAGGTAAAAAGAATGGCATTACCGATATGCCCAAAGTGCAATATTACCTGATGGGGAAAAATGAGTGGCGACAAAGCGAGGTTTGGCCACCAAAAGATACGACTTATCAAAAATGGTATTTGCAGGGGCAAGGTAGGGCCAATAGCCGTCATGGCGATGGTGTACTTAGTCTAAAAGCGCCAGAGAAATCCAATGTCGATAGCTTTATTTATGATCCGGCTCATCCGGTACCCTCTTTAGGTGGACACTCTTGCTGTACTGGCAGTGACAGCGAAGCGGGGGGTTATGATCAATCAGAGATTGAATTACGAAATGATGTTTTGGTTTATACCTCCGAGGCGCTGAGCGAAGGTATAGAAGTTACCGGTTCCATAGATGTGGTGCTGTGGGTATCTTCCTCGGCGACAGATACGGATTTCACCGCCAAATTAGTGGATGTGTATCCCGATGGTAGAGCCTTTAATATTCAGGAAGGCGCTTTACGTATGCGTTACCGTAAAAGTTTGTCTAAAGCGGAATTGATGACACCTGGAGAATTGTATGAAATCCGATTGGATTTACGTGTCAGCAGTAATTATTTTGCCAAAGGCAATAAGATTCGCTTAGAAATTACCAGCTCAAACTTTCCCCGTTGGGATCGTAACTTAAATACTGGTGGTAATAATTACGATGAAAAGAAATGGAGGATAGCTAGTAATAAGGTCCATCATGGCAAGGATAAACTGTCATATTTGATATTGCCGGTGATTAAAAAATAATGTTGGCCTCTAGATAACAATGGGTTCATATTCCGGTGAGCAACCTGCAAGTTTACAAGGGGCCTCTCTTTGGCGGTTACAACCCAATTTTTTTCGATTAACGGCAGCTTGGAACTTGTCATAATGGGGTATATACTTAATTTGTTAGTCTGCTGCTCTTCGCCAAACGGAGTGTAGAATCTTTTTCTGCAGTTTAGGTTGGCGTCATGGCTAGATTTCCGTAAAGAGAGCTTGTAGCTACTGCGTGAACCTATATGCGTGGTGTTTGTTTCTGATCCAAAGCGTGTACTATTTTGTCTGTCAATACTTTTCACTTCAAAAAATAGTTTACTAGGGGTTAATTATGACAATCTCAAATAACAAAAAGTCTAAGTCAGTTTTGCGCGGGTTGGCCGTACAGCGTTTTGCTGTGGCACCTCTGGCATTTGCTATTGCCAATATAGCATTGCCCTCGGCATCTTTTGCCGAGGAGGAGTACA
>DCBC01000057.1:7556-17262 GCA_002313335.1 Porticoccaceae bacterium UBA1117
GAGGAGTACAAAGCCATTGAAGAAATCGTGGTAACGGCTACTAAGCGCGCGGAAAATCTTCAAAGTGTTCCCCAAAGTATCACTGCCTTTTCAGGCGATACCATGGAGATCATGGGTATTAGCAGTATGAGTGATTATATTAATGCTCTACCTAGTGTCACGCTTACAGCAACACAGCCGGGTAGAAACTCCTTGGCTATGCGTGGTATTTCTTCGGGTTCAGGTGAATATTATACCGATGGGCAGGTTGCTGTGTATCTCGATGATATTCCCATGACAACCAACTCACAACAGGTGAGTGTGCGCCCTATTGATATGCAGCGGGTTGAATCTTTACATGGCCCCCAAGGTACGCTTTATGGGTCTAGCTCTCAAACGGGCACTCTTCGTCTAATCACTAATAAACCCAACCATGAGGGTCTGACCGGTAGTCTTGAAACAAGTTATGGCATGACCGGAGGTGGCGACAATAGCTATGACATTAATGGGCATATAAATATTCCATTAATTGAAGATGTTCTAGCCATTCGTGCGGTACTTTACTCTACAAAAGAGGGTGGCTATGTTGATAATGTTGCCGGTGCAAGCTTAAGTGGTAGCCACCGCAATGATGACCCCGGGTATAACGTTGTTGATGAAAACCAAAATGAGTACGGCACTTTAGGTGGCCGTGTAATGGTTGCTTTAAAATTCAATGAAAATTGGAACGCACTCTTAACAGTGGTGACTGAAAACAGTGAGTTAGATGGTACCTGGGAAACCGACCCTCTGTTAGGCGACTATAAAGTGACTCGTTTCATTGACGAAAATCGAGAAGATGATTGGCTTACTGGGTCTTTAACCTTGGAAGGTGACCTAGGCTTTGCTGATTTAGTTGTCTCAGCGACACGTGTTGAACGCGATATTGCCTACAACTGGGATAATGACGTTTATTCGCAGTACAAAGATCGTTACTACGGTAACGGCTATAATGCCTATGGTTCTCTCTATGGCTTATATAACACCGAGTATAACCGTAGTTTCATATTTAATGATCAATCGCAAGAGCGCGATACCGTTGAAATTCGTTTGGCGTCAAAAGGTGAGAGCCGATTGCAATGGACAGCCGGTTTGTTCTACGAAGATGTATACGATGAATGGTTCTACGGCTCCTCTAATGAGAACTTACGAGATACAACGGCATGGGCATACGCTCAAGACTATGCCTATTACTATGGTATCGCAAATTACTACAATAGTTACACGCCTAACCCAAATCAAGCTTATCCATTAACTGACTCTGGTCTTGGATACGTCAATATTTTTGAGCGCTCGGTAAAGCAAACAGCTGTATTTGGTGAGGTAACTTACGATATTACTGATGACTTGACTGTTAAGGGAGGGTTCCGTTGGTCTGAGTTTGATCGTGATGAGGTGAGTTTCAACTACTTTCCCGATGGTTTGATTACTGCAGGCAGAGCTGATGGTGGTGATGGTGCCACACGAAGTCAGGGTAAAGCCGACGATGCTATTTATAAATTGGCACTAAATTATCACATTAATGAAGATGTTATGGTGTACGGCTTATATAGTCAGGGCTTTAGACTTGGCGGTTCCAACAGTCCGCGTGCGGTTGCTACAGGTCAGGTTACAGCCACCTATGACTCTGATACGTTAGATAATTATGAGTTGGGCCTTAAAAGTTACTGGTGGGATAAACGGGTAAAACTTAATGCGACACTATTTCAAATGAAATGGTCGGATTATCAGCAAAGTGCAACATTCGGACAATGGTGGAATAGAGGTACGCTCAATGCCGGCGATGCGGGTAGTACCGGTATTGAATTAGACTTAGGTTTGCAGGCAACGGATAATCTAAAAATCAATTTGAGTTTATTTGCCGCAGACGCAAAGTTTGACGACGATATTTACTTTAGTGCTCTTGCAGATACGACTTCGGGCGATGTTGATATTCGGAAGGATATGGACTTACCTAGTTCACCTGACTTAAAAGGCCACGTTAGTGTTCTCTATGATATACCTAAGATGTTAGGTGGTAGTGCCTGGGTTTATTTTGATAGGAGCTATCAAAGTGAGACCTGGAATGGCACTACAGATATTGTGGCTAATAATAGAAATGGCTTATCTAGGTCTTATAACGTGAGTAACTTATCCTTTGGACTGGACATGCCGGACGGATTAGAATTCACGTTACAAATTGATAATGTTTTTGATAGTAATGACTCTACCTATGTGTCTACATCAGGTAATACTTACGGCGATCTATTTGGCGATAACCGTTTCCATAATGAACGAACACTTGAGAGGCCTCGAACGACATGGCTGACGGTGCGCAAGACGTTCTAATAAAAAGGGCGGGTGATACACCCGCCCTTTTTTTTCTCTCAGTTATGGCGATACTATTTTTTAAGTCATTTTTTAAATTAGTCTTTAGAATTTTTTTATATGGTTAAGTTAGTAACAAGCTCTGTTGTTAGGGGGAGTCAGCAAGGTGAGAGCCATGGTGGCGTTTACCTAATCGATTTCGAAAACGAATTAGTGGAACAAAAGTTAGATTGGGATACCGTTAATATTGATTGGCAGGGTAGAGGTTGGGATAGAGGCCTTCGAGGAATCTGTTTTGACGATGAAAAAATCTATATTGCAGCCAGTGATGAATTATTTGCTTTTACCCCAAGATTTGAGCTCATAGGTTCATGGCGGAATCCTTACTTAAAGCACTGCCATGAAATAACGGTTTTTAAGCGCAAGATTTTTTTAACCTCCACGGGCTTCGATAGTATTTTGTCATTTGACCTTGATAAGCACGTTTTTGATTGGGGTATGACGATTCAAAATAAGCAATTCAGGTTTAACGGTAAACGGTTTGACCCTCAGTCAACTGATGGGCCTATGATGTTTAACAAATTGCATATTAATAATGTATTTTGTAATGAAAACGGAATGTATTTATCGGGCTTGAAGTCCGGTGGAATGTTGCATTACAACGGTAGTCAAGTAAATATGTCCGTTGAGTTGCCCCCAGGCACACATAATGCGAGGCCTTTTAGGGATGGTGTGCTGTTTAACGACACTAACGATGACGTGCTTCGTTATACCGGTAGAGGTGAAGGTGAGGAAGACAGAGCCATGGTAGTGCCTAAATATCTAGACCGTGAAATGGCACATTTAGATAAAAGAGATGAGGTGATGGTCAGACCTGGTTTCGCCAGGGGGCTTTGTGTTTTGTCAGATTCAGTTATCGCCGGAGGGTCATCCCCATCAACGGTTACTTTGTATAATTTACCAAAAAACGAACAGATTGCTACCGCAAATATTAGCAATGATGTCCGCAATGGTATTCATGGTTTAGAGGTATGGCCATTCGATTGATTAGCAGTGCATGGCTTTAAAGCCCTGCATTTCTGGATGCCTCAGGTAACTCATCAATAATATAGCCTAGTTGATCTTTCCATAAGTCCAGATGCTCCTCGTAACGTCGCCATTTACCTAGCCCTCCGGTATAAATTGGCTGGCGAACCTGTTCAGAACTTGCCGTTTTTACGGCCCGTTCGTTTTCGTAAAAACGTAAACACTCTTCTTCAAAGGGTAGATTGCAAAACTCTAATACTTGTCTAACTTGATATTCTAAATCGATTACAGTAACTTCGTAATGCACATCGAGAATCTCTTCAGGTAGTACGCTGTGCCAATGCTTCATCATCAAATCATATTCTTTATAATAATGAGCGAGGTCAAACATATCGTAAGTGAAGTTTTGACCTCGTCCAAAGAGCTGTTTGTAACCACCTAGACAACTATCAAAAGGGTGGCGTCGTGCATTAATTATTTTAGCATTAGGTAAAATCGTTTTGATAAAACCTATGTGGGAAAAGTTATTAGGCAGCTTGTCTGTAAAAAATGGCTTATTACTCATTCGGTGTCTTTGGCTTTCTTCTATATATTGCTTACCGTAAGCCACTAGGTCTTTGTTACGCAGTTCGGCAACAGCTTCGGGATAGCGGATACTGTCATTTCTATAACGGCCAATATGATCAGATATTTTATTAATTAACGGTAATTCTGAAGTGCCCTCTACCTGGCTATGACTGGCAATAATTTGCTCAATGAGGGTTGATCCAGATCGAGGAAGTCCAACAATAAAAATAGGATCGGGTGCTGAATGGCCTACACCTTTCTTTTCTGTCATAAAGGTCTTGCTAAAGGTATTTTTAATGGCGGTGTTTCTACCTTCCATTTCTAATGGGTCGTGTTCAACTGTCATTCTTTGCTTTTGATTACCTTGGTGATAATAGTGCCAGGCATTGTCGTAATCTTTGACATCTTCCAATGATTTAGCAAGAGCAAAGTTGAAGTGAATTTGTGAGGTCTCAGAAAGCTCAGAGTTTTGAAGCTGACTTTTCATCGCATCAACTTCTTCATTTTCAAATTTAAAAATCTTTAAGTTAGCCATGCTCCAATAAACCTCACCAAGATCTGGTCTGAGTTTGATCGCGTTCCGATAGGCTTTGAGGGCACCTGCTTGGTCACCTATGGTTTTAAGTTCATGAGCATAAGATGTATTGACATGGGGAGCATCAGGTTTGATAGCTAATGACTGTTTGAAGGCTTCGGCGCTCTTTTCTGGGTACATGGCTCTGCCATAAGCGTTGCCCAGCCCGGTCCATCCATCAGGATCTTTAGGCTCTAAGCGGGTGCATTTTGTAAAGGTCTTGATAGCATCAACATATTTATTTTGCTCCATGAGGACACAACCCAGCATATGCCAGGCTTCATAGTAGCTAGCAGATATTTGTGTCGCTCTTCTCAGTAAGGCTTCCGCGTCATTAAAGTTGTTTTTTTCTTGCCAATAAGCACCAGCTAAATGTTTCAGTGCATTGATGTTGTCAGGGCTTCTTTTTAATACAGATCGAAAGGCTACAATGGCGTCGTCATGCTTACCCGCACGCTGAAGCTCTATGCCTTTAATCACATCGGCTCTATCGGAGTTTTGTTCTATGTACTCTTCAAAGGCTAAATCAGCATCCTCACCTCGTCCTTCTGCAGCCAGAGCTTCACCCAGTTTTTTATTTGCATGTGGCAGCGTGGGTAGAAGGGCAATAGCTTTCTCAAAAAGCGGTATAGCTTCATTAAATCGAGATTGTAAGGATAAAATACTCCCCAGATCTTCATAGAGGTGAGGGAAGTCTGGGTCAAGTTCAATGGCAAATTTTAATTGCTCCTCGGCTTCGATAAGTCTGTTTTGTGCTATCAATGAGTGACCGAGTAATCTCATGTGATGGGTGCAGCCTTGGTGCTTAATCAAATAGTCTCGGCATAGCTCCTCTGCACGTAAAGGCCTATTTGAGCGAAGAAATTCGATCGCTTGCTTAAGGCTGTTATTTTTTATTTCCGACGTTAGATTCATGGTGGTGTCTATTGTGTTTCGGGTGAGGTCTTTGGTAGGTTTTGTGGGGGTACATAATCAAAAATAAATGAAATTCTATCTTCGTTACTCATATTTATCACACTATGTTTTTTTTGATTATTAATTTCATAAGCCTGACCTACTTCAAAAGGGTAAGGACGGCCATCGATGGTAAATCGAACGGCGGAATTTGTAGTAATAGGTATGTGAATTCTATGGCCAATATGGAAAGAGTGAAGTGTGTCTCTGTGCGGTGTAATTTGGCCTTTTGCTTTTAGCTTGGCAGCCATTGCGCGTAATAATATTCCGCCGGGTGGATAGTGTTCATCTAGGATGGCATTAATGATCGGCATGGCAGCTTCTGATAATCTATCCCAGCCCATATCTTTATGTACCTCACCTTTAGGCCAGCTTTCTTCACAAAATAGCATGACGATTGACTCGGTATCTTTATGCACCTCGTAGGTATTTTGTCTAAGGAATTGCTCTGTCCAGGCTTCAGGAGGCTGGTCCAGTATGCACTGCTTTAAGTCATCAATTAAATATTTGCCTAATGGCTTTTGAGCTACATCTATATCCATGGTCTATTTGCTCAACATTATGATTATTAGATTACTAATAATATACCATTAAACAGCACTTCCAAATACCCTTTCGTTTAAAGGTTTTGGATGTCGCTGATAGGAAGCTATGCTCCCACAGCGTGCGAGTGGCGGTTATTGAGTGATATTTATACTGAAGCCTAATGTTTAATATTAACCTCATCTTATTCTAAGAGTTAGAAAAAAATCCTAGGTTTGCATCCTTACCTAGCCGTGACTTAAACGCCTGTAAGTTGGGCAACACGTAACTAATTTTAGATAAAGGTACACCTAGCCAAAGCGCCAGCTCTGCAAAGTATTGGTTATTAGAAGTCGTAGGCGCAAAAACTCCTTGGCCGATATTTAATGGATTTGACGGCGATAAGTCGGGATACTGACCGTATATTTGAGAGCCTTGTATATCACCGCCCATCACAATCTGATGACCGCCCCAGCCATGATCTGAACCAGATCCATTAGATTTTAGCGATCGACCAAACTCTGATGCAGTAAATGTTGTAACATCATCAAACAAGCCAAGCTCAGAAAGTGCATTGCGAAAAGATAGTAGTCCTTGACTCAAAACAGGCAACATCGAGGCCTGACTTGCGAGCAACTGGTGATGGTGATCCCACCCATTAAAACTGACATAAAAAATCTGCCGAGCTGGCTTCGTAGGATCTTGTTCGGAGATAATTTGCGCCACTTTCGATAGCTGCTGGGAAAAATGGTCTTGTGCGAATTTTGTTTGGAAATCTGAGAGTTTGTTTTGCTCATTACCAGCTGCAACACCATTTTTCTTAGCCATAGTGATTTTAGTATCTGGCCAGTGTGACGAGGCGCCATGTAAATTATGGTATGCTTTTTTAGCTAACTGACTGGTTACAAAGTCGAAATCAATCCCAACAGAACGCTCTGAGAATGATGAACGAATTCGAGGGGGTTCGCAGTCGTAGGGAAAAGTTTTAGTGCCAAGCTGGAAGGTATTAGCTCCGCACATTGATACGCTTACAGGGATATCATTAGCGGGAAAGACACCCTGTAACGAATCTGCTGCGCGACCACCCCATCCTGATGAGGTAATTAACTTCGACGAACCAGCTTGCCACTGACCTATCTGGCCTGTGTGCGACAATAATTGTGAAGGCCCAAAGTCAACATTAGACTTAAGCTCAGCTGCACTAAGAGGCTTGTTTAGAGCACCAACATTTGCGATAAATGCTGCTTCACCATTGTTATAAAGCTCACGCAGCTCTGGCATACCTGGATGCACGCCGTAGGATCTGCCAGTTTTGGTATGACCAGCCAGATCTAGTAAGCTACTGCGGTTCAATGCCAGATTCGTGCGAGCATCTGAGTACGCCGAATACTGGCTAGCATCCGATGGAACCAGCATGTTGAAAGAGTCATAGCCGCCAGCCAAGTTAATACATACAAGAGCGCGATATCCGTAGGCATGAGACAAACGACTACTTCCCATAATCATTGGAGACGCAATTAAGGATGCACCTATTGCGCCGCTATTTTTTATAAAACGACGTCGTGTTAGCATAAAAGTGTCCTTTTTAAGAAATTATTTATGTTACTTCTTTTGCTCACGTTTCAGCTATTTTGCTGACGCTATTTTCGCTCGAGCGACTTAATGCATTTAGGCTTTTGACTTAGGCCAAATACTGATTAGAACTTGCGAGGATTCAACTTACTGGTACTTGTAGAAAATCCTTTAACCGGAAGGTCCCACCAGTCGATCCCTTGCTTTCTAAGCTCATGCTGACGATGCATTCGGTCGAAAAGATCGACACCCATCTGCATAAATAGATCAATTAGATCGATCGGAATCCAATTCTGAATAAGATGGTCACCGTCTCGTCTGTACCAGTCAAAGTCACGAAGTGTCATCATCTTTCCAGTACCAGCAATTCCCTGGTATTCTCCATGATGTAAAGAGAATTTAGAATCCCAAATGCCGAGAGCACCAAATTGACCTTCTGCATAATAACCCATGAAACGCCCGCCAGGCTTTTCATTGATTTCTCGATCACCGAATCCAAGAACCCAGGGTCTCTGATGGAAGTCCTTATATTCTTCAATAGTGTGTGAAGAGCCAATACCTGTTGGACCCATCCAATGAAAATCGGGATGCCAGAAATACTCGTGCTGCATCGTTTCCATATTTCCCATGTCACGATCTCTGTTGTACCAGCCCATGCTGGTAGCCATCGCGTCAACTAACTGAAGTGTTTTGCGACTCTCAAGGTCATCTTGCTCTGTTAAAAGAATACCGTTCTCACCGGGCTTCACGGTCTTTCCTCCTTCTTGACCGAAGGCTGGAGGTAATACCTGAAATCCCGCTTGTTTCATGACGCCAAGAATGTCGAAGATGACATAACTCTCAACTATCTTTTCGTCACGCATGACAAAAAACTGACCAAAGTTGATGTGCGTTTTTTTACCTGTTGCAGGAATACCCAGCCAATCATGCACAAATGTGCCTGTTAAATAGCCATAGCCAGATACCCATTCTTCACCATCAGACAAGCCACCTAACAGAATCTGGGGAACACGCTTTATATCAGGGAATGCATTCAATAATGGCTCCCAAAACGTAGTGATCAGAGCATCGATCCCACGAATCTGATTAAAAGGTTGAGATCCATTCCAGTTGATATTTTTATGGAAGACTTTTTTGCAGATGCCTTTTACCTCGCTAGGCCGAGCGCTATTCATACGCTGCCAATAGTCCCATACAATCGCCTTGTTCTTTTGGTTTTTAGCTTTCCAATCCATGGTCTATCCTCATTAATTTAAAATTTAGTGTAGTACCTTTAATAACTTGGCCAAGATCGGTATCGTCTTAAGCGGCACGAAGAGTATTAGGCTAGCGAATTTTCGTTCTTCGAGTTCAGCTCTTATAGGTAATGTCTCTTTGCAGTATCTCAACTAACGACAGTTTCTCTGTGCATTTAGGGTTGGCAGTTACGACAGAAATAGCAAGCGCAGCCATATCGGTACTGGCGAGGGCTGCGAGAATTTTTCTTCTAGATAATTGCATAGATCTCAACCTAATTAGGGCTAATGGCCGGTAATCCTTTAAATGCCTTCACTAGTATCGGCGCCAGATTAAATCTGATGTTATTAATAATTGACTTCGACGTCAAGTTTCAGAAATAGAGGCTATGGGACTAGTTTTAAAATTGGTTCGGCGTCTAGCTTTAGTACTTTTAAGGTAAGGCAAAATGATTATTTATTGTTTTGGCTATCTCTATTAAGGTTTGTATGGTGAGTCGATTTGATTCATGAAGAAGAGTAGCCACAGTAGAATACATGCAGAGCAGGGTCATATTTACTTGTAATAATAGTTAGTGGGCCTTGTTTTTTTAAAAAAATGATGTGATGGAGAAGAGCCATATCCTGATCTATTGCCAAGTTCCAGTTATAACCGACTACTCTATTGATACCATTTTCCCATCTGATTGCATTGCAAGAGTATGTTGAATTAATTCGTTCAAACTATTAATCTAAACGTTCAACAGTGTGTAAAAAGAATTGACTTTATTTTGCATTCGAAGTACAAAGTACGAAGATCTATGTTTTAAAATTTTGATGCATAGGCCTTAGTAAGGCTAGATTTAATACGGGAAGTATCAGAACTCATAAGGGAGAATATCATGAAAAATTTAACAAAAAATAACAAGCTGGTCTTAGCAGTAGCGATTTC
>DCBC01000129.1:0-9811 GCA_002313335.1 Porticoccaceae bacterium UBA1117
CTGCGCTGGCATTACCTAACCTTAACTTTGTTCTTTTTGGCCTTAACTCTATCACTGACCTTGGTCGGCGCAGGCTATGTCAAGCGAGTACAATCGCCAGATGTAGCCTCAGACTTTATTTCAATGCGCCTAGAGATGCCCGATGGTCATTCTAAAGAAGCAAAACTCGACATTATGAAACGTGCAGAACGAGCGGCTGAACAGCTCGCAAATGATGCGCTGATTCGAGACGAGATTGTGACTGATGACTTAATTGCTAATCAACTATCCTTCATGTGGGGTGATACTGTTCGCCTTTTGATCGAGCTCACCCCCGAGGTCAGTGGCCAGATAAATCCGAAACTGGTAGGAGAGCGATGGCAGTCCACTATGGGGCCAGTGCCGGAAGCCAAAAAAATTACCCTCGATACGACCCTTGGGCCGCCATCGTCGATGTTTTCAATTTCCCTGACGTCATCCAATGTTGCGCAATTAGCGGAAGCTGCTGTATTCATCAGAGAGCAGTTAGAGCGGCTACCAGGCACAAAGAACATTCGCGATGATCTGTATTCTGGGCGCGCCGATATCGATATCAGTTTATTACCCAACGCAGATAGTCTTGGTGTTAGCCTGTCGCAGGTCGCCAGCCAAGTGCGCCAAGGTTTTTATGGCGCTGAGGCTCAACGCATACCTCGTGAACGAGATGATGTTCGAGTTATGGTTCGGTATCCCAAAGATGCTCGATCTCAGGTTGATACCTTAGAAAGCATGCGCATACGCACCGCTAGTGGTGCTGAGGTACCTTTTTACTCTGTTGCTGAAGCCAATTATGTGCCCGGATACTCGCGTATAAAGCGCAGTGACCGAGAGCGTAGCATTCGTATTACTGCCCTGCCATCATCGGGCAAACTAACTGTGAGCGAGATAGCTGAGATTATCTATGGCGATGTCGCTGATGAGATGCGCAAATCGTTTCCAGAAGTATCTATTAAAAAAGATGGTCAGATTGAGGATCAAGAGGAGTTTAATAGTACCGGCCTTAAGCTGTTCTGTCTGGCAATTCTGTTAATTTATTCGTTAATGGCGGTCGAGTTTAAATCCTATCTAAAGCCCATTGGCGTTTTGTCTGCTATTCCGTTTGGTATTATGGGCGCTATTTTCGGGCATCTTTTATTGGGCTTAGACTTTAGCTTGCTATCTTTAGTTGGTGTGCTGGCAGTATCTGGAGTCGTAGTAAACGACAATTTAGTACTGATGGATCGGATTATTCAGCTTCGTGAGGAAGGCGAAGGTCTCTATGATGCTTTGGTTAGAGCCAGTGTTGACCGATTCAGGCCCATTATATTGACGTCAATCACCACTTTTATTGGTCTTGCCCCCATCCTTATGGAGACTAGCCTGCAAGCACAGTTTTTGATACCGATGGTTGCTTCACTATCCTTTGGTGTACTATTTGCGACCTCCGTAACACTGCTCTTTGTACCTTGCCTTTATATGGCTGGCGCCACTCTCAAGCAACAACTAATGGGTGACTCATCTGACACTGACACTATCTCCAACTAGTCGGTTAATAGTAAGCAGTGGGTGATGTTGTTAGTACCAGCGGTGATGCCACTTCCTCGCGCTTAACCACACCACATAGTTGCTCAACTAGTTCCAGAGCAAAATCAATTGCCGTGCCTGGGCCCTGACTGGTCACACAGTTTCCATCAACCACCACCCGAGACTCAGTATCTATCTCTTTTGCCTTCATGGATTGATAAAACTGTGGGTGACAGGTGGCCGTCTTATCAGCCAGAAAACCTTTTTCACCAAGCACTATTGCCGGTGCTGCACAGATAGCACCCAATAAACGATATTCTTCAACCTGTGTTTGCAATAGCTGATCAAGCACCTGACTTTTTGCAAGATGTTGTGACCCAAGGTCCCCGCCTGGAAGTGCAATCAAATCCCAGGTTTTTCCTGCGCACTCTTGAATATCACAGTCAGCGACGATATGAGTTCCTCGAGATGCGGTAATTTTTAGATCGTTAGATTCGCTAACCGACGCCACAGTGACTGAGACTCCAGCCCGCCGTAGCACATCTATTATGGTTACCGCTTCAATTTCTTCACTGCCATCAGCAACTGGAACTAAGGCCTGTTTAGTCATGTTATTTCCCTTTTTATCGAACATCTGTATAGGGTACACTGTGCCCGAAATCAACGGTTCTGTCACGGGAAGTGCATGAGAATTTACATCATACAAAACCAAGGGATGGCAATGCTTGATAAGCACTTACAGTGGACTCATGATATTGAATCCAGCCCTCTTTTTTATACTCCTCACAGAGACATCGCGTTGAATCAACTGATCGAGTTAAATGCTAAAGACATCAGTTTGAGGGCGGAAATAGTTGAGTGTGCGGCAGATTCAAAAGGACGCCCTCTAGTGCTGCTTGAGGCGCTCAATACTGAACAAAATGCTGTTGCTGAAAATCAGTCTAGCGCAGCCTAAACGGGATTCTATTTTGTCTTTAGATGCTAAACTGAACATACTGAGCAACCCTGCAAAAGCAGATCGATTAACCGGAATAGCGCGGGGTATCGAGAAGGAAAGCCTTAGGGTTGAAGCCAATGGAATGCTTGCTCAGACACCTCATCCTGCCTCGCTGGGTGCTGCGTTGACCCATCCAAATATAACAACAGATTTCTCTGAAGCACTGTTAGAATTTATCACTGCGCCTTCTTCGTCGATCGACACAGTGATGAATCAATTAGAAGAGATTCATCGGGTTACCTACCAGAATATTGGTGACGAGTTGCTGTGGGTCAATAGCATGCCTTGCCAGCTAGGCTCAGATGCAAGTATTCCTATTGGGCAATACGGCAGTTCCAATGTCGGAAAGATGAAAAGCGCCTATAGACGTGGGCTTGGAAACCGATATGGCCGCTTAATGCAAACCATTGCAGGTATTCACTACAACTTTTCAGTGCCCGATTCACTCTGGGAAGACTTGCAAATTAGTGCGGGCAACCAGCAATCATTGCAAGATTTCAAATCTGATGGGTACCTTGGTCTGATTAGAAACTTTCGGCGCTACTCTTGGTTACTTCTTTATTTGCTAGGTGCTGCTCCTGCAATCTGCCGAAGCTTTGTGGGTGATCACGATCACCGCTTAACCTCTGTTGGTAGTGATACTCACAGTTTGTATCAACCTTATGCGACTTCGCTGCGTATGGGTGATTTAGGCTATCAGAGTGATGCTCAAAGCTCACTGGCTGTCTGTTACAACGACTTGCCTCAATACACTGAAACCCTAAAAAAAGCGCTCTCTCAAGCTTATCCGGCCTATGATACGATCGGCTTAAAAGACAGTGCTGGTGAGTATCAGCAACTTAGTACTAACCTCTTACAAATTGAAAACGAGTTCTACAGTACCATTCGACCGAAACGTACCGCCGCCTCAGGCGAAACCCCCGTGCATGCACTTATCGAGCGTGGTGTAGAGTACATTGAAGTACGGTGTGTCGACCTCAACCCACTTCTACCCTGTGGAATTGATGAAGAAACAATCTGCTTTTTAGATACTTTTTTATTGTTTTGTTTGCTCCAAGACAGTCCCCCGACGGATGCTGAAGAATACGTATGCATCCCTAAAAATATAGATCGTACCGTCTATTCTGGCCGTGATCCGGCATTAAGCCTGTTGCGAGGCAAGGAAGAGGTGCCCCTAAGAGAATGGGGCCGAACGCTGCTTGATGAGATGCGTCCAGTGGCATCGCTTCTAGATAGCGCCAACCAAACTGTAGCCTATACTCACGTTTTAGATGTCATGTTGGACCGTATCCATGATGATAGCTCAACACCTGCCGCTAGGCTATTGACAGAAATGCGTGAGAATGACGAGACATACTATGGTATGGCAATGCGCAAAGCCTGTGAGCATAGAGACTATTTTCAAGCCAATCCACCCAGCGTCGAAACAATGCATAAGTACAAAGAATTAGCAGAAAAATCTTTGCAAAAACAAGCTGATATAGAAGCCAATGATAGTCTTTCTTTTGATGATTTTTTGGCTGACTATTACCGCTAGGCATGCCCTATATGAGAACATCAGTTAACCACTAATGGAGTCTTCATTGAATTATCTAACCTACAGAGCATTAAACCTTTTAGGTGCCCTTGGCTGTGCTGGCGCATTGATAATAGCAGTTGTTTATTTTCAACAGCACCTAGGCCTTGAGCCCTGCTATCTGTGCATCACTCAACGGGTATTTGTGGCTATGGTAGGGGTAATATTTTTAATGGCGGCGCTGCATAACCCCCTAGGTCGCGGGCGGAAAATTTACTCTGGCCTCGCTATAGCCGCGTCTATTGGCGGTGCATTTTTCTCGATTAAACAGCTGTGGTTACAAAGTCTTCCTGAAGACTCTATACCCGCATGTGGCCCGCCGGTGGACTATTTGATGGATGTTTTCCCAGCCTCGGAGGTCATTACCATGCTAATTCGCGGAGATGGTAATTGCGCAAAGGTCCAATGGGAGCTGTTTAGTATGAGTATGCCGGGCTGGGTGCTTGTTGTTTTTGTAATACTCTCTGGCATAGGCCTCATCCAATTATTCCGCAAGCACTGAGATTCATCTGTGGGCTAATAGTCCTCGTTGCCTTTCAATGGTTTGGAGAGCTGTTAGTCCGATGGACTGGTGTTATTATTCCTGGCCCGCTGGTTGGAATGTTGTTACTGCTAGTGGTACTTATATTCTCAAGCCAACTCAATGATCTAATTCAACCGACTAGTTCTCACCTGATTCAAAATCTTTCTCTGCTGTTTATTCCAGCCTGTGTTGGCGCTTTTTTTCTCAGTGAGCAGATCAACTTGCAACTGCCCAAGCTTTTACTCGCTGTTATTGTTAGCACCCCTTTGACAATGATCTTAATGACTCTGCTAATTACCTCGATTAAGGGTAACAAAGATGTCTGAACTGATAATGCACCAGTGGCAGCAAATCACTGAGAGCTCTTGGTTAATCTTCTTTTCTATTCTGGGTTTTAGTGTTGGTGTTTTTGTCTATCGACGTTGTGGCAATCATCCACTGAGTCATCCCTTAGTGATCAGTACTCCTCTTATTGGCCTTACTTTATATTTGCTAGATATAGACTATGGTGTTTATTATTCTGCAAACGGCATATTGAATTGGCTACTTGGTGCTGCAACTGTAGCCTTAGCCGTCCCTTTGTCGCAGCAACTGAAAACCCTCTCTGTACTGTGGCCAACAATCCTATTAACCGTACTCAGTGGTGGCTTTTTCGCTGCCGTTAGTGTTTTAGTTATTGGTAGCTGGCTTATCTTGGAGCCCATAGCAATTTTCTCATTGGTGGCTAAATCAGTCACCACACCCATTGCGATTATTATCACTGAGCAATTAGGCGGTCTAATCGCACTGATTACTTTTCTTGTGCTGTTTACAGGGATCGTTGGGATCGTTGTCGCAGAGCCTATTTTTAAATTTTTTAGTTTACATGACGAGCGATGGCAAGGACTGATCTTGGGTGTCACTGCACATGCCATTGGGACTCTTAAAGCGTTCGAGAAAAGTCCTCGATGCGGGGCTTTCTCAACCATTGGTATGGGTCTAAACGGTATTTGGACAGCTCTGTTCCTCATTCCTCTTATGCAATCTTTTGGGCCTTGAATGATTATGCTTTTATGAAAAAAGAGGTACACTTGTGAAAGGGTTTAAAACACAGGTGTAAAGATAATGGTTAAGGATAATCGAAAACTGCAATCTCATTGGAGTAACGTAAGCAAAATTATTGAGCGATGGCTGGAAGAGCGTCGAGAATTACTCGCCAAATACTGTGACCTAACAGAAGTTATCGACGTTAGCGATAATGCGGTCAAGCATGTCGGAGAGCTGCAAGAGTTCTGTGAGCTGATGGTAGATTACATCTCGGTTGGCCACTTTGAAATATTTGACCAGCTGCATAAAGAAGGACAGCTTTTTGAGGATGCGTCAGGATTAGACAAAGAGCCCAATTTACTCGAAAAAATCCAAACAACGACAGAGTATATACTTGATTTTAACGACAAGTATTTAAGCTCACATGATTTGGATGCACGCATTATTGACCTTGCCAGCCTTGGTGAGATATTTGCACAACGCTTTGGGCTTGAAGATCAGTTGATCGATGTATTGCATAGTTCTCATGTCGGAACGTTACTGGGCGAAAAAGAACTCATTTAGGTGTCATCAATTATTAGTTATAAAAAAAGCCCCGACCTGCGGGGCTTTTTTTATAACTGTCTACATCGAAATCACACTATTCGCTGTCAATATTTGCCTTTAGCAATTCCACTTCAAAGATAAGCAACGAGTTAGGTCCTATTGGCCCGGACCCACCCGGCCCATAAGCAAGATCAGCAGGGATATATAGCTCCCACTTAGACCCCTCAGGCATAAGTTGCAACGCTTCGGTCCAGCCAGCAATAACCTGGGTAACACCAAACTGAGCAGGCACACCACGTTTTACCGAGCTATCAAATTCGGTGCCATCCAGCAGTCTGCCCGCATAATGAACTTCAACGGTACTATCAACCGATGGTTGCGCTCCAGCTCCCTCAGTAAGTATCCGGTACTGTAAACCGCTGTCAGTAGTTACTACGCCCTCTTTAGCACCATTGGTCGCCAGAAATTCTTCCGCCTCAGTAGCGTTATTATCAGACTGAGCTGATACCACTTCCTGCTGCGCCGCTTGCATGATCTCTTGCTTTGCTTTCATGTCGACCTCAAACGTCTTGATGACCACGGCAATCTGCTCATCACTCAAACTCGGCTTATCACCCCTTAAGGCAGTTTCAAGTCCGTTTTGAAAAGCGCTAGAATCAAACTCAATTTCCATACTCTTTATATTGTTACCATTATCTAAACCCATCAGATAACTGATTTTTTGTGCTTGGCTAATAAGCTCTACTGAACTTGATTGAACAGTTGGCTCTGATGCGGCATCTGTATTATCCGCTGACTCACAGGCCGTCAAAAAAAGCAGCGCAGTGAGCGGTAAAATTTTTACTAGATTCATTATATTTCCTTTATAAAGTAGTCTTTGGTCTATGGATGTCGCCCAATTTAGGTCATTTTTAAATTAGTATCAACTAGTTGTTAAAATCGTTTCTGTTATAGCTATTTGCAATACAAAACTCACCACAGCAAACCTCATTTATTGACCCGGGCTTACCTTTAGTCAATTTTTTTAAATACTAAATCCCAAACACCATGACCTAATTTCTCGCCACGTTTCTCAAATTTAGTAACCGGCCGATAACTAGGTCTCTCAGAGTACTGCCCAGCACCTGCACAATTCTCGAACCCCTCTGCCTCACTTAAGGTCTCCATCATTTGCTCAGCATAATGCTGCCAGTCCGTCGCCATATGCAATATGCCACCAGAACGTAGCTTTGCCCTGACCTGTTGAACAAATGTGGACTTCACAATGCGTCTTTTATTGTGCTTTTTCTTATGCCAAGGATCTGGAAAGTAAAGTTGTAATCGATCGATACTTTGAGTAGCAAAACATTCCTCTAAAACATCGTTGGCATCGGCTAAATAGACTCGTAAATTAGACAAGTCCTCGATGCGCGCGCTATTCATTAATGTTCCAACACCAGGAGGATGAACCTCTACACCAATAAAGTCAGTATTAGGGCTGGCCACCGCCATCTCAATCAACGAGGTCCCCATGCCAAAACCGATCTCAAGAACTTTTTGCCCAGTACGCCCAAAAACAACATCAGTATCAATAGCACCATCTGCTAATTTTAAGCCATATACCGGCCAACTAACTTCAAACGCTTTGCGTTGAGCTTCAGTCATGCGACCCGCTCTGACGACATAGCTACGGATTGATTTTTCTCTATACTCCGGCCGCATGTCCATCTATTGACCACTCCTAGCCGCAAAAAACAATAGTACCCAGCCAGCCATAAATGCAACGCCTCCCACAGGCGTAATCATACCCATGGCCGGCACGTCCGCTAACACTAGTACATAGAGCGATCCTGAAAACAGCAGAATTCCCAGAGCAAAGCTGATTGCGGCCCAGTGACATAGGGAAACCCTAACAAATTGATTGGGCAAACTGATCACCGCTAATAATGCCAATGTATGCAAAAATTGGTAAAGCACGGCTGTCCGAAAGGTATCCATGTAGCGGTCTGACAATTGATCTTGTAGGCCGTGAGCCGCGAAGGCACCTAGCACTACCGATATAGCCCCACTTAGGGCAACGAATCTAAGCCAAAAAACATTATTCATAGCAATAAAAAAGCCGCACATTCAATTAGCGCGGCTCCTTGTAGTAGATGGTTAAGTTAGCCTTCCATTAACAGTCGAACTTTTTTCATAGCGTTTTTCTCAAGCTGACGAATCCGCTCAGCGGAAACACCATACTCAGCGGCAAGCTGGTGCAAGGTCGCTTTAGTATCATCCAACCAACGGCGCTGTAGAATGGCTTGACTGCGTTCATCAAGATTCTTAAAGGCGGCGGCTAAACGCACATTGTTGTCGCCTTCAAAATTTTCATTTTCTATTTGTTCTGCAGGGTCAGCACCTTTGGACTCTAGATATAATGACGGGGAATAGGTATTACTGTCTTCGTCGTCGTCTACCGGAGCATCAAATGTCGCATCCCGCGATGTCAGGCGCATTTCCATTTCCATGACGTCTTTAAGGTCAACGCCTAAATCATCGGCTACTGCTTTTGCTTCATCAGCAGACAGCCATTGCAATTCTTTTTTAGCACTGCGCAAATTAAAAAATAGTTTACGTTGAGACTTGGTCGTAGCAATTTTAACAATACGCCAATTCCGCAGGATAAATTCGTGTATCTCCGCTTTAATCCAATGGACCGCAAAGGAAACAACCCTCACACCTTTCTCAGGATTAAATCGACGCACCGCCTTCATCAAACCAACGTTACCCTCTTGGATCAAGTCAGCCAATGGAAGACCGTACCCATTGTATGATCGAGCAATATGTACGACAAAACGCAGGTGCGACATTACGAGCTTTCGCGCAGCGTCAAGATCATCCTCATAGTACAAAGCCTCACCTAAGGACTTCTCCTCATCTAGCGTTAAGATAGGCACAGTTCCAGTGCCCTGAATGTAAGCATTCAGATTAGCGCCGGGGGTCATCCATTCCATTGTTTGTAAAGCTTTACTCATGACTTCCTCTTAAAGTCGCTGGTCGATCATAATAGCATTAATTGTTTAGTCGTTCCAAATCTTAAAAAGTTCATCATAACCTAGATATTTACGTGTTTACCAAGGGTTTAGCTCAAATTTTCCTTACTTTGGCTCAATGGCTCGCAGATTCTGCATCACAGCAATCCAAGCACCCACCAGTCCAATCAGTGCCCCAAGCAAACAAAGCGCTGAAATACCCGACAATCCAGGACCCACCAGTTGGAACTGGCTCTGATATAAATCAGTCAGCACAGCCACTGACCGACCAATCCAAAAAAAACTTCCAAGCAATAACATCGACGCCATAATTCCGCCAAACAGACCCAGCAATAAGCCAGTGTAAAGAAACGGACGGCGCACATAGGCGTCTGTTGCACCCACCAATTTTACTACAATAATTTCCTCTCTACGGTTCTGAATCGCCAAGCGGATAGTATTGCCAATCACTAATAAAACACCAATGCCAAGAGCAATACCCATCGCCAATACAAGCTTTTTGCTAACTTCTGTAATAGTGGCCAATCGTTGTATCCACAGCATATCAACTTGAATATCGTCCACCGCGGCAAACTGGTCAATAGCCTTCACCAATTGTTGCGCCTGCT
>DCBC01000129.1:10230-14917 GCA_002313335.1 Porticoccaceae bacterium UBA1117
AACCCTGATAGTGCCCTAAATTCTTCAAGTGCCTGATCAGCGGAGATAAAAATGGTGGCCGACACCTCAGGTAAGTCATTTAGCTGTTTTCCTAGCTGTTCAACCTGCTGGCTGTTTGTCTCTTTTTTGACGAACACGGTTATTTGCGCCGAAGACTCAAAGCCACTACTTAGCTGTTGCACATTGTGCAACGCTAAAAACATCGCTGATGGCAACGCTAGAGCAATAGCAATAACCACTACCGTAAGAGTCGTTTGTATCGGTTCTCGAGCCATTTTTTTCAGAGTTGTTGAGAAAGTTGTTCGGTGATGGGCCCTGTAGCTACGCCACCGATCAACTAATCTGACCTTTTGATCACTAGCGCCCCGGGCAGCGTCTCGTTTATTTTGGTTACCGACCATTGGAGTTCGCACCATCATCAGTCAAAATACCATCATCAAGATGCATAATCCGGTGGTCCAGAGAATTAATTAAGTTGATATCGTGGGTGGCAATCAAAATTGTCACACCAACGCTTTGGAAGCGTCTAAAAAGCGCCATAATCTCGGCCGACAAAGTAGGGTCTAAATTACCCGTTGGCTCGTCTGCTAACAATATTTTCGGCTTGTGAACCACCGCACGAGCAATACCCACTCTTTGTTGCTCACCACCGGATAAGGTCAGCGGATTATGTGATTCTTTGCCAAGAAGCCCAACCCCGTCAAGTGCCGCGCGCACGCGACGACCGGTCTCTGATGGCGGATACCCAGAAATTTGTAGCGGTAAAGCAACGTTTTCAAAGACACTCCGATCTGACAATAACTGATGGTTTTGAAAAACCACACCAATTTGTCGTCGATAGGACGGTACTAGTGATCGCGAGAGTCGGTTTAAATTTTTACCATTAATTAGCAGGGTTCCTGATGATGGTCTTTCCATTAACATTAACAACTTCAGCAAGGTACTTTTACCCGCCCCCGATGGTCCAGTAAGAAAGGCCATTTCGCCAGCCTCAAGTTCAAAATTGACGCGCTTTAACGCTTCCAGACCTGAGGGGTAACGCTTGCTAATGTTGTCAAAACGAATCATCGGTATAAGACCTATTTCTCCACGTCCAACAGAGCCTGAACAAACTCTTGCGCATTAAAGGGCTGAAGATCGTCCTGCCCCTCACCAACACCAATAAACCTTATTGGCACTGAAAACTTATCTGCTAAAGCAAAGATGATTCCGCCTTTCGCGGTACCATCAAGCTTAGTTAAAGCAATACCGGTGATGCCGACCACCTGATTAAATTCAGCCATTTGCACCACTGCATTTTGGCCTGTCCCAGCATCCAATACGAGCAAAACCTCGTGAGGGGCGCTTTCGTCTATTTTTCCGGCAACACGTTTAACTTTTTTCAACTCTTCCATTAAATTGCTTTTGTTGTGCAGTCGCCCTGCAGTATCGGCAATAATGATGTCAGCACCACGCGACTTGGCGGCCTGAATACCATCAAAAATAACCGACGCGCTGTCTGCTCCAGTGTGCTGAGCGATCACTGGTACCTGATTACGTTCACCCCAGACTTGCAATTGCTCTACCGCTGCCGCTCTAAAAGTATCTCCAGCGGCCAACATGACTGACTTTCCCTGCTTTTTAAGTCGGCTCGCCAACTTACCAATGGTGGTGGTTTTGCCGACGCCATTGACACCTACCACAAACATCACAAAGGGCTTGCCCGACGCGTCAAAATCAATGTCAGACTCACATACTCGCAGCCTATTTATTAAAATTTCCTGAAGTGCGGTCTTTAGTGCGGCGCCATCTTTAAGTGCCTGACGACTCAATTGTTGGGTCAATTCGGCAATAATAGAGGAGGTAGTCTCAATGCCGACATCCGCCATTAATAATGCTGTTTCTAACTCATCCAGTAGCTCACCATCAATCGCCTTGCTGCCTAGAAAAAGACCTCCAAGGCCCTCCCCTGTCCGTGATAGAGCAGAGCGCATGCGCTCTGCAAAGGACACTTTAGGCTCTAACGGCGCTTTATTTGAGTTATCAATGGACAACTTTTCAACACCTTTAGTGCTACCTCTAAAGCGATCCAAAAACGATCGTTTGGCCGGCTTTACATCATCATTGTTAGGTGGCTGAGAATCCATGAATATCCGTACGCTACAGTTAATGAATTTTGGTGTATCCTACCATTTACGCTAGAAAAAGTGGTCAAAAGTCACGATCTTAGGGCATCAATTTGTCGATTAAAAAAAATAAGGCCCGCTCTCCAGAGATCTTGAGCCTAAGAATTATTGGTGGTCGCTGGCGTAGTCGCAAAATTGCATTTGCTGAGGCACCAGGCTTGAGACCTACCGGTGAGCGAATTAGAGAAACGCTATTCAATTGGCTGGCGCCCCGTATTAATGGCGCCAATTGCCTCGATCTTTATGCAGGTTCCGGCATACTCGGATTAGAGGCACTATCCAGAGGCGCGGCGAGTTGCACCGCTCTAGATAATAATCCAGCCACTATTGGACAACTTCAGGCCAATGGCGACTTACTTAATGCCAAGCTCAGTATTATTAACATAAACTGCATGAGTTTTTTGACCAACCACAAGGACATTGTCCGCTTTGACATAGTATTTATAGACCCGCCATTTGCCGAAGATCTCCACACCAAAAGCTGTCTTCTGCTAGAGCAAAACGGGTGGCTAGCAGACAAAGCGCTCATTTATTGTGAACTCCCCAGCGATGATAGGTGCTTTGTCGCACCGCCAAACTGGCAGTTACAAAAGGACAAAATAGCCGGTGGTGTTCGGTACATGCTGTATACTCGATTTGAGTCAACGGTTTAATTTAAGTACCATGCTCGCCCAAACACTTTACAGCGGTGGTTTTAGTCCATGAAGACTATTGTTTATCCAGGCACATTCGATCCCATTACCAATGGTCACATTGATCTTATTGAAAGAGCATCAAAACTATTTGATAAAATCATTGTGTCTATTGCCAGCAGCCAGAAGAAGAGCCCCCTTTTTACTATTGAAGAGCGAATCGCCCTGGCGGAGGAGTGTCTTAGCCATTTACCCAACGTAGAAATAAAAGGCTTTGACTATTTATTGGTGAACTTTGTTAAAGACTGCAATGCTGACGCAGTCATGCGTGGTCTGCGTGCGGTATCAGATTTTGAATATGAGTTTCAACTGGCCAACATGAATCGAGCTCTGAGTCCTGACGTGGAGAGTATCTTTTTAACACCAGCAGAGAAGTTTTCTTATATTTCATCATCACTAGTACGTGAAATTTCGTCTCTGCAGGGTGATGTGACTAAATTTGTTCCTCCCAATGTAGCCGATGCTTTAGTTAGAAAATTCCAGTAAGGGTTCCACGCTCCTATTGTTAGCGTTGGCAAGTTGGGCAAAATACTGAACTACGCTGACCCAGACGCAGCTCTCTAAGGACGGTACTGCAGTGATTACATTCTTGGCCTGCGCGCCCATACACTGCTAGCGTTTGCTGAAAATATCCGGGCTCACCATTGCTGTTAACGAAATCGCGCAAGGTAGTTCCTCCCTGCTCAATCGCTGCGGCTAACACCTCTTTGATATGTACTCCCAATACGTGGTAACGCTTTTGGGAAACCCTACCAGCGGCTCGGTCTGGTCTAATACCGCTTCGAAACAGAGCCTCTGACGCATAAATATTACCCACCCCTACCACTACTTTATTGTCCATAATAAAAGGTTTTACCGCGACCTTTCGTTTCTTGGCTAGCTCCCAGAGCCGGTCCCCATTAAAAGCGGAGGTTAATGGTTCTGGCCCCAAGTGTTGCAGTTGATGATGTGTATCTTCGCTCCATAGCCAACAACCAAACCGCCGTGGGTCGTGATAACGCAGAGTCGTACCATTGGCAAGTTGCATTTCAATATGGTCATGCTTTCGCCACTCCACACTTGTTTGGGCAATACGCAAACTGCCACTCATGCCCAGATGCACCAAAATTGAGCCATGAGAAAGCCGCAGAATTAAGTATTTTGCGCGTCTGGACACCTCGACAACCGTTTGCTGCTCAACAATACGAGACATATCTGGCGTCACTGGCCATCGTAATGACCCTTGCCGGACTATTAGTCGGATTATTTTTTGGCCTGTAATGTAAGGCATTATGCCTTTTAGAGTTGTTTCAACTTCAGGTAATTCAGGCATTTTAGGGATAGAATCCTGTTTAATGGCGGTTTATAAAAAATATTGGGCACTAAGTACTTTTTTAAAAGTCATAATAGTATATATTGAGAACAGACAGGGAAGTAAGAGCCCTAGTATTTTGCGGAAAAATCAGTAAAATGCCGACTCTGAATAAAATCTATCTACGTAAAGGTAAACGCAACAATGGCGCTTGGAAAAAGACGTAGGGAACAAGAAGAAAACGAAATCGATATGACTCCCATGCTTGATGTGGTGTTTATTATGTTGATTTTCTTTATTGTAACGGCTTCATTTGTCAATGAGTCAGGTCTAGGCGTGAGCCGTCCACCAGTGTCTGATCAGCCACCACCAGATACTGCAAACACTAATATCGTGTTCCGGGTTTCTGAAACTAATGAATTGACACTTGAAGGTCGGCGAATTGATATTCGCGCGGTACGTGCCAATGTTGAACGCTTGCATGCGGAAAAACCAGAAGCCAAAGTCGTTATCAGCTCTCATCCAAAAGCTAAAACTGA
>DCBC01000046.1 GCA_002313335.1 Porticoccaceae bacterium UBA1117
ATGCCTCTTATCGATCAAGTCAGTAACTACCGAAGGGTCGGCTAAAGTTGATGTGTCTCCCAAGCTATCCAATTCGTTGGCCGCTACCTTGCGGAGAATCCGACGCATAATTTTTCCAGAACGCGTTTTCGGTAGACCCGAGGCCCACTGAATAATATCAGGTTTAGCAATTGGTCCAATTTCTTTGACACATAAGGCTATTAATTCAGCTCGCAAGGTCTCATCAGGTTCAACATTAGACATAGGTGTCACATAACAATAGATACCTTGACCCTTAATATTATGCGGATAACCAACCACAGCAGCCTCAGAAATTTTCTCATGCAATACCAAGGCGCTTTCAATTTCAGCAGTGCCCATCCTATGCCCAGACACATTAAGCACATCATCGACTCGACCAGTAATCCAATAGTAACCATCCGCATCACGTTTTGCGCCATCTCCGGTAAAGTAGTAACCAGGGTATGCGCTAAAATAGGTCTCGATACAACGTTTATGGTCTCCATACACTGAACGAATTTGACTAGGCCAAGAGGCTTTGATCATTAGCAGCCCTTCACCCTCTCCTTTAATCTCGTTACCTTCGGCATTTAGAAGAATAGGCTGTATACCGAAAAATGGTTTAGTCGCCGAGCCGGGCTTCAGATCAGTTGCACCGGGAAACGGCGTCAACATATGGCCACCCGTCTCAGTCTGCCACCAGGTATCCACAATAGGGCAACGGGAATCTCCAACAGCCTTGTAGTACCATTCCCAAGCCTCCGGGTTAATGGGCTCACCTACTGTGCCCAAAAGCTTTAGAGATGCCCTTGAGGTGCTCTGAACAAACTTATCCCCCGCACCCATTAATGCTCGAATGGCCGTTGGTGCCGTGTAAAATTGATTAACTTTATGTTTATCAATAACCTGCCAAAAACGTGATGCATCTGGGTAGGTTGGAACACCCTCAAACATTAACGAGGTACCTCCATTACATAAGGGACCATATACAATATAGCTGTGCCCAGTGATCCATCCCACATCAGCTGTGCACCAGTAAATATCGCCGTCCTTATAATCAAACGTATATTTATGACTCATCGCCGCCATCAATAAGTAGCCAGCTGTAGTATGCAGGACGCCTTTGGGCTTACCAGTAGAACCTGAAGTATACAAAATGAATAAAGGATCCTCCGAACCCATAATCTCGGGCTTACATTCAACTGAGATATTTTCAATTGCTACGTGAAACCAAATATCTCTCGCCTGATCCCAACTGATGTCGCCGCCGGTTCTTTTCACTACCAAACAAGAATGTACGCCAGAACAAGACTCAAGCGCCTTATCTACATTTTCTTTGAGAGGAATTGTTTTTCCGCCACGGTAGCCCTCATCCGCAGTAATAACTATCTGACAATCTGAGTCTAAAATTCTATCTTTGAGTGCATCTGGTGAAAAACCGCCAAAAACCACTGAATGTACCGCTCCAATTCTCGCGCAAGCAAGCATTGCATAAGCAGCTTCTGGGATCATTGGCATATAAATACATACCCGATCCCCCTTTTTAACGCCCCTTTGTCGCAACACATTACCCATTTTTGATACTTGGTCATGTAACTCTTGATAGCTAATATTTTTATCGTCAGAAGGATCATCGCCCTCCCAAATAATGGCTGTTTGATTGGCACGTTGAGGTAAATGCCTATCAATACAATTAATGCTGACATTAAGTGTCCCGCCCTTGAACCACTCGGCCTCCCCCGTTGTAAAATCACAATTAGATACACTGGTCCAAGAAGATTCCCATGTTAAAAATTCAGCGGCCTGACTCGCCCAAAAATCATCGGGTCTCTCGATTGATTGCTGATACATTTGCTGGTAATTATCTTTATTAATCCAAGCTGTTGCCGCCCAATCATTAGGGACTGGGTAAGTTTTTCCGTCGGACATAATTAGATACCTTATGGGTGGAGTAGATTTTTTTGCACATCATGATGACAGTTTAATAGATTGACTCTTTTCTTCTCAAGCACACACAGTAATTTTAGTGATGATTACCAAGCATTAACGCAGATTTAACCTGACACAACTGCTTTAAAAAATATTTGGCACCGCTCTGCTCAAAAGCACTCCTGGATCGCACTCTATTCTGACTTTTCATACCGAGTAGGTTTTAGACTATTTTTGATTTTTTCTAGATGCGGCAAAAAATCAGGCCCTCTGCGTAAAGTGAATCCAGTGGCTAGAACATCTAAAATTACCAGGTGCACAATCCTCGACGTCATGGCCATATACTCATCCGTATTCTCCGGCACATTGACCTCCAGAGAGATACTGCTAACCTTTGTTAGGGGCGATTCTGGGGATGTTAGAGCAACCACCGTAGCTCCGTTTTTACTCGCAATTTTTGCTATGTCGATAATTTCTTTGGTTCGTCCCGTGTGAGATATAACAAAGAAAACGTCTCCTCCCGCACCTGTGGCAGCAAGCATTCGCATCATAAGAACATCATCATGAAACGATACGGGTAAGTTAAATCTAAAAAATTTATTTTCAGCATCGCGAGCGACTGCTCCCGATGTACCAAGTCCAAAAAAGTAAATCCTTTTGGCTTGAATCAACTGATCAACAACATGGTTAACCACGTTATGATCAATATTATCTCTTGCTAACGCTAGATCATTAATGGTGCTATCAAAAATTTTTGGCGTGTAACTATCAACGTTATCATCAGGATTCACATTCCGGTTAACAAACCGCACACCGCTCACCAATGATTTGGCTAACTGTATTTTAAAATCAGG
>DCBC01000013.1 GCA_002313335.1 Porticoccaceae bacterium UBA1117
TGCCTTACTGACTGATTCTTTGAGTTCAATACCTACTCTACTGATTCCAGATCGAGATATAGATTCTAGTTTTTTTATCTCATCAATTTCTCGTAGCTGAGTTTCAATTACATCGGCTATTTGAGTTTCAACTCTTTCGGGCGTCGCACCGGGCAGCACCGCCGTAACATCACCCCAACGTTCTGCTAACTGGGGATTCTCTTGCCGCGGTAATAAATCATAGGACAGTAATCCACCAACGATAATAAACAGCATTGCAAGGAGGAAAATTCTGGGCCTGTCTAGATAGAGATCGATAATTTTCCTCATTTGCTATCCAGAATAACTTGGCCTGCGGCAACTTTAGAAGCGCCACCAACAATCACCATATCACCTGTTTTCAGTGTCCCTGAAACATAGGCCATCGAATCTTCGATATGAATTAACTCCACGTATTCTTTCTGAGCCGTGCTCTCTGCTGACGCCGTAAAAACAGTCCAAAGGCCCTGCTCTGCTTGGGATAATGCGCTGAGTGGCACCCAAGCACCCCGCTTCAATTCTTTCACCTTTAAGACGAGCCTTGCCGTGGCACCAGGATTAAAAAATGTATCAAATGCGAAGATGCCCTCACGATTATTCGATCCTCGTGAGGACATTGGCGCTAATCTCGTTAGCCTAGCTTTTACGCTTTCTCCATCAATAATAAACGCGTATTTTTGACCCAGACTTACCCGATCAATTAATGATCTAGGAAGCGCAATCTTTGCTTCAACATACTCAGAGTCTAAAATTTCTAGGACCGGAATACTCATGTTAACAATCGAGCCCTCATCTAAAAATCGGCTCTGAATAATACCCGTATAAGGCGCGCGGATTTTAGTCTGTCTAAATTTTGTTGCTGCTACTTGGTGTTGCGCCTGAGCAATTAGAAATTTAAATTCTTCGTTTTCTAATTGCTGCTCTGAGACAAATTTTGCCTGGTCTAATGCTTTAGACCGCTCAAAGACCTTTTGAACCATAGCCAAATTAGCCTTCGCCTCATTTAAACGCGCCAAGGCCTCTGAATCCTCTAATTCAGCGAGTAAATCATCCTTCATGACCTTGTCGCCAATATCTACATGAATGATTTTAATTTTACCTGGCACTTCAAAGCCCAAAGTAGATTGTCTTTTAGGCACTATTTTTCCTGGCAACATTTTATTAATACCATACTCTTCAATGACATTCACCGGATGAAGATCGACGTATTTTTCTGCAGAAACGGGTAATGCCAAAAAGGGTATCAGAACGAATAAAAGTTTTTTCATAGGATCGCTGCGTTATTAACTGTAATGTTTACAGTGATCACATTATAGGTTAAGATTTTCCATGTCAACCTAGAAATAGTCTGGTAATGCAATGCAATATCACCACGGCAATTTAAAACAAAATTTGATTGATTGCGCTTACCAGTGGATTTCCACTCATGGTATTGATGGCATCAGCCTAAGAAGTATTGCTAAGATATCTAACGTATCTCAAACAGCGCCCTATCGACATTTTGATTCTAAGGAGCATCTGTTGGCCGAGGTGGCAGTCTTAGGTTTTAAGAATTTCTCCAAAGAGATGGGAAAACATGAAGCGTCGGAAAGCCCGACAACTGATTTAGTAAAATGTGGCGTTAGCTATATCGAATTTGGATTGAGCAACGAACACATCATAGATTTGATGTTTAATTACCCGATCAAAAAAACTGACTTTCCGAATCTCTTAGCCGCTGCCGAACACTCCTTTGGAATGCTGCTAGGGACATTTAAGCGTTTGCACCAACAAAATATAGACGCAACACAACTTAATAGTGTGGCACTGCATGCTTACGTGCATGGGCTCCTAAGCATTATTCTCATCAATGAACGTATAGATAAATCTGCTACTAATAATTTTTATAAAGCATCATCGCAAATAAAGGGCAATCTAGAAAAGATGCTTACTAATTTTATCGAGAACTTAGATTTTTCGTAGCCGCTGGATATTGCCCAGTGGACGAGAAATGGACGAGGAGTGGACTAGGAGTGAGGCGATTTACTTTAAAAAATCTTACAATACGGTGCCTCACAGTTTAATGGGACCGCCTAACTTATTAGAGTGAGCATTTTTTTTTGGTCATTTAGACCTGTTCGTTCGTACAACTGAATATCGCGAGTACATCAGGACAACACCCGTAAGGCCTCTTGGTTTATTGCACCGTCAACCAATTGAGGTTAAATACGTTGATAAATATTGGATGTGCTTTAGATAATGCTGTTGAATCTATAATCGATGATAATAGCGTCTAAGTTAAAGGAAACTGCCAATCACAATACTCAAGGCAAGTCTGATAAAATATTTGCCCACCGCGGCCACAATGAAAATAATAATGGAGTTTTTATGTTGAAGGTAAGACAAGGATTTTTGACCCTTTGTAGTGTTGTTTTTATATCTCAGGGTAGTGCTGCAGATTCTTTAACCGATATTTACGAGCTAGCGCTACAGAGCGACCCGACATTACGTGCCGCGCGCGCTAACTTTCAAGTAGGTCGCGAAACTGAAAGTATTAGCCGCGCCTATTTATTGCCGGTTATTTCTGCGACGGGAAGCTACCAAGAATCTGAGGGTGACAGAGAGTCCGCGAGTTTCTACGGCGGTCAAACACCTGTTCCAAGGAATGGATCTTCTGATTCTACAGAGACGACTTACGGTGTATCGCTTCGTCAGCCTCTGTTTGATATGCCGGCTTGGTACCAGTTTCAGCGTGGTAAAAACCTCAGTAAAAGTGCAGCAGCGCAGTTTGCCGCCGACCAACAGACATTAATTTTAAGGGTCAGCAACGCTTACCTCGGGGCTCTGCGCGCTTATGATAACAACGAAACACGTAAGGCTGAGCAGCGCGCTATTCAGCGACAATTAGACCAAACAAGAGAACGCTTTGAAGTCGGTCTGCTCCCAATTACTGATGTGCATGAGGCTCAAGCGGTGTTTGATGACGCTCTGGTCAATAGCCTTGAAGCGCGTGGCGCAGTTAACATTGCCTTTGATGCACTAGAGGCAATTACCGGCACTAATCACAATGTTTTGTCCGGTTTAAAAGATGAGTTTATGGCCACTAACCCAGAGCCACTGAGCAGTGCCGATTGGGTCAGTTTTTCACTGTCCGGAAACTATCAGTTAAAAACTGCAAAACTTGGAAAAGATGCTAGCTATAACCAAGCCAAAGCAGCGACTGCTGAACTGCTACCAAAAATTACCTTTAATGCTAATTATTCAAATCGAGACTCTGATTCGGATCTTCTTTTTTATACGGATAGTGGAGCAATACCAGGTAATGAGTTTTCTTACTCTGACGGCCATAGTTTTAGCGTCAATCTCTCCATGCCGATTTGGTCCAGTGGCATCAATGCAGGACGCAGACAATACAAACAACAGTCCATTGCTTCGAGTGAGAACTTCGAAGTGGCAAAGCGTAATACGGTGCAGACAGCCCGTACCCGTCATCAGCTAGTTATTACTAATGCAGCTCGCGTAAAGGCCCGTAAGCAAGCTATTACTTCTGCGGAAAGCGCTCTGGGAGCCACACAAGCGGGCTATGAAGTTGGCACACGCAACATTGTCGATGTCCTTGCGTCTCAACGCTCTGTCTTTCAGGCTAAACGAAATTATGCGAATGCTCGCTATGATTACATTTTTGCCATGATGGGTTTAAAAGAGGTTGCGGGGCAACTTTCTCCTGATGATATTTACCAGCTAAATGCCTGGTTAGATCCAAGTCTACCGGTGACTAAATAACCCGGCCAATCACTTTTAGCAATCTGTCCAAAGCGCCACGGTTAGCTTCTGCAACCTGGCGTGCAGAGGCACTCATTGCTTGGAGAGCATTAACGTCCTGAAGTAATAGGGTACATTGCGTCGCCAACTCGTCGCTGTCTTGACAGACCAGCATCCCGCCGCCTTCAGTGAGTAACTCTGCTGCCTCAGAGAAATTGAACAAGTGTGGGCCCGTTAGCACCGGTACGCCCCATGAAGCCGGCTCAATCACATTGTGACCACCCGTTGGCACTAAACTACCACCCACAAAGGCAAGGTCGCTGGCGCCATAAAAAGTCATTAACTCTCCCATGCTGTCCCCAAGTAATATGTCCGCGCCCGCTGTTGATACATTATGGCTGCGTCTAACTGTGGTAAACCCTGTTTTTTGACAGAGTTCGGCCACCGACTTGAAGCGCTCAGGGTGACGTGGCACTAATACCAGAAGTAAGGATTTCACCTGCATTTTTATTTTTGTGAACGCCGCTAAAATTAATTCATCCTCACCTTTATGAGTGCTCGCAGCTAAAAGTATTGGTCTATTAGCCGAACCTCTCCAATCCTCATTCAGTTGAACCGCCTTAGCGCGAAAACCCTCATCAAGGTGCAGATCAAACTTGATATTTCCCGTCACCACTGAGGCACTTACCGGTAACCCTAAACCATGAAAACGTTCGACATCATCCGTGTGCTGGGCGGCAACGGTGTGCAGACTTCTTAACATCGGCCTAACCATAGAGCTAATACGTTTATACCCTTGTGCAGACTTTTCAGACAACCGAGCATTGGCCACAATCACTGGTATACCCCGTTGCTTGCAGGCGGCAATGGTATTAGGCCAAAGCTCTGTTTCCATAATGATCAGTAACTTTGGCTTAACCCGACTTAAAAATCGCGCAACGGCGTCAGGAAGGTCATAGGGTGCATAGCTGTGCTCGACTGAATCACCAAATATCGATAGCACACGATCCGAACCTGTTGGTGTCATGCAAGTAATAAAAAGTTTATGGTCAGTATATTTTTCTTGTAATGCTCTAACTAGTGGCACCGCGGCTAAGGTCTCGCCAACAGAGACTGCGTGCAACCAAATAGTCGGAATATCTAAATTAGATTTATGGCAGAAACCCAACCTTTCTGACCATCGCCTTAAATAGTTCGGTGACTTCAACCCACGCCACAGTAACCGCAAGGCTATGACGGGCAATAGGCAATAAAACATCACTGAATACAAAAATCTAGCCATATAAATTACGAATATCCTTTAACCACCAAAATAAAAAAACGACTCAATAGCCGTGTCAACTGACTTTCTATAACGACAACAACATAGCAGAAATAGTGATTGACCACGAATCATAACTGCGCCTGGATTATCAATTTTTCAGCCAAAGATAGATGTCATGTATCTCTTCATCTATGGAGTAATGAGTATCAGAGCAAACTAAAGTCTGTGATAACGGATGATTTTACACTTAAAGGATTTGACTATTGAATGTCAAAATATAATGTAAATCACATCAATACTGCCGTCAGTTCGGCAGCCTATTTAAGAGCCTTATGTTCGCTTGGCACCTTAATACTTATCTGTTGTGCAGTTTTCTTTTTGGCTCGTCTGGGCACTTGGTTTACTTATGCTCGACCAGATCAGCTTGCCGGTAGCCATGACTTTTGGCGAGCTCTATGGATCGGGTTTCAATTTGATGTCGTGGTGATTATCAGACTCGGTCTGGTCGGCATATTAGTTAGCATTATTTGTATTCCTCTACCCGTGGCGATGGGGAATTTTTTTTGGACCTTAAATCGTTATCTGGGCGGATTAATATTGCTCATGGTTATCTGGCTAGCAATGATCAACTTCACCTATATTGGATTTTTTAATCGCCCCATCGACAGTTTTGCCTTTAGCGGTATGAACTACGGTGCAAGAACTATCTGGCCAACAGTCAGTAGCCTTGATGCTTTTAAATTTAGATTGTTAATTTGTCTTGTTGCTACATTAGCGACGTTTTGGCTGTATATCAAAATCGGCAATAAAATAAGCTTATCAATCAGAACTGTGGCAGTAGGTAAGACTTTCTTTATTAGTTTGGCAGTTTTTCTGCCTTTGCTTGCGATGGCAGTACTTCCCCGCGGTAGTTTGTCGACATCTCAACTGTCTCGAACACATCTTGTGGTGTCGCCAGATACCGCCATCAATAATCTAGTGCCCAATGGAATTGTGGCTATTTATTATGGGTACCAAGACTTTAGGCATTCAACGACTATTGAACATGCCTCTGATCAAAGCGGCAGGGAGCTATTTGAAGAATTTTTTGGCTTTCCAGCGGCAAATAGCGAGTTATTTCCACAATTTTTTACCCACACTGAACACTCTACATTGCTTGAAAATAACCCACCCCATGTGGTGCTTAACCTAGTTGAGAGCATGGCGGAAGCACTACTGAACCCAACATTTAGTGGCGAAATTGATCTTGCCGGTGAGTTGCGCGAGCATTTAGAGACCGATTACTACTTTCCCCGATTTTTACCCGCTCATGATGATACCCAAAAATCATTGATGAGTTTACTGGTCAATACTGAGTACAGCACTATCAGTCACTCTGGTTATCAGCATATTCCGCTACAAACATCTGTTGCTCAGGTGTTCAAAAAGGCAGGTTATGAGACGCTATTTGTGTATGCCGGTTTTGAGGAATTATCCAATCGAAGCGAGTACTTTAAAACCCAAGGCTTCGACGACTTTATTGGCGCTCAACGATTAACCGAGCTCTACTCAGAAATGCGCACCACAATCTGGGGAGGGGAAGACAAATTTTTATTTGATGAGGTGTACAAACAGCTATTTAACTACCGAAAGGGCGACAAACCACTTTTTATCGTTACGCTAACAGTCACTAATCATCCCCCCTACAAACTCCCGCTAGAACACCGCTTAGATTTACCCGATATACCCAAGCACCTCAGTTCTAAATTGCAAGATTTACCTGAAAAATCATTAGATACCTATCTGTATACTAACGATCAGTTAGGTCGCTTCATTACCAAAATTAAGGCCAGTCATTTAAAGGAGACCACTATTATTGCGGCTACTGGCGATCACGCTATTCGCGGCATGTACTTTAAGACTGATGAACGTCTTCACGAAATTAGCGTGCCGCTATATCTGTACTTACCGCAAAGCTATCAGCCCAGCGGGATCGTCGATACGCAACAGATAGCGTCGCATAAAGATATTATGCCGACGCTCTATAATAATGCCCTCTCTGAGGCTAGGTATCTGAACATGGGCCGCGACCTATTAGATGAAAGCACCAAGGAATCGATTCACAATTTTGCCTACCATGCCGACTACGTACTGGCGAATGATAAAGCTTATCGAAAATCCGGGACAACATTTTTGCCGAAGCAATTAGTGACTGCAGACTTCAAACTGACGAAAACGCCTATGACAGGGGCCGATGAATTGGAAAATGGAAGGTTTTATAACCAAATATTAGACTGGCTTACCCGTTTTCAGATGCAACAAAGCCAAGCTGAGAACAGTCCTGAGTAATAATTCAATCTGAGTAAAAAGGATTAACTTGTAAAATTAAAAAGTAGGGCTCCTCTATTCATGAAGAAAAGATATTAACACCAATGAGCAGCTACCGAAGTAGCGGGCTTGAAGCGCCGATACCACTTTGCGGTAATCCTAGGCTCTGGAAACGTTGGGCGTCATCGGTATGCTGGGCGGCAACCGTGTGTAGGTTATTTAGCATGGGTGCCACAATAGGGCTAATGCGCTGATACCCTCGAGCAGATTTTTCAGATAAGCGAGCATTGGCCACGATCACCGGAATACCTCGTCGCTTACAGGCAGCAATAGTATTGGGCCAAAGCTCTGTTTCCATAATGATCAGTACCTTTGGCTTAACCCGATTTAAAAATCTCGCTACGGCATCTGGCAAATCGTAAGGCGCATAGCTGTACTCAACCGAATCACCAAATATCGATAACACGCGGTCTGAACCGGTTGGCGTCATGCAGGTCATGAAGATCCTGTGGTCGGGATATTTATCTTGTAAGGCACTCACTAGGGGCACCGCAGCTAGGGTTTCACCCACAGAAACCGCATGCAGCCAAATAGTGGGGACACTCGACTCAAACCTTTGGCAAAACCCAAATCGCTCTGCCCAACGCTGAAAATAGCTCGGCGCCTTCAGTCCGCGCCATAGCAATCGCATGACTATGGCGGGCAATAAACAATAAAACAGCACTGAGTACAAAAATCTAGGCATAAATTTTCGAACATCCTTTGACCACAGAAGAAGTACAACGGCTCGATAGCCACACCAACAGACCGTTGATAACAACATAGCAGAAATAGAGATTAACCACGAATGATAACTACTCCTTGATTCGCCATTTTGCCGCAGATCAAAGTTGTAGTGTAGCTAAAGAGTAATGGGCATCAGCACAAATTAAAGTTTTCGCTATTAGATGGCTTTCTTATAAAAGAGACCAGACGCTTGCATGACAAAAGATAAGCGAAATTATAGTAATATTGCTACCCATTTGATGGCTTGTATAAAGATGATGGAGATAGTGGAATAGTTTGTAGCCAAATATTGGACTGGATAACCGGTTTTCAAATATTCAGCGCGTCTAGAGACTGAAAATTAGCCCTGAGAGTTTAAAACTTGCTTGAACCGCCTACTCAGATCATCTAAATGAACCTGATTAGGCTCATTCCAAGAAACAGGAATACAATAAACTTCCTTTAAGTAGGCCACAAATTTATTGATCAAAGATAGATCTACTTGCCAACTTCCTAACTCATTAATCTGTTGAGAGAGTTCATATTTTGATTGAACCGGCATAGTAATACCTTTTATAGCATAGCAGGCCGATCCAAGAACAAAGACCCGCTTTCCCAAGGCTAAAGACTCTACACCGACGCTAGAATTTAAGGTGACTACTGCATCACTCTTCTCAATTAACTCCTGAGTGTTTTTATTACTGAACATAATTCGCGGATTATAGTGATATAAATCAGTATAGCGATGAGGATCTGATGGGTGCTCTTTAACCACGAAGTGAAGTGTTTGATCCGTACAATTTAGTGCAGAAAACGCTATCCAATCGTATAGCTCGCGCATAGTTTTAATGTGGGGAGAATTCAACAACACCTGACTATCAAATAAAACCTGAAAAGGCACAAATATAAACGTCTTAGGGAGCTGCAGATGAAAATTTGCGTGCTGCGCATGTTTCCTTTTCTTGCGATTAAATTTTCTTTGGACCAACTTAGGCTCAATAACCGAATCGCCTGCGTTCCTAGTGGCATAGTCTGCATAAAAAGCTGCAATCCTAGGAAGACTATTACTAGCATTAACGCCTAATAAATCAAAGGTCGTCGTATCGGGCAATAATCCGTTTTCAAAGTGAACAACTGGAATAGCCAGTTTGCTTGCTATAGTTTTAATTACCTTCTCTGGTAATCTAGTACCATTAAAGATCGCTATACACTTCGGCTTGTGGCGATCTATCAACCCCGAAAAACGCCTAAATAAGTAACGAAATTTAAACGTGTAGTAATGCCTTATTAGTGACCATAACCACTCAGGGAAATGATACTTCACTCGCTTACGCTGGAAATGAAACTCTATTCCTTCACTCACTTCATCAGACGTTAACTTTATTGATTTTGATCTAAAACACGGCCTAAAAGAGAAATCATAAACATTACTATTGAAAGCTAATTTAGCCGCCAAGAAACTAAAATATTTATGCTTAGGCCCGCGCGGCGATACAAACATCACATCCATGTAAAATCTCTCTAAATATTCCTAGATGAAGGTTATTGAACTTGGCTCATTTAGACACTGGCGTCAGCCAGTTTGTATACTTTGCATTACCGCCTCGGACGATCTCAAAATAAGCTGCTTGAAGCTTCTCTGCGACTGGCCCACGCTTGCCACTGCCTACAATACGCCCATCATATTCACGGATAGGAACCACTTCTGCTGCGGTGCCTGTGAAAAATGCCTCATCACAAATATAGACTTCATCTCGAGTAATCCGCTTTTCTCGCACTTCAATACCATAGTCAGCGGCCAGTTTAAAAATGGTATCTCGAGTAATGCCGTCAAGACAGGAGGTTAAATCTGGTGTATAGATCACACCATTTCGAACCATAAAGAAGTTCTCTCCACTACCTTCGGCCACATAGCCCTCATTGTCGAGCAGCATCGCTTCATCGCATCCAGAGTCTAAAGCCTCGCGAAGCGCTAACATTGAATTGATATAATTGCCACTAGCTTTGGCCTTGCACATGGTGATATTCACATGGTGCCGAGTATACGAAGACGTGCGTACTTTAATACCTGCTTCCAGCGCTTCGGGAGACATGTAAGACGGCCATTCCCACGCCGCTATACCCACATGTACCTTCAAATCTTTTGCTCGCAAGCCCATACCTTCTGAGCCTAAAAAAACTAGCGGGCGAATATACGCTTCTTTAAGATTGTTAGCGCTCACTACTTCTCTATGAGCCGCATTAATTTCATCCTGACCGAAAGGGACTTCTAGATGAAGTATTTTCGCTGAGTTAAACAGACGCTTTGTATGATCCTCAAGACGGTATATGCAAGTGCCCGAAGCACTGTTGTGATAGGCACGTACGCCCTCAAAAACAGCTAACCCATAATGCAGTGAGTGCGTCAAAAAGTGGGTTTGCGCATCGCGCCAATCGACCATCTTTCCATCCATCCAAATAAAACCATCGCGGTCTGCAAATGACATTTAACGCTACCTCT
>DCBC01000159.1:0-519 GCA_002313335.1 Porticoccaceae bacterium UBA1117
GCTCTTTTAGCTAAGCTTGCAATACTCGACTGAGTGGCAGATTCAGGATCAGCTAGAATAGCCTCAGCAACCTTTTTTTCAGACTTGTTGAGCGTTAGCAACGCATCATTAATGATATTAATCAAATTTTGATAATGCATTTCACGTAATCCTTTCATTCTTCAGTGACATCTTAACAACCAAAGAGGTTATATTCAAAAATGATCGATCGATACTATCACCTAAAACCTACCATATTACGTAATATTACGTAACAAAATAACCAAATATTTGATAAATTCTCTATAAAACCCTATAATTAGGTAATTTTACTACAAAATGATTTTACTATGTACAGAATAGCCATCAATGGATTCGGTCGTATTGGCCGCAATATTGTCCGAGCACTTTATGAAAGACCAGCGCTTAGAGAAAAAATACAAATTGTCGCTATCAATGATCTTGGTGATGCCGTAGTCAATGGACACCTACTCAGCTTCGATACAGTGCATGGTCGATTCAATCAAAGCGTTGAAGTTG
>DCBC01000159.1:908-7466 GCA_002313335.1 Porticoccaceae bacterium UBA1117
ATGAATCTGCCTTGGGGTGAACTAAACGTGGACTTAGTCTGCGAGTGCACGGGCATGTTCACCGATCGTGAAAAAGCTAATCTTCACTTAATGGCTGGGGCAAAAAAAGTATTAGTATCCGCTCCAGGGAAAAACCTTGATGCTACCGTAGTCTACGGCATTAATGACCATGTATTAACGCAAAATCATCGGATCATTTCTAATGCGTCTTGTACCACTAACTGCCTAGCGCCTATGGTCAAGCCACTCTATGAGGAGATTGGGTTGATAACTGGATATATGACGACCATTCATGCCTTTACCAACGACCAACAGCTAACTGATTCTTATCATCCAGATATCTATCGAGCTCGATCGGCGACGCACTCAATGATCCCTACAAAGACCGGTGCCGCAGCCGCAATTGGAGAAGTCATACCTAAATTAAAAGGCAGGCTCGACGGACTCGCGGTAAGAGTACCCACTATTAATGTTTCTTTAGTTGACTTGACATTCAATGCGGGACGCGAAACATCGATAGATGAGGTCAATAATATTATGAGGCAAGCCGCTGATAATGAGCTCAAAAACGTACTAAGTTACTGTGACCTGCCACTGGTGTCCTCTGATTACAACCATATTTCATTCTCCAGTAACTTCGATGCACTTCAAACGAAAGTCAATGGCTCTCTGGTGAAGGTAATGGCCTGGTATGACAACGAGTGGGGTTTTTGTAATCGAATGCTAGATAATAGTCTTGCCCTACTACAAGCACCCAAGAGCAAAGGGTCATGTGCAAATCTCTCAGAAAATAATTTAGCTAAAGAAGAAATTTATTAAGTTAGCCACAAGTGCTCAAACTTAGCATACCGACTCTTCCCAGGCCATGGAAGGCCTATCTAGAATGGACTAACTCTACTTCGCCCAATAAACAGATACAGGGGTCATAGTCTGCTGAAGTACGGCGCGAATAGGTAGCTCGTAGACGTCTTTACCCGCGCCGGCCAGGTGCAATACCTTTTCTTTATTCTCACCGGATATATGAACAATAATTTGCTCACTATCAAGTAATCTAGGAAGAGTCAGACTCATCCTTTGATGAGGCGCATCTAATGGCTGTACGGCGATACAATGCCTACCTGAATCCATTGATAGCCCTAGACTCAGGGACTCAGAACCAGGAAATAATGATGCTGTATGCCCATCATCACCCATTCCTAGAATCACAACCGTAAATCGGCCAATAGCCGAGAGATCTTGAGCTATAGAACTCTCACCTAACTCCGCAGATAGTGCTGAACTTTTCAAAGCAACAAAGCGAGCTTTATACGCTTCATTAATTAGCAAATTGTCTCGAACAAATTTTTCATTACTATCTTCATGGTCAGAATCAACCCATCGTTCATCAGCCAGTGTTACGGTAATTTTTGACCAATCTAAAAACTGCTGAGACAGTAAATGGAAAAAGCTTTTGGGCGTTCTCCCTCCCGAAACAACTAGAGAAGCGTATTGATGCCGGTGTATTGACGAAGTCAGCCTGTCCACAACGACGTTAACTAGCTCTGCATCAAGCGCCGATGTATTTTCAAACGCTAAAAGGTTCATATCACTCCTCATACCAACTACGGTCATCATTCTCAATTAATATTTCAGCTTTAGACGGTCCCCAAGATCCTGCGCTATAGGGTTTCGTAGGAATCTTTTTACTGCGCCATGAGGCAAGCAACCGATCACACCATCGCCACGAAGCATCAATTTCATCACGGCTTACAAACAACCATTGATCACCTTTCATCACCTCAAGAAGCAATCGTTCATAGGCATCTGCAATCCGAGAGTCTCCTGAGGAGTCAAAGAAATCTAGGTTTAATGTCCGTTTTTCAGTACTTAAACGCTCTTTTAGGCTCTGTTTTTTGGACACCATTTCCAGCTGAATACCTTCGTTAGGTTGCAACCTAATCACCAGCTTATTGTTCGCTTCACCATCTGTTTCAGGAAACAGTGAATGCGGGTTATCCTTGTAGACTATAACAACCTGAGTGACCTTGTCCTGCATTCGTTTGCCGGTACGCAAATAGAAAGGAACGCCAGCCCAACGCCAATTATCAATATGTACCTTTAATGCAACATACGTTTCATTATTACTACTGTCACTTTCACAGCCTTCCTCTTGCATATAACCAACAACCGGAGATCCCGAAATCCAGCCCGCAGAATATTGACCCCGAACGGCATGACTCTCGACCTTATCTTCGCCGATTGGACGCAAAGCTCGCAACAACTTTACCTTTTCTCCACGAATTTCATCAGCCTGCAGCGAGCTCGGGGGCTCCATCGCAACCATGCACAGTAGCTGTAAAAGATGGTTTTGTACCATGTCACGCAACTGACCAACCTTGTCATAGTATGACCATCGCCCCTCGATACCCACTGTTTCAGCAGCAGTGATCTGTACGTGGTCAATACAACTATTATCCCATTGAGAATTAATCATCCGGTTGGCAAATCGAAGAGCTAACAAATTTTGTACCGTTTCTTTACCTAAATAATGGTCTATTCGATAAATATTTCTTTCTGAAAAGAAGGTACCAACCTCGCCATTTACCTGCTCTGAACTCCCTAAATCATGCCCTATAGGCTTCTCTAGGACTATTCTTGACTTTTTATCAACGCAACCCGCATCGTCTAAGTGCTTACAAATTGGACCAAACAAACTAGGTGGCGTCGCTAAGTAATAAATAACAGTCCGATTGTCGACGATCCACTTATTGAGAGCAGAGAATTCTTTCTTTTGTGAAAAATCGATCTTGATATAGTTTAACCGACGACTAAATCGCGCCCAGACTTTTTCATCCCATTCGCCAGATTCAGATAAATTTTTCAATAACAACTGGGTCTGTTTTATAAACTCCGCAGAATCTATATCTTCTCTTGCCACTCCGGAAATTCGAGTACTGTCGGTTAGCAGCCCTGCTTTATCAAGCTGATACAGAGCTGGAAATAGCTTACGCCGAGCTAAATCACCTCTGGCGCCAAAAATCACTAAATCAATATTGTTACTCATACCCTACCTCACAAAATAGTCTTGCTTTAACTCAATCTTAATGACCGTGCAACGACACGGCTGCTCTGGCTAATATTTGTATGTCTGACCAACGCTTTTCTCTCACTAACTGAGCCTCAGTGATCCAAGAGCCTCCTACTGACAACACATTTTTTAACGCTAAATAATCCAGTACGTTATGCAGACCTATACCGCCAGTCGCACAAAATTTTGCTTGGCCAAAAGGCCCATGGAGAGCCTTAAGCAAGGGAATTCCCCCTGATGCCTCGGCGGGGAAAAACTTAAAATGCTCAAACCCATAATCTAATCCACGCATCAATTCGCTCGCACTACATACCCCTGGTAAGAATGGGACTGAAGATGCTTGTGCGACCTTTAGCAATCGATCAGTTGACCCTGGTGAGACAATAAATTGACAACCTATATCTTCAGAAAGAGCAAACTGTTGTGGATTACAAACAGTTCCTGAGCCGACAATTGCCGATGGCACATGTTTAACAATTGCCTCAATTCCAGCAACCGCGGCATCAGTTCTCAACGTCACCTCCATAATCGGCATGCCACCGGCTATTAGGGCTTGGGCCAATGGTATAGCATCCTCTACTCTCTCAATCACCACAACAGGAATAATCGGGTGAGCAAGTAATAAATCATTCATAAAAAAGTCCCTAAATTTGTCTCAACTTTTTAGCCGTTCCAAGTAAACCCAAATTCTCATGAACAACAATGTAAACAGGGATCGGCTTTAGATAACTCACAAAACGTCCTTTATCTTCAAATTTTTCACGAAAACCACTATTGATAAAAAACTCCTGAAAGCGCGGGATAACGCCTCCCGCGATATAGACCCCACCTTTTGCACCAAAGGTCAAAGCAAGATTTCCTGCGGCTGCACCAATCCCTTCACAAAACATATTTAAGGTCTGTAGTGCCTTAAAGTCGGCATTATTTATGGCAGCGGCAGTTATTTCAGCAGGTGTAGAAAAGACCATAGGTACGCCTTCGATACTACATAGCGCTGAATAAATATTAAGCAGGCCTTTGCCTGACAAAAGCCTCTCAAGTGACACTCGACCAAATCTTGCTCTTAAGCAATTGACCACTGCACTTTGGAGGTCATTAATAGGCGAATAATCTGCATGCCCTCCCTCCGTATCTAAAACGAGATATCCATCATCAAGAGGAACCAAACCCGCGACACCAAGACCGGTTCCGGCACCCAAAATTCCCTTAGCCTTGTGACCCACAGGCTCTAACCCGCCGACCTGCACTAAATTAGTATCACTAAGTTCGGTAATGCCATGAGCGACAGCTTCAAAGTCATTGATAATCGAAAGGTACTGGCAGCCCAAGTCTTTTTTAAGGCTAGTTTTTGTGAATGTCCAATGACTATTTGTAAACGCAATAATTTCAGTATCTGCTGGACAGGCTACTGCAAAGCAAACCCTATTAGGAGGATTATGCCAACCAGTCTCTGCAGCTATTTCCTTGAGAAGAATACATATTAAATCCTCAAATTTAGGGTATTCATCCACCGAATGGAGGTACTGAAATTGACTCTCTAGTTGGCCATCCACCATCGCTGAGAATCGTGCATTGGTGCCACCAATATCAGCGACCAAATTCCAAACCTTATCCATATACTATTCTCCATCAAACAAGTAAGAAGCACCCTGTTCAGCATTGCTAATATTATCTCTATTAACCGTGAACAGCTCGCGTCCGCAGCCTCTCTGACCATTTTTGGGGCGAGGTGCTGCTTTTCGCGCGTTAATAACATCCATATTTTCAAGACAGTCAATCTCACCTGAAACTGCATTAACACGAATCACATCACCATCTCTGAGCTTCGCAAGTAGCCCGCCATCGACAGCTTCAGGCACTAGGTGAATTGCTGCTGGCACTTTACCAGATGCCCCAGACATTCGTCCATCCGTTACCAGCGCCACCTTGAAGCCCTTATCCTGTAAAATGCCCAAAAAGGGGGTTAGCTTATGAAGCTCAGGCATACCCAGCGCTTTTGGTCCTTGATAGCGAACTACCACTACACAGTCTCGATTTAGGGAGCCTGACTTAAAAAGTGGCTCAAGTTGATTTTGATCATCTATCACTACCGCTGGTGCTTGAATAATTTGGTGCTCTATATTTACCGCGGATACTTTTATGACACCACGACCTAGATTGCCAATGAGTAATCGAATACCACCCTCATCTGAAAATGCGTGCTCGGTAGTTGTTAATACCTCAAAGTCCAGTGGGTTCTGGGGAGATTCGCGCCACACAATCTTATCATTTTCAACGAATGATTCCTGAGTAAAAGAGGAAAAACAGTCACCCCAAACTGTTTTAGCATCAGCATGCATCAAACCTGCATCGAGTAACTGGCGAAACATGCAGCTTGTTCCTCCTGCTGCATGGAAGTGATTCACATCGGCATGACCGTTGGGGTAAACCTTCGCTAGAAGTGGCACCGCAGCGGACAATTCAGCAATGTCATCCCAATTTATAATGATGCCAGCTGCACGAGCAATAGCGACAAGGTGCATGGTATGGTTAGTAGAACCACCTGATGCTAACAGTGCGACTGTTGCATTGACAATAGATCGAGCGTCTACCACCTCTCCCACTGGTCGATAATCGTTTCCAAGCGCAGTGACTCGTGCAAGCTGATGGCATGCCTCGATAGTTAAACGCTCACGCATAGGGTCGCTAGGATTTACAAAAGAGCTACCTGGCAATTGCAGCCCTAGAGCCTCTAAAAGGACCTGATTACTATTTGCCGTTCCATAAAATGTGCAGGTACCAGCACTATGGTAGGAGTCAGACTCAGCTTGCAAAAGTTCTTCACGGCCAATCTTACCCTCAGCAAACAACTGTCTTATACGCTGTTTCTCTTTATTTTTAAGCCCTGACTCCATAGGTCCCGCAGGAATAAAGATGGCGGGTAAATAGCCGAAACTTAATACGCCAATGAGTAATCCAGGTACTATCTTGTCGCAAATCCCTAATGCAAAAACACCATCAAACATTTGATGGGACAGTGAAATAGCAGTGCACTGAGCGATAATATCACGACTGAGAAGACTCAATTCCATGCCATCTTGACCCTGAGTTACACCGTCACACATGGCTGGTACGCCACCAGCCACCTGTGCTGTACAACCTATACCGCGCATTGCTCGCTTAATGAGTTCAGGATACTCGGCATAAGGCTGGTGAGCTGAAAGCATGTCATTATAAGATGTGACAATGGCCATATTGGCCGCCTCCATCATACGCAGGCTATCCTTATCATTGTCTTCGCAGGCGGCAAAGCCATGTGCAAGATTACCGCAACTCAGCTTCCCTCTCTCAGGACGATTATTTTGATCCTCAGCAATTTGTGCTAAATAATCAGCGCGTAAAGCAGCACTCCGCTTTATAATACGCTCAGTGACGGAGGCAATGTGTTGATTAATTTGTGTCATAGTTGAGCCTAGAGATTTGATATTTTTGTAATAAAGTTACATTTTTAA
>DCBC01000133.1:0-1284 GCA_002313335.1 Porticoccaceae bacterium UBA1117
GAAGAAATTAAAGCGGTACTTTTAGAAGAAGAAAAACGACAAGAACGACTTGCTAGCAACGAAGTGTCAGAGGAATAAACTCAGAGACCCATCGCTCGTTTTATGATTTCATTTTTAAGTGGTGTCATCTTATCTAATTGAGACATGCCCAAACTACGCAATAATCTTAGCGGTAGCTGATCTGCAGAAAAGAGATTTTTAAAACCTTCCATAACACCCATCGTGGCTAAATTTTCTGGCTTCCGTCGACGCTGATAGCGCTTGAGTATACTCTCATCCCCTATATCTATATCACGCCCTCTAGCTCTTATTACCTCATCTGCTAACGCGGCTACATCAGCGAAACCTAAGTTAACTCCCTGCCCCGCTAACGGATGAATGGTATGCGCCGCATCACCGACCAGCGCTACTCGAGGGAGAACATAATCAACAGCATGGTTTTGTCTTAGTGGAAACTTATAACGACGACTAACAGAGGTCACTTTACCTAAACAGTATTCGCTAGCTCGAGTCAGTTCATCACAAAAAAGGCTATCATCCAATGCCATCAAGTCCTCTGCTATTGACGGTCTCTGTGACCAAACAATTGAGCAGTGATGTAAGTCTCCCTGGTTATTAAGCGGAAGAAGAGCCAGTGGGCCAGTGGGCATAAAGCGTTGCCAAGCAGTCTGCTCATTTGGATTTTCAGTCTTTATTGTGGCTACAATTGCCTCATGCTGATAGTCCCATTGCTTACAATCAAAATTAAAATGATCGCGTACTCTAGAATTTCCGCCATCAGCACCAATGAGTAGAGAACCACTAATACAAGTACCATCATCCATTTCAACCGTAATGTTTTCTTGCTCCCTCCGATACTGGTGAATCGTCGCAGGGCAGATAAAATCTATATTATCAAGACTCGCTATCTTATTCAGTAATGCCTCTACGATAACGCGGCTCTCTACAATATGGCCAAGATTGGGGAGATGAATATCATGGCAGTCAAAACGAATTCTTCCTGTACTTTCCGCATCCCACACGTTCATCGCTAAATAAGGGCTGGCCCGCAAACCTTCAATATCCGACCATACACCACAGTCGCTTAATATTTGCCGTGACTTTTCAGTGATAGCGGCAACACGAGGGTCGAATTGGTCTGAGTTAAACGGTGTTGCTACCGAATTTTCGATGAGCGCAATTTTTAAAGGTGCGATCTTTTTTAAACTATTGGACTGTGACAGTAGGCATGCTGCCACTGCACCAACCATGCCAGCCCCAACAATAATAATGTCATATTCAGAC
>DCBC01000133.1:1684-4971 GCA_002313335.1 Porticoccaceae bacterium UBA1117
TTGCGGGACCAAATCTAGCGCCAACAATCCCGAGTTTCGAGTCACTGCAGATATACTGGAGGTACCCGAAAAAAACTTAGCCAGACTGTCACTAAAAATTAGAGTGTTGCGCTGGTCTACCAATTGCTGTTGCTGATAGTCCTGAAGAACCTCCAACGCACCAATATCTTTTTGCTGTATTCGTGCGATGTTAAGGCGGGCTGCAAGCGCCGCTACATCCCGCAGAGAAAGATTAAACCCTTGACCTGCAACCGGGTGTAAACTATGCGCAGCATTACCTACCACAACCACATTACGACGCACCTGCTCTGTGGCAAGAGTCAACGCTAGCGGATAGTCTAAACGATTGCCAACTTGTTTAAATCGTCCCAAGCGGTGACCAAAACGTTGTTGTAATGTATCAAGAAAAGCCGTGTCCTCAGCCTTAATTAATTGCTCTGCTTGATCTTCAGGTTGAACCCAAACCAATGCGCTACGGTGCTGTCCCTTAAAGTCACTCAGCGGTAATAAAGCCATGGGGCCCTGATCAGTAAAGCGCTCATAAGCCACATTCTGATGTTTTTTTTCAAGCTGGATATTAGCAATAATAGCGGTTTGACGGTAGGAAGAAGATTTACTGTGAATCCCCAACTTTTCAGCAGTTTTAGAGTTGCTACCGTCAGCAATGACCAGCAGATCACTGTGAATGACACTGCTCTCTTTCCCGCCTAAGGCCTCAACTCCCTTTAAACTGATTTCGATACCATCTCTTAAGGGCCTGACTGAGCTTATGTGTGTGTTAGCTAATACATCGATCGATTGTTGCGCCAGCCTATCGATTAGCACCGACCCAAGCCAATGATTTTCAACCACATAACCTAATGCATCGACACCAGCTTCAGTAGCACTCATACGCGTAAGACCACCATGACCACGATCACTAACATGGATTTGCCTGATATCTGTGAGATGTTTACTCAGCTGATCCCAAATTCCTATTGATTGATAAATATTCCTACTTGTCCAAGATAAGGCTGTTGAGCGATCATCGAAGCTCGCGCTATGATTGGAGGCTGAGCCCAGTTTCATTGACTGAGCCTCAACTAACAGAATTTTCCAATCACGCTGTGCCGCTAGAATTAGTGCCAAGCTAATACCAACCATACCCCCACCAACGATCACCATATCAAAATGGGGTAGGTCTTTTTGAGTATTTTTTGGCTCTTTAACGCTCATTAATTAATCATCAACCCGCCATCAACGCTTCAATTTGATCTCTCGTTTTAGGCACGCCAGAAGTAATGTTTTCATTACCGCTCTTAGTCACCACGATATCATCTTCAATACGAACAGCAATACCATGCCATTTCTTATCAACATTCGGATTGCCCGGCGCAATATAAATACCCGGCTCTATGGTAACCACCATACCGGGCTCGTACACTCGCCATTGGGCCTCGATCTTATAATCCCCAACATCATGCACATCCATACCCAACCAATGACCAGCACCATGCATATAAAATTCACGGTGAGCCTCACTGGTGATCAATTCGTCAACATCACCATGCAAAATACCTAGATCAACCAAACCCTGAGTAATCGCAAGAACCGTTGCTTCATTAGTTTTGTTGTACTCAATACCCGGTCCAATCACCGCGATGGCGTCAGTTTGCGCTTTGAGTACAAGGTCATAAATCGCTGCTTGCTCGTCACTAAACTTCCCATTAACTGGAAATGTACGAGTAATATCAGCTGCATAATTTTGATATTCACACCCGGCATCGATGAGGACTAAGTCACCGTCTTTAAGCGCATCTCTGTTTTCGATGTAGTGTAATATGCAGCCATTTTTACCGCCGCCAACAATACTTGTGTAGGCGGCGCCCGCTGAGCCGTTAACCGCAAACTCATGTTCAATCTCAGCCTGCAACTGGTACTCAAAAAGACCAGGCTTACTAGCCTTCATCGCTCGACAGTGTGCGTTGGCTGATATCTCTGCAGCTTTGCGCATTATCTTTAATTCACCGGCTGTTTTAAATAACCGCATCTCATTAATGAAATGATCAAGATCAACAAATTCTCCCGGCGGTAAAGCGCCATTCCCACGCTGATTACGCACATGATTAACCCAATCCATTAGATGTCGATCAAACTCTGGGTCCTTACCAATGGCATAGTAAAGACGATCTTTGCCTTCGATAAGATTGGGTAAAATATCATCAATATCCGCAATTGGGAAAGCATCATCGGCATCAAAGTTACTCACTGCTCCCTCTGGACCTTCACGGTATCCATCCCAGGTCTCACGCAGTGGATCTTTGTCGCGGCAAAACAGCACCATTTCTCCTTGGGCGCGGCCAGGAATTAACACCAATACTGATTCTGGTTCAGGGAAACCACAGAGATAAGACAGATTTACGTTCTGTTTGTACGGATAATGCGTATCTCGCGATCTAACTTTTTCAGGTGAAGACGAGATAATCGCAATGCTATTGCTGTGCATCAAAGACATTAATTCTTTGCGTCTTCCAGCGTACTCTTTATTAGTAATCATCTAAATGGCTCCTACCCTGTTAAAAAACACTGTTAGATATAGGGTTTTAATGAATAGTGGGGTTAGATTCAGAATCTGAATTTAGTTCAGAATCTAATTCTGGGTGCAAGTCGGTAAAAATCACCTGCACGGCTAAACGCACATATTCAACCAATTCAGTGTAATCATGTTCTCCATCATCGTCTGACTCCAAATCAACCGATATTTGCCCAATTGCACCTAAATCATTAAGCGCCTCTTTGCCGTCATCAGAAAGCTCAAAACTTTCCCCCAGCCCCTCTGCTAGACCAGAAATATAGTTACCACACCACTCTCCAACAGCAATTAAACGCTCTTCAAGTGGCAGGTCATCTTCAGGTAAAGTAGGTCTAAAAAGAAAAGAAATATCTTCCAAATTACTTAATGAGGCTTCATAAAAATCTCTGAAGTCACTATCTGCAGCCTCAGCTTGCTCATCAGACAACGCCAACCACTCGGTAGAGGCTTCAACTAAAAGATCAATCGCCACTGCACCACAGGTAAGTCTGCCACAAAGAAACCCATGGAATGCTGAAGGACTAGCATTGATTTTCAGGGCGTAAAATAACTCTTCCAGTTGATCAAATGTCACATTGCTACCTCGCTAATAATGACGGATATTCTAACATTCTTAGTTTCTCCATGCATCCTAGATTAAGGAGGTAAAGCCCGATTGAGTTTTATATAATTAGCCACAGTTGAACTAGGGTCTAGTTAAATTGTTCATTATTAT
>DCBC01000133.1:5050-5262 GCA_002313335.1 Porticoccaceae bacterium UBA1117
AATCGCCACTGCACCACAGGTAAGCCTGCCACAAAGAAACCCATGAAATGCTGACGGACTAGCATTGATTTTTAGGGCGTAAAATAACTCTTCAAGTTCATCAAATGTCACATTGTTACCTCGCTAATAATAACGAATATTCTAACATTCTTAGTTTGTCCATGCATCCTAGATTAAGGAAGTAGAGTCCGATTGAGTTTTATATAATTAGC
>DCBC01000133.1:5374-12084 GCA_002313335.1 Porticoccaceae bacterium UBA1117
CGCAGAAGACTTCTTTGTGCTTATCAGTATTGCGATGACTGCTTATGGCTTAGTTACTGCGACGGTTGTATATCTGGGTGCTTGGACCAAAGGGCTGGGCTAGAGTCCATCTTATAATTGACCAATACAGACACAATGCCTATAGTTACGGGGCGCCATATACTCCTTTAGCGGTAATAATTTAATCATGACAGATACTGAAGATTTCGAAGCAAAACTGGATCGCCTTATTGAACTGTGCCAGCGGCTAAAGCGTGACAATCAAGCACTTCATGCGCGTGAAGACGAATTGCTGGGTGAGCGCAGTAAACTAATGAAAAAAAATGAGCAGGCACGGCATAAAGTAGAAACTATGATTAATCGTCTACAAGCGTTGAGTGCAGAACAATAATGTCTAATATCTCTCTTAAAATTCGTATCCTGGATAAAGAATATCAGGTTAACTGTGCTCCAGAAGAACGGCAAGCCCTGGAGTATTCAGCGCAGTTACTGAATGAAAAAATGGAAGAAATCCGTCGTGGCTCTCACATTATTGGTCTAGAACGCATCGCTGTAATGGCTGCACTTAATCTGACTCATGACTTGATTCGCACTGAGGATTCTGTGAAACAAAATAATCAGGCATCAGGGCTTTTGAGCTCAATGGATTTGAAACTGAACTCAGTTCTAGCTGATTTAGCAAATTAATTTAAATTACCTAGTAAATAGTGCATAGAATTTGTATTTTTGGTTGCTATCTTTCCAATTCTCTCTGGTATACTAGACGCTCCTGGGGTGTTTGCCAGCCAAGAAGTCCCTGAGCCGATAATTATTATCCGGCTTCTTTCTGCCAACATTGTTGTGCAATTCCGTGCGTCGGAAAGCCTGATATGTTGCGAAAGTTGCCAACTTGAACTATTCGGTTCAAGGCCACGTTGGCAGCGGCACTCTGGGGTTTAATTGTTGATGAGAAAAATCAATGAATAGCAACGAGATAAGACAACAGTTGCGCATAAAAAGACGTTCACTGACGCTATCGCAGCAACAGCAGGCAGCTCAGTCTTTGGCAACTTTAATAAAAGAAAGTGCCTTTTTTCAAAAAGCTAAGCGCGTTGGTCTATATCTAGCCAATGATGGTGAAATTGATCCTTCGATTATTTTATCTTTAGCCGACGGCCTAGGTAAGCAGTGCTTTCTTCCCGTTTTAGACCCTAAGTTGACCAATAGCTTGTATTTCGCATCGTTCACCGCAAATAGCATATTAGAACCCAATCGTTATGGTATCTTAGAACCAGTCGATGTTGAGTCTGAAATACTGTCACCAAAGAATATAGACGTTCTTTTTATGCCTTTGGTTGGCTTTGATAGATCGGGCAATCGAATTGGCATGGGCGGCGGCTATTATGATCGCACTCTGGCATTTATGAAAGAGATAGAAAAGCCGCCACTAACACTGGTAGGGCTTGCCCATAGCGGCCAAGAAGTCCCACAAATATCCAGTCAAAGCTGGGATATTCCATTACATCTAATTGCGACTGAGAAAGAAATAATATGCGTAAGACCAAGATAATTTGTACTATTGGCCCAGTAACTGAGTCGATTGAGATGCTGGAAAAACTTGCCGCGGCAGGAATGAATGTTGCTCGATTAAATATGTCTCACGGCGACCATCAATCACATACAAATATCATCCAGTCCATAAAAAAACTGAATAAAAAACTCGATCATCCGATAGCCATTTTACTCGACACACAAGGGCCAGAAATTCGTACCGGCGATATGGCTAATGACCTGCACTTAAACGAGGGTGATACTATATCTATCGTAGCCCGAGGCGCGGAAAATGTTGAAGAATCCTCTATCCATGTTAATTATGATGATCTTATTAATGACGTAGATATCGGCGATATCATCACTGTAGATAATGGTCTAATCAATCTCCAAGTACTGGAGAAACAAGAAAGAATCATGCAGGTTAAAGTGATTGATGGCGGCCTCTTAAAAAGTAAACGTCATGTCAATCTACCCGGCATTCGGGTAAACCTCCCTGCTATCACCGAAAAAGATCGTCGTGATATTGAGTTTGGTATGAGTCAAGGCGTCGATTTTATTGCGCTTTCTTTTGTACGAGAGGCGGCCGATATTCATCAACTACGCGAACTCCTTGGTGATAGAGCGGACAAAATTAAGATCGTTGCAAAACTTGAAGATCAAGAGGCGATTACCAACATGATTGAAATTATCGAAGCAGCCGACGGCATTATGGTGGCCCGAGGAGATCTTGGTGTTGAGATTCCTCTCGAAGTATTGCCCAGAATCCAACGGCGTATCATTCGCACCTGTGCTGAAATGGGTAAACGGGTTATTGTCGCCACGCATATGCTCGAGTCTATGATTGAAAACCCGATTCCCACACGAGCAGAAGTGACTGATGTTGCCAATGCTGTCTATGAAGAAGCCGACGCTATTATGCTGTCAGGTGAAACCACTGTAGGTAAGTATCCTATTAAATGCGTCGAAATTTTAGATCGTATTGCGCGCTCAACCGAGAGCAGTAGAGGTCTTTTGTTTACCGACAATTTAGAAGTAAAAGAAGATAAACAGCAGATAGCAAAGGCCGCTGTGACCTTAGCTGAGTCCATTTCGGCAAAAGCGATCATGGTGCCAACTCGGCGTGGCCGCATGGCTAACCGCGTGACCAACTGCCATCCTCAACAATCTATTATTTGCGCTTTTACTGACAATGCTTTGACCATGCGCCAGTTGATGCTCAACCGCAATGTATTAAGCTATCAAATCACGTTTAGCGAGGATCCAGAGCAAACGCTGGCTGCCGCCGCTGCTATCATGCTCACTAGGAATGACTTCTCTGCCGACGATCCGGTAGTGGTTATTTCCGACGCACTAGCGGGCTCAGGTTTTGAGGCCATTCAAATACGAAAAATTTCTGATCTGCTCTGAGGTTAAAGTTGGCGGCTTAAACAATCAGCGACTTAGTTTCCTAGAAAAAAACGATATGCTTGGTTATCGGTTTCATCTTCGCACCGATAGCCTAACTCATCTAAAAATTGCTTAACCTTTAGACCCTCACTCTGCGATGCCTGAAACCCAACTAAGACCTTGCCAAACGCCGAACCATGATTACGGTAATGGAACATTGAGATATTTAAATCATCACCAAGTTCAGTTAAAAAATTGAGCAATGCGCTTGGTCGCTCAGGAAATTCAAACCGAAAAACCTGCTCTTCTCCAACCTGAGGTGAGCGCCCACCCACCATGTGTCGGATATGTGACTTGGCAAGCTCGCTATCGGTCATATCCTCAACGGGGTAATGACCCTCACTTAATTCTCTCAGTAACTGAAAGCGATCATCATCTGAGGTCACTTTAACGCCCACAAAAATTTGAGCGTGATCGGCGCTACTGAATCGATAATTAAATTCTGAGATAGTACGTTTGCCCAATGCTTTGCAAAAGTGCTTAAAACTACCGGGCTTTTCATCCAGTGTTACAGCCAAAATCGCCTCACGCTTTTCGCCAACCTCTGTGCGCTCTGAGATATAGCGTAGCCTATCGAAATCAATATTAGCACCACACTGAATCGCCAATAGGGTTTGACCCACAACACCGTGCTGCTCAACATATTTTTTAAGCCCCGCCGCGCCCATGGCACCAGAAGGTTCACAAATCGCCCGCGTATCGTTGTATACATCTTTAATCGCGGCGCAAATCTCATCGGTACTGACGGTAATAACTTCATCGACTAAGTCTTTAAGGATCCGAAAAGTCTCGGTGCCAATTTGGCCTACCGCCGTTCCATCAGCAAATATTCCGACCTCTTTAAGCTTTACCGGTTGCCCCGCCTGCATTGCAGCTTCTAGACAAGCCGCATCGTCAGATTCAACCGCAATAATTTTTACTCCTGGGCGGACATACTTTACATAAGCGGCAACGCCAGCACAAAGCCCTCCTCCACCCACTGCAATGAAAATTGCATCTAGCTCACCTGGTAGCTGACGGAGTATCTCCATGCCAACAGTGCCCTGGCCTGCAATAATATCGGGATCATCAAACGGATGAATATAGGTAAGGCCCTGCTCTTTTAATAACTGTTGGGCATGGCCGGCCGCAGCATCATAATTATCACCAAACAAAACGACATTGGCTCCCCAGCCACGGACCGCATCAACTTTAATATTTGGTGTTGTTTTAGGCATTACAATAGTTGCATTAACGCCCATTTTTTGTGCCGCTAACGCCAAACCCTGAGCATGATTTCCGGCTGAAGCCGCCACCACCCCCGCCGCCAATTGCTCTTTGGAGAGATGGCGTAGCTTGTTATACGCCCCACGAATTTTGAATGAAAATACCGGCTGTAAATCTTCGCGCTTGAGTAGCACCCGATTTCTTAGCCGCTGTGATAATAATGGGGCTTTATCAACCGGCGTCTCCAGAGCTAAATCATAGATGCGGGCATCAAGAATTTTTTTAACGTACTTCTGTGGCATGAGACATCCAGATATGAGGTGATGAGCAATGGTAGTTTGATATCATCATTTACGCCAGTTTCTTGTTCCAATTAGCGCCAATTCACAACATCCTTTGACGTATGAATCTGATTTTTTGAGCTAATCATCGTATAATCATGACCATCGAAATTGATTTAACAAGAAGGGGTAATTCGTGGACCAAAATCAACTAAAGCAGGCCGTCGCTCAAGCCGCTGTAGATTATGTTTTGAAAAAAGTTGATGCAGATAGCATTGTAGGTATTGGTACCGGATCAACTGCGAACTGTTTTATTGATCTCATTGCTAAACACAAGCACCTTTTTCAGGCAACTATTGCCAGCTCCGAAGGATCCGCAGAACGATTGCGAAGTCACGGTATTACAGTGTACGAATTAAATGCAGTATCAGAAGTGACTATTTATGTCGATGGCGCGGATGAGGCCAACGCTCGATTGGAACTCATTAAAGGGGGTGGCGCAGCCCTGACTCGAGAAAAAATTGTTACCGCAGTAGCAAACGAATTCGTTTGTATTGCCGATGAGAGCAAATGGGTAAGCCACCTCGGCGGGTTCCCTCTCCCCGTAGAAGTTATTCCAATGGCAAGAAGCCACGTCGCTCGGGAACTTGTTAAGCTTGGCGGCGATCCGGTTTGGCGTGAAAACGTTGTCACAGATAACGGTAATCTCATCCTGGATGTCCATCATTTGCATCCCATTGGGTCTGCCTGTGCACTGGAAGAAAAGATCAATCACATTACCGGCGTAGTCACTAATGGTTTGTTCGCACTCAAGCCTGCAGACATATTATTTTTGGCCACTCAAAACGGGATTGTCACGCACTATCCCACTAAATAGTTCTTCTAGCCTTTTGACAACAGCTCGCGTAAATCAATAATAGCGGCATTGGCACGGCTGATGTACGAGGCCATTACCAAGGAATGGTTGGCTAACAAGCCAAACCCTCTGCCGTTAACGATCATCGGAGAATAGATTGAATGCTGTGTCATTTCTAACTCACGAATAATCTGTTGTACACTCGCAAGGGCGTTTTTCTTCGCCAAAACATCTTGGAAATCAACCTCAATTGCCTTTAAAAAATGCACTAAGGCCCAAGATGTTCCACGCGCCTCATAGAATACATTGTCAATTTCCCACCAGCTCGTTTTGACGATGATTTCTTTAGGTGAATCGGTCGATTGACGAGCGCCAGCCGTGCCAGCAAGATCAGTATTGATGCGCCGTTGCCCAACACTGGCCGACAGTCGTTGTGACAGGCTGCCAAGACGTTTTTCAACCGTACCCAGCCAATAGCGTAAATTATCAGCTCGAGCATAGAATTGAGCATCGAAAACTTCTCTGTCAGTCAGCCGTGTGGCATAACCCGTGAGATGATCGCGGCCTGCCGCATACTCAATCTCAGGCCAAGGTGCGGCCCAACGCGCGTGATCGACGTTAAATCGTGGCTCTGCCAACGATAAGTCATAATCTTCAGTTGACTGCGATTGCGAGCGACTAAAGGACTCGCGCATGGCTTTACTGAGATCTCTGACCTGAATCAGTACGCCATACTCCCAGCTCGGTAAATTGTCTAACCAAATTGAGGGAGGCATAAGATCATTACTTAGATAACCGCCCGGTTTATTTAACAAAACATCGACTACGCCAATAAGTGTGTTAGTAGTAGTGACTCCCACTACCACTGGTAACGCTGAACTTGAAGGTTCATAAACGCGAAACGGCTTTGGCTCATTACTCCAGTAAATGCCAAGAGCCGCTAAAAGTAATAGCACTATCGCGGTCGCATATAGTCCGTAACGAAGTCTTTTTGGGGCATTTTTCCCAATGTACTCCTCCGACAGTGTCTCTCCAGCACCTCGAAATATCCGGCGCCATCTATCTTTAAGGTTGGCCAAAATACTCATCAAGAATGATCCATCATTGGACGCAGTACGCTCCTTATATCTAAGATCAGCGATTCGCTCCCACAATTGTCGGTATTTAACTGAAGTGGCACTGTTTCGCCATCATTAAGACGCGTAGTGATGTTAAAAAACATCAGATGTAATGCGCCAGGCTCAAAGCGCACTGTTTTTCTGGCCGCTACCAAAATAGTTTTCATTGGTCGCATCTGCATCATGCCATCTGCGTGTAGATGCGCATGAAATTCAATCCGATCAGTTAATGGTGACTGTGCAGATACAATCTGACAATCTACGTCGCTG
>DCBC01000074.1 GCA_002313335.1 Porticoccaceae bacterium UBA1117
TGGGGGTACGCTTTCAGTAACCGCACCATAGACCAATGACCATGCACAGCAGAGTGCCAGTCAAAACATCCGTAGAATGCTGGGTGTAATACCTTTGGTGAGGCCAAATCATCATCACTACGTAAGGTTTGACTTAGCTTGTTCGGGTACTCAGTCTCGGCACAATTCAAAGGTAACTGCATTAAGTTAGCCGCTTGATGTGCAGAAATTGGGGTTGAGCTATCTATACTTTTAGACGCTGTAGCTTGGCTTGACGCCATCATGATAGACACAAGAAGTAGGCCGCTAAACCATTGAAGATTAGTATTCATTCGCTACTCACTTTTTTAAATAGTCAGCCAATGTTCTTGCGGCTTTGAGTTTCGATTTAAAGTTTACATCTCTAGCTGCGGAGGCTCCAGGCTGACTTGAAAACCACACCATAACGGTGTCTGCAGCACGATTAATATAAATAACTTGACCATGAATACCAACTGCACAGTACTCTCCCTTAGTTTCATCTAACAACCACCACATGTTGTGATAGGCAGACCAAGGTTCGCTACCATAATTCAGATTGGCTTTCATGTTTGAGCGAAGCTTATCGGTAATATCTAAGGTGGAATCCACCCAACTGGAGGGAATAACCTGCTCACCATTGATCTGTCCACGATCACGAATCATCATGCCAAAACGCGCCGCGTCTCTGGTCGTGCTGTTCATACCTCCGGTCACAGCTGGCATAAAGGCGCGGTCAACAGCAATGTAGGCGTCGTGCTCTGCGCCTAATTTAGACCAAATATTCTGTTGGATATAGTCTTGGAACGGCTGGCCACTGACCCGTGCAATAATCCACCCCAACACATCAGCATTACTGGAGTTATAATCAAAATTATCTCCGGGTTTTCGCTGGGTATCTGGCTTAATAAATTTGGCTAAAAAGTCATGTACACCATAAATGTTAGCACTGTCTGGTTGCACATCAGCAGCACCCTTTAGCCAACCCAAATTAAGTGCTGGCGCATAATGCACTGCAAAGTCAGAGTTAATGTCAGTGTATGTCTCTTTAAAGTCAATTGAACTAGCCATATCAAGAACATTTTGTAGAGAAACACGTTCAAAGCCACTGCCTTTAAGCTCCGGAATGTATTTTACTGGCGAAGCGGTGAGATCCACCTTACCCTCTGCAACCAACAAACCCAGTGCAGAACTGACTAACGATTTACTCATCGAAAACCAAAGGTGCTGTGCATGACCATTGAACTGATTAAAGTAGCTCTCATGAAGTAAGTCACCACCCTTCACTACCACCAAACCATCGGCATAGTTGGTGCTGAATAACGTATCAAGACCCATTATTTTTCCGCCAACATCAGTCACCATGAAATCAGCTAAACCGGGTTGAGTTGGACCGGGTAACTCTCGTATTTTCCCCTCTCGCGGAATCATAACGACATTTAGAGGAGCTCCGGCATTACGAAAAGTCCACTGATTAAACGGATGCTCACGGTAATTTTGCATGGTTGCCTGAGACTCTCGTGTCGGCGGAAACCCATCCATTACAGTAGTTTTTGTCGGTTCCTCTGCACCTAATTTTGGTATACAACCAATAACACAAGCGACTGTAAAGTAGCTAATCAGTATTGCTTTCATAGGCTAATTTCCTTAATTCTGGTGCTCTTCTGAGGAGAGCTAAGTGTTGCGATTTCTGACACACTGACTGACAAAAACCGTTGTTATCTAGGGTACCTTATCTGATTATAAAACCATACCTTGCGGCAATGCCATATGCGTAAAACATACCAGCAATTTTTTGAAACCCCTCCAGGCTGATTTTAAGAGTCTAAACGTTCAATATGAAGACCAATAGACAAATTAACCCTGCCTATATTATTTCCCAGCACTCCTATTAGGTGTAGAATTACCGACCAATGAAATGGCGGGTTAAATCGCGGTATTAATCAGCTTAAATCATCCATCTTGCTAGTTTTGGATTTTGAATAAAAGGAATACAGCATGGCGATAATGTCGCAGCTATTAGATAAGATAAAGCCGAAAACCCTTGAGCAGCGAATGGCGGAGCTACCTAACCTATCAATGGATGGCCTGACGCTAATTATCCAGGGAGAAGAGGCAGAGAACTTACGCATAGCCGCGATCACCTATGTATTAGATAGTCCCGTATTAACTGCCCTGGCTGTCGCTGATGACTCATTAAAACTACAACAGGCGGCCAAACTGCGTATCGCTAGTTTAATTGATGACGGCAGTATTACGCTTGATGAATTCAGCCAGCGTGATATTGAGGGTTTGACGCAACTTTCAATCGTTGGGTTTTGTAAAAGACCTGATGTTTTGACGCAACTGCTCAATACCCACACTGATGCAGATTTTCTTTATCAGGCTGCCATAGAGGGTGTCCCCGCGCGGGTGCGGGAGTTAGCTGCCGCCAAGATTGAGGATGCCAGCCAGCTAAAAAGATTATTAAAAGACACTAGAGGTAAGGACAAACTAGTTTACAAAATCGTTAAAGACAAGTGTGATCAGTTGCGTGATCAAGAGAAACATGCAGAACAAATTCAAGCTGATATTAGCGATCTTTGCGAGCGCTTAGATGCTCACAGTAAGCGTTCTTTTGATAAGCAGTTTATGGGTAAAGCAACACGTATGATGGCCGCTTGGACAGACTTGGAGGATGAGTCTGTTGAACCTCTCAAAAGCCGCGTTCAACAGGCCATTGCATTGTGCCAGCAGACGATCGATGCTCACGAGTTAGAACTAACCAACATTGCCGCGAGTAAGGCTGCTAATGAGGCTGCCGAAGCAAGTTTTGGACAGGTTATTGACCAGCTCCATGCCCTGCTTGGTCAGGTCTATGGCTGCGACGGTAATGCTGATGAGGTTGCAAGCATTCGGTCACAGCATAGTGCTCATGTTAAACAGTGGAACCAGGCACTTGAGCTAGCCTCAGCCAATAACGCTAGCATTAAATCATTTACGCTGGCTAATGAGGGCGTTAAACAACAGCTGCAACTGCTCAGTGAATTTGGTAGCCTGCAAAGTCAAGTAGCCTTGCTTACTGTAGACGCAACAGATGCAACGCAAAATGAAGAGCAAAGTGAAGAAAAGAAATTTTCTGGCCAACAGGCCGCCTATAAAGCTGTCAAAGTACGGCTTCAAACTGCCAGTGTGCTGCCGTCAACAATGGTACCGCAGCAGGTTGTTGATGCTCGGAAAATATTGGCTGACCATGACAAATATTGGGCCGATAAAAAGCACGTTGAAATTAACCGTCAGCGTCATATCATTGCTCTGATTAGTCAAGCAAACCAGGCAATGGAAAAAGGTCTGAGTCGAGATGCTGCAGGCATACGTCGCACGCTGGAACGAAAGCTTGGTGAATTCGGTAAGCTACCCGCGGCAATGACGGCTAAGGTTGAACAACTTGATGGCGCATTGGGTAAATTGCTCGATTGGAAAAACTTTGCTGTAGAACCAAAGCAACAGCAACTAATTGACCAAATGGAAGCGCTAACAAATAGCCAAGACAATCCCGAGGCGCTGGCTAGTAAAATTCGTCGTATCCAAGATCAGTGGAAGTTATTGAGCAAAGATTCACAAGACCAGCAACTTTGGGAAGTATTTCACACGCTAGCTGAACAAGCCTATCAGCCATGTAAGGTTTACTATGAGCAAAAGTCAGAGATTCGCCGCAGTAATATTGAGAAACGTCGTATCTTGATTGGCCAACTGAATGACTATGTTGCCGCGCAAACTTGGGAGGGTGAGGGCTCAGAGAGTATTGACTGGAAATTGACCGAAAAATTGATTGGTACCGCGATTAAGGAGTGGCAAAGCTATGCGCCCACGGATCGAGATGCCAATAAACCCCTACAGAAAAAATTTGATCGATTGCTCGATAGTCTGCGTGAAAAGTTATCTTCGCATCAGCAGCACAACGCTGAGCGCAAGCAACAGCTGATTGCTCAAGTAGATGCTTTGTTAGAGATCAGTGACAAGAGAGCCGCGACTGAAAAGGTCAAAAATTTACAAGCGCAATGGAAGCAAGTGGGTGTAGTGGCTCGTAAGCAAGAGCAAAAGCTATGGCGATTGTTCAGAGTAAGTTGCGATGCTGTCTTTGCACAACGCCAACAGCAGTCGGTAGAGTTTAAAGCCGAGCTGAATGCCCATAAGGCCGCTGCAGAAGCGCTCACCAACGAAGTCAAAACACTCACCCAATTAAGTGGCAAAGAGCTACTGGATGCGCGAAGCCGAGTTACAGAATGCAAGCGTGAATTCAGCGCAGTGGGCAATTTACCAAAGACTGCCTCAGTGGCGATTAATCAGCATTTCCATTCAGCGGTCACCACCTTTGAGACTGCCATAACTAACCAGTTAACGCTGGCCAAGGCGCAAGTTTGGGATAACCTGTTTACTGCCTGTGACATGATTCGGCTATCTCAAATAGCCACGGATACTACCGAGAGCGAAAGCTTACTCCAGACAGCCAAAGACTTTATTGACAGTGTTGAGCAATGGCCCAAAAATGGCCGCCACGCGCTTGACACGAAAATAGCCTTGGGTCACTCGTCATCAGGCAGTGATGACCACCAAAAAGCATTGAGACTGCTGTGTATTCGTGCCGAAATTCTAGCCGATCAGGATACGCCAGCAGAGGACAAGGCCTTACGCATGGAGTATCAAGTCTCACGATTGCAGCAGGGTTTTGGTCAAAATAGCTCGCCCAATGGCGTCAGTATTCAAGATCTAGTTATTGAGTGGATTGCCGCTGGAGCTGTAGCAAACGACATTTATGAGCCTCTACTTGAACGCTTTAATCATTATCGGTAACCCTACTTTTCAATTAACTTTTAAAGGAATAAACCATTGAAAAAACTCACTTTATTTTCCGTAGCGTTAATGCTCGCTGCTTGTGGAACCACAACTGATAAAAAATCTGAAAAAATCGCCACAGTGCAACCCGCTAAGACTAGCACGGCGGCCTATGCTGGGGATTGTGCAAACGTGCAGGGTAACCTGCCAACACTTAATGCCGTGGACCGTGACCAGTGGGGTAAGGTGGGACTTGATCTAGCAGCTATGGATAAACGTTTCGCCGCTGGTGATGACTTTTTCTGCCATGTAAATGGTTTGTGGTACAACAATTTTGAGATGCCCGAAGATAAAACACGTTATGGGTCTTTTACCCTTTTACGTGATAAATCCGAAGCACGAGTCAAAACAATTATTGAGCAATTGGCCGCGGCGCAGCCAGACCCATTGACATTAGAAGGTAAGGTAGCGGCATTTTATAACGCCTACCTGGACACCGATGCCATTGAAGCTATCGGTCTTAAGCCGGCTCAACCTTATTTGGAACAGATTGAGTCGATCAATAATCTAAACGATTTAGCGAAAATATTCGCTACCACCGGCTTTTCCAGTCCTGTTGGCGGTTGGGTCGACGTAGATTCCAAGGACACTGCTAATTATATTTTTTATCTCACTCAAGGTGGACTGGGTCTACCCGATCGAGATATGTATTTGAACGATGAAGGTAAAAATATTGAAACTCGCCGTGGCTACCTAAAGTATTTGACTCTGTTGCTGCGTGAGGCCGG
>DCBC01000051.1:0-5345 GCA_002313335.1 Porticoccaceae bacterium UBA1117
GCTACGGCCCTTAAGCTTGCCTTCGCTGAGTTTTTTAAAGGCGGTTTTGCCATGGGCACGGGCTACTGCAACATAGGCCCACTGGTCGCCTACCTGTATTTTGCCAATGTCACTACCAGAAATACCATCAACGCCGGTTAAGGCACCGACAATATCGCCGGGTCTAAGCTTTTGCTTTTTACCGCCACTAATTTGAAGGGTAACCATGGGCGGCGCAAACGGCGGTTGCTGCAACAAACTTATGGATGGCAAGTCGCCGCGCTCAAGCTTTTGCTTTAAATAATCTTCTAACACTCCCACTTTGTGGTTTTCGCGTTGTGTATGCAGGCTACAGGCAATACCTTGAGCGCCGGCACGACCGGTACGACCAATACGATGAGTGTGCACCTCTAACTCGCGGGCAATTTGGTAATTAATCACTAAATCTAGGGCTTCAATGTCCAAACCGCGAGCGGCGACATCGGTAGCGACAAGTATGGACGCACTGCGATTCGCAAAACGTACTAGGGTTTGGTCGCGCTGTTTTTGCTCTAAATCACCATGTAGCGCTGAGGCTTCGTAACCTACTGCGCGCAACTCGTTGGCCACGTGGTCAGTGTCTATTTTAGTATTACAAAAAATAAGCGTACTTTCTGGTTGATGGGACTGCAACAAGAGCCTAATGGCGTCTATGCGGGCTTCATTGCTGTCCACCTGATAAAGCGTTTGTACAATGCTTTGCTTGCTGTGACTGTCGTGCACTTCTACCATTACTGGTGATTGCATAATGCGCTGTGCAATTTTCTCAATTTTTACCGGGTAAGTAGCACTAAATAAGAGGGTTTGCCGCTGTTCAGGCATATAGCCAATAATATCATCTAGCGCCTGCTGGAAACCCATATCCAACATTCTGTCTGCTTCATCTAGCACCAATGTTGTTAGGTTATCTAGGTTAAGATTGGCTTTGCGCAGATGTTCTTCAACCCGCCCTGGGGTACCTACTATAATGTGAGCGCCGTGTTCTAATGAACCCACTTGAGGCCCAAAGGCCATGCCACCGCAAAGGGTGAGCACCTTAATATTGTGAATACCACGGGCAATTTTGCGTATTTCCACCGCCACTTGATCTGCCAACTCACGCGTTGGACACAGCACTAGGGTTTGGACACGAAACCGTTTTACATCAAGGTTATGCAACAACCCTAAGGCAAAGGTTGCGGTTTTACCAGAGCCGGTTTTGGCCTTAGCAATAACGTCTTTCTTGACCAAAATAGGCGGTAAAGCTTGCGCCTGAATGGGTGTCATTTCGGCGTAACCAAGGCTTGCAAGGTTATCAACTAAGGCAGGGTTTAGACCTAAACTGGCAAAATCAGATTGTGACAAAGGAATTCTCGTGTTTTATGTGGGGAGCAACGGTGGTTCAGTCAAGGCTAGGCTTTGACTCATGCTAAAGTCAGCGTGCTACGTGCCATTCTAACAGAATAACCCACCGTTAACTGATTATCACTTTTTGATAAGCAAAGACCTCTAAAAAGACACCTTTACTCATCAATTAACCCCTAAATATCACTCGATGTGTCCATGCCTTATTATTGAAAGAAAACGCTGGGTAGTGGATGTATGTACTAGGCTACATTAGAGTCACTTCAGCCTAAGATTTGATAACGAAATCTGTGCGACCCACACCGCTAAGATGATGACCTTCCAGTTTAGCAATCGAGCCATCAATTGCAGCGGCGGATAGTACACCGCTGATGACTGTTGCTTCCACTGCACCAAAATTATAACCAGTATCGGTCCAATCGCCGGCCAAATATAAGTTCTTGTACCCAGACTGTGAAGGCTTCATACGGAACTTAGTACTCTTAGGAAGGGACAATACATATCGTTCGGTGGGATCAATATTAGCCCGGAAGAATTGTTGGTGAATACGACTAAACGATGTAGTCACTTGATCTTCATGTGAAACCGCCAATAGCTCAAAATCAAGACCCTGAGTATCTCCAGCGACCGCCCCATTTCTTGGTAGAGTGGCACCTGGCATTATAGGATTGGTAGCCGCTTGTAAAAGCTGAATAGATTGATTTTTTACTCTTTGATATTGGCGTTCTGGATATGCATGATCACTAAATTCAGGAACTGCCTCATTCTCTGTCATGGGACCACAAAAATAAAATACTGATCTAGCTCTGCGCTCTGCGCTACCCCATTCTTCAAAATCGATTAAATGGCCCATCTCGGCCGTATCAGATGTCGGGTTTACATAATTGCCACTTACAAAAACGCCATCACTTTTTGCGGCACTTTCTGATAAAACTTCCGCTTTGGGTTTGGTGAGCCAAATTTGAAATGATTGAGTTTGTATTGCTTGAACATGCTGGATCATATCGCTCCACTTGCTACTATTATCAATCAAATCCTTAGCAACCGAGGGAAGAGCGCCAATAGACAAAGCGCAAATTAAGCTATCAAAATCAACGCCATGCTTCAGCCTTTTGCTACCAATGGGCGTCCAGGTGGTCCAATAACTTTCAAGGTCATACGGACGGCCGTTTTCATCAAGACTTTTTAGCTTGTCACCCTCGATTAATTGTTCGCAATGAGGGAAATCTGGCCATCCCAAAAGACCTTTTACTTTTGTCTTATTCAGCGGTTCATATTCTTTAAACGGGGGCTTTAACGAACACTGTATATCGAAATCTATGGAATCAATACTGCCCTCTTTTTGATTTATTGCCGTTGCTTTATGAAAAAACTCAAACTTAACTCCACGTTGCTTTAGTACTTCATACAGAGGTTGAATAATTGTTTCGCCGGTACCCGCTCTGAAAAAGTAGAATTGGCTATGGGTATAATTGAGCATTAATAGCGTCCAATGCAACATCGCACCGGCTGCAAATTCTGGCATTTTACTAGTGTCCCCATCTCGAAAACCAAATAAAATATTAGGGCTAGTAACTGGTAAAGGCGATGCGAGAGTAGTGCTGCTTAAACCATGGTCACTCAACCAATGGATCCAATCTTTTTCATCTAAAGAATCAAATCCTTTAACAGCAACTTTGTCCTTTATATATCCTGAAAACAGGGTAATCATAAAGTCTAGCTTAAAGAACAGATGCCTTAAATTAGTTGGATGATACCCAATGGCTGGATCGATCAACTCCCTAAACGCTTGTAACTTAACTAATGCCTTTTCTAAACCACTGTCTTTTAAATCGAGACTCGCAAACTCATCTAACAGGTCTGCTTTTAATACACCAAGATGATAGTGAAACACAGATCCTAAACCCGCTGACTCCGCTAATGTCTCTAAACTTTTATTATGAAAAATAGAGTGCAGTGGCCCACCTATATCATCTGCGCTTCCACAGATTTGTTTTATAATATTGCTCAGTGCGCCTGACAATAAACTTCCAGTGGACAAATCTTTCTGGGTTTCCCAGGGTGCGGCCTCCCCCGTTAGTTTTGAATCAATATCCCACTCAAACATTTGCTGCCCATAGGTTTCCCACATGGCAGCAAAATTACTGGGTTTAAATGCCTTATCAATAGACGACAAAGGATCGGAATCTGGTCTGTTTAGTTGATCGTAGGCCTTTTTCATGATGTCAAAAGTGTTGTAATAAAACCCTCCAAACAGATGAATACCGTGTTCTTCAATTCGATAATTTTCACTCGGATTTCGACTAGAGGCGCATTTTCCTCCAAGACGCCAGCCCATCTGATAAACCGTAATCTCAAACTTTTCGTTCAAAGGATCAAGTTCGGTCAGTTTAAATGCGCTAGATAATCCACCAATACCTCCTCCTAAGACCGCAATTTTTTTCTTTATAGCCATCTTACTACTTCCATTTAGTTGATTAAAATTAAACCGCTATACTTCAAGGTAATTCATCTGATCGGCTTAAAATTTGAGAGTCAATTTCATTAATATACGCATATAACACTCCAGTCTTTTCAGTGTTTTCGAATGGCAATCTACTTAATACAAAATCCCATACACCTTTAGCGGGTGGATTTTTTGTCAAAAATAACTGCGCTTCTTGATGTCTATCTAAAGCAGATAAACACGCAAGATTCAAAACTTCGCCGCCCACCTTTCCTAAAGGCTGAATCTGCGCAAGCTGTGAATGAGTGAGTGATGACTCAATGTCGCCTTTAAAGAAATGAGCAAGACTGAAAGCAATGTGGAATAACCATTGAAGTGGATCTCGAGGATTCAAACGCTCCACATGTGAAAAATGATCTATCGCTTCCTGATAACGACCTCGATAAAGAGCCACCAAACCAATTGCCAACCAACAAAGGCCATTGTAAGGATTCAATTCTATCGCTGTGATAGCCATTTTTTCGGCCATCTCAAATTTTCGCATAAACAAGCCATTCAGTGCCAAAACCAAATACGATTCTGCAACTTCTGAATCCAAGCTAATGGCTTTTAATGCATACTTATCGGCTGCTTCTAAATCATGAGTAAAATTGGTTGACCAACCCATGTAGCTTCTAAGATGGTACGCATAGGCCAAAAGTGCATAAGAGTAGCCGAATTCAACATCGATTTCAGTTGCTCTCTGGAACTCTTTGATAGCCTCCAAATTGGTTTCACTGGTACTTTGGCTCTGCAGCCAAAGACCACGCAATACACGATCCCATGCATCGGAACTATTAGGTGCTGCTCGTCGAGCATGCCCCATTTTAGCAGATCGTATAGCCGGGCTTAGCTTGCCGATTATCTTTTCAGACACTTGCTCTTGGAGATTAAAAAGATCGGTTGCCTTGGACGAAAATTTTTCAGACCACAATTGTGTCTGACTTTCACAGTCGGCTAACTCGACAGTTAAATTAAGTAGATTTAACCCATGTCCAATAGAACCAGTCACAACATATTTAGCATTGAGGTCTCGATTGATATCACCAAAAACATCTTTACTGTTTTTGTATGAGAAAGACGTTGCCGAAGATATGACGGGAAACAACCGACTGTAAGACATGCTTGTGATAATGTCCTCAGCAATTCCTGTCGCAAGATAATCTTCATCACCGATATTTGTTAATGTGCGAAAGGGTAGCACTGCAATAATTTGTTTGTTCTTCGCTACTTCATTCGATGCCTTCATCACTATTGACTGAGAGGCTTTGTCGACATTTTTACCGCCTATCGTATTCCCAAAACGGTGAGCCATGGACTCTCGAAACCGATCAAATATGCGGCTAAACCAAAACATAAGACCAGTCAAAACCGCTAGCATGGCCGCCATGCTAGATAACAAGCCTTCGTTGTTTAAAAGCCAAGCTTGAGAGACGCTGAACATATCATCCATAATATTTAAAACGAGCCTTAGCAGACTGAAAGGTAATCGGCCCTT
>DCBC01000051.1:5731-8290 GCA_002313335.1 Porticoccaceae bacterium UBA1117
AAAATGACATATTTTTTCATAAAAGTAATATTTATCTTTCAAATTTGTGACGCAGTTCACTCTTATGTCTAGTATTTAATTTAACTTCACTACAGAATCTGGAAGATAAGATGTTCTGTGGGCTTAAATTAGCTGGGGCAAACAACATATCTAAAGGATCAAAATGAGTAACACTCAAATAAAAGCAGATATCACTCCCAGCGAGCACAGAGATTTTGTCTTCCCAGAGAGGACACCTGAGCTATTAAGTAGAACAACCAACTGTGGCATATGTTTTTCAGGGGGCGGCACGCGTTCCATGGCCGCGACAATGGGGCAGCTGAGGGCACTCCACAAACTAGGTCTGTTAGCAGGGACGAGATACATCTCAAGTGTTTCAGGCGGCAGCTGGGCGGCAGCCATTTATACCTATTACAAAAACGAGGCTACAGATGACTCTGATCTTCTTGGAGAAAGTCCAAATTCTGTTGAACGCAAAAATTGGGGCAAAGAGGAATGGGCGAATAGCCTAAAAGAACACAACCTTGCAAAACCAGCCACCACTGACTTTTTAGAGGTGTTTACTCACCACGCCATACATCACAATACAGACATGGCATGGATTTATGCAGTGAGAGATGTTTATTTCAAGCCATTTGGTCTAGATCAACCAAACTACTTTAGCTTGAATACCCAATCTGTAGATTCAGTTTTGAAAGCAAACCAACAATTGCAACCCAACTGGGAATCTTGCATGTTTGATATAGCTAGACCAGATCGGCCTTATCTAATTGTCAATGGCATTATTATTTGGCCAGCTAACAAAGAGCTATTTAATGATCACCAAAAGGTTAATAGAGTTCTTATTCAATTCACTCCTCTCTATACAGGTAATCCTTGGGCCCTTAGATTGCATGAGAACCAAGAATTGGAAAACGTTGACTCAATAAATACCGGCGGCGGTTTCCTTAGTTCTTATGCATTTGGAAGTAGTGGTCCTAACCAACCTGCTAGTGACAACCTTAAAATGCCTATACCAAAAGAACCTTTTTCTATCTGGCATGCAAGTGGCATAAGTAGCTCTGCATTCGCATATTTTGTTGCTGATAGCGCCCTATCTAAGACTAGACTAGAAAAATTTGTACCACAAATGGATTATTGGGCTGTCACAGACAGTGGCGAATCCCAGCAGATGTCTCAAAAACACTATTTTGGAGACGGAGGAGCTTTAGACAATAACGGGCTAATGGCCATGTTGCAGCGGAGGGTTGAAAAAATTGTTGTTTTTGTAAACTCCTCCACACCTATATCTAAGAAAGGAAGTGAAATAATAATAGATGCCGATATTGCACCTTTGTTCGGAATTCAATCAGAACAAAATTTGCCTAATAACGCAGTCTTTAAAGCATCAGCTTACGACGATCTTGTTAATGGACTTTGGAAAGCAAATAAAAAAAATGGCCTGTGTATGCATAGGGCAGAATATACCACCCTAGAGAATCGATGGTTCGGCACTCCCGCATACAAATTAGAAATACTGTGGGTCTATAACTCGCCCGTCGAAAAATGGATACAACTTCTTTCCGTTGATATGAAACATGAGATAAGAAAAGGAATAGAAAGCTCTGAAGGTGATTTAAAACATTTTCCCAATTATAGGACAATCTCTGAGGAGTTTTTAAAACTAGTGGAACTAAAAGATATCCAAGTTGCCTGTATTGCGGACATGTTCGCATGGTCAATTGAAGAAAATGCAGATGTTTTTACAGAATTGCTCGGTAAATAGCGAAACCAAAGCCAGAGGAAAAGCAGGACAATGCACAAAAAAATAACAAATAATTTAAATATTTTATGCATATTTCTCAAAACCTTCTAACGCCAAAGCGGGCGGACGTATTTGTGCTCTCGTCCACTTTTAGTTAATAGACTCTTCTAGGTATGGGTAAACCCGATTCGATACTGCACGGGCCTAATCGAGATGAGAATTTTTCTCTGGAGCCACAGTAAGCGTCAAATTATCATCTTGAAACTTGAAGTAACGTAATACCGAGGTTTTAGAAAACTCAGGGTTCGAGTGGTCTTTTGGATTATGCATGCAGAGCAGCGGTTACCATTGACCTCGTAATTAGCGTAATAAGCAACATACCCATTAAGAACTTCAACAGGATTTTTAACCAAAGTATAATCCGTTCTTAGGTTTAGACTAAATTGTACTGCCATGTTGCCATACGAATCATACATAATCATACCGACAAGCTTGGCTACACTCAGAAAATAGCCGGCAGAGCATTCGCTTGATGACGATTTAGATTCAATTGAAAATAACTCCCAACCGCCAATCAATCTGGCATCTGAAAGCTGTGCCATTGAAGGTGAAGACAGTATTAATAGAATAAAAAATATTTTTTACATAACTAATCCTTGAATATTTAGTCGCGGTCTAAATAACAGGCTAAGCAACGTTTGGCTAACATGCACCTATCAGATTAGCATATGCCCCCGACCATCGTTTAGGCCACTATTTTACCAGAATAGTCGGCCCTGAGCTGATTAACATAGACGTTGCAGTATCCGCGTTTT
>DCBC01000105.1:0-1274 GCA_002313335.1 Porticoccaceae bacterium UBA1117
GGTTTTTACGGTGGTCGTTTAGATGCAATAATGATGCGCATTGTGGATGTTCTTTATGCGCTACCTTTCATGATTTTTATCATACTGCTAATGGTCGTATTTGGACGCAATATTCTTCTACTGTTCCTCGCCATTGGCGCCGTCGAATGGTTGACCATGGCCAGAATCGTGCGCAGTCAGGTCATGTCTCTTAGAAACCAAGAATTTGTTGAAGCGGCACATTCCTTAGGTTTGTCACAATGGACCATCATTAGACGCCATCTAATCCCAAATACGCTTGGTCCTGTTATCGTGTATACAACACTGACCATTCCCAGCGTAATGCTACTAGAAGCGTTTTTAAGCTTTCTTGGTTTAGGCATACAGCCACCAGAGAGTTCGTGGGGGTTACTCATTAACTATGGTGTTGAAACCATGGAAGAATTCCCTTGGTTGCTTATTTTTCCAGGGATCGCGCTATCCTTAACTCTATTTGCACTCAACTTTTTAGGCGATGGCCTACGTGATGCTCTAGATCCTAGAACCTCTAAGGATTAAAACAGGACTTATAAAATGGCAATTCTCGAGGTAAGCGGGTTAAAAGTATACTTTCACACACGCAATGGTGTCGTCAAAGCTGTTGATGATGTGTCCTTTTCAGTAGATAGCGGCGAGACCTTAGCAATTGTGGGAGAATCGGGATCTGGTAAATCAGTTACATGTTATAGCCTACTAGATCTCCTACCAAAGCCACCTGCTAAGATTGAGGGTGGCACTGCGCTGTTTAACGGAAAAGATCTACTAACCTGCACACCTGCCGAAATGAGGCATCATCGTTGCAACGATATTGCTGTTATTTTCCAAGATCCAATGACGTCGTTAAATCCTTTTTTGACCATTGGCGAACAGCTAATCGAACCCTTAATTTATCATCCTGACAAAAACAAAATACAAACCCGGGCAGACGCCAAAATAGTAGCTGTCTCATTGCTTGATGAAGTGGGCATCATCGATCCTGATACGAGGTTTGACTGTTACCCTCATGAGTTTTCTGGCGGTATGAGGCAACGGGTAATGATCGCGATGGCACTGATCACCGAGCCAAAACTATTGATTTGTGACGAACCTACGACGGCTCTGGATGTTACGATTCAAGCTCAGATACTTGAGCTTATCAAAAAGTTACAGGACACACGTAATGTCGCCGTCATTTTTATCAGTCATGACCTCGGCGTCGTCGCCGGTATCGCTGACAAAGTACTAGTAATGTGCAATGGCACGGTTCGCGAAGCCGG
>DCBC01000105.1:1602-2920 GCA_002313335.1 Porticoccaceae bacterium UBA1117
ATACTGACAGCATTTTTTATGACACGCAAAATGACTATACTAAGAAGCTCTTATCTGCGATTCCGGACGGTCCAAAAATACTACCAAACCGCGCTAAGGTTGACGATCCTCTCATTGAAGTTACTGAGTTAAAGACGTATTTCAAAAACCAACTAAATAAGAGCAAAGCCGAAGATACACGCTTTATCAAGGCTGTCGATGGTATTAGCTTAACGATAGCGCGTGGCGAAATTCTTGGTCTAGTGGGAGAGTCAGGCTCAGGAAAATCGACATTAGGACGATCAATTCTACAATTAGCTCCGACTACCGAGGGGTCAGTAAAATTTGCTGGTGAGACGCTTACAGGTCTAACCCCCAATCAATTAGTTCCTTGGAGACGGAAGATGCAGATGATCTTCCAAGACCCATATGCATCACTTAATCCTAGGATGACAGTCTTTGAGACGCTATCTGAACCCCTTCTCTATCATGGACTAGCCAACAAAAACGATATTGCCGCCCAAGTACGCCAGCTAATGGATGACGTCGGCCTCGCTCAGAGTCAGCTACGTAAATATCCCCACGAGTTTTCCGGAGGTCAACGCCAACGTATCGCAATTGGACGCGCCATCGCCACCAAACCTGAGTTTATTATTGCTGATGAGCCCGTGTCTGCGCTAGATGTGACAATTCAAGCGCAAATTCTGGACTTAATTCTAGAATTGGTAGAACGACATAATCTGACCATGATGTTTATCTCCCACGATCTGTCCGTAGTGCGTTATATCTCTGACCGTGTAGTTGTTATGAACAAAGGGGTGATCATCGAGCAGGGAGACACGGAGGCCCTCTGGGGAAGCCCGCAACAGGCGTATACAAAGGACCTACTGGCTGCGATCCCTCGTGCGGATCCAAAATCAGAACGGATTCGCATTAATAGCCGGTAATTTGGGCCTATTAGCGGACTAAACCTTAAGTTACCCCTCAGCAGCTAATGCCTGTTCCTCTGAGACCACAGTAACCCATAGGGTTTTTGGCGAGATATTGTTGGTGGTAATCTTCAGCGTAGTAAAAACTAGGGCAAAGCTGGATCTCCGTGGTAACCGAGCCCAAGCCCATAATCGTCAGCTTTTCCTGAACATCGAGCGCCGATGCTTCAGCCTTATCCAAGTGTTCCTGACTACTGCAATAAATAGCCGAGCGATACTGAGAGCCGCGATCGTTACCCTGTCGCATACCCTGAGTCGGATCATGAGACTCCCAAAACACCTTAAGAAGAGCACCAAAACTAGTCAAGTTAGAATCAAAGATCACCTGAACAACCTCAGTATGCCCAGTT
>DCBC01000173.1:0-653 GCA_002313335.1 Porticoccaceae bacterium UBA1117
TCAACAGATTGTATGGCGGCGTCATAATCACCGGTATGACCAACCATATCGCAATTAGCATAGTTACAAATGATGACGTCGAAGTGCCCAAACTCAATCGCTTGTATTAGACGCTCGGTTACCTGTGGCGCACTCATTTCCGGCTGTAAATCATACGTTGCCACCTTGGGTGAGGGTAGTAGCACACGCTCCTCCCCTTCATAGGTTTCTTCACGGCCACCACTCAAAAAGAAAGTCACATGCGCATATTTCTCAGTTTCTGCAATACGTAATTGTCGTTTTTGCTGCTGAGATAAAAATTCCCCTAAAGAATTGATTATAGGTATTGGTGGGAAAGCGCACGGGCAAGCTAAGTTAGCCTCATATTCTGTGGTCATAACGAAATGACTGGGCGTACGCACTACCGGACGGTCAAAGCCTGTAAAGGCGCTATCAACAATGGCATGACTAATTTGTCGTGCGCGATCCGGACGAAAATTCATAAATATGACGGCATCGCCATCATTAAGAGTTGCTTGTGTGGCGCCCTCTTCACAAATACTGGTTGCGCTCACAAACTCGTCATTTTCCCCGCGAGCATAGGCTGCATTAAGTGCGTCCATTGGACTATTCGCGCAATAATCAGCAACACCTTCAGTAATCAAGCGATAGGC
>DCBC01000173.1:798-2307 GCA_002313335.1 Porticoccaceae bacterium UBA1117
TAAATATGACGGCATCGCCATCATCAAGAATTGCTTGTGTGGCGCCCTCTTCACAAATACTGGTTGCGCTCACAAACTCGTCATTTTCCCCGCGAGCATAGGCGGCATTAAGTGCGTCCATTGGGCTTTGCGCGCAATAATCAGCAATACCTTCAGTAATCAAGCGATAGGCTTGGCTGGTGCGTTCCCAGCGATTATCGCGGTCCATGGAATAAAAGCGACCAATCACAGAGGCTATTTTGGCAACGCCAGACGCTTTGCATAGCCGTTGCGTTTTTTCTAGAGACGCTGTTGCACTGCGAGGCGGGCAGTCTCGGCCATCAAGGAAGGCATGAAGATAGACTTGCTTTGAACCGCGGCTGACGGCTAACTCAATCATCGAATTAATATGATCTTCATGGCCATGTACTCCTCCCTTAGAGAGGAGACCCAGTATATGCACCGCTTTATTATTGGCCACGGTTTCATCAATTGCCGCACAGTATGCAGCGTTATTGTCAAAGTCACCGTCTTCCAAGGCCTTGTTGATACGAGTAAAATTTTGATAGATGACCCGACCCGCGCCGATTGTAATATGGCCTACTTCTGAATTTCCCATCTGACCATCAGGTAAGCCTACCGCTAAGCCTGAGGTATCAATAAAAGTGCTGGGATGCCCATCTTGCCAAAGATTTTCCCAGATGGGCCTGTTGGCATTGGCCACGGCGTTATATTGTTTATCACCGCTGTGACCACATCCGTCCAGAATCACAAGTACTAGTGGCTTTCGTTTGACGTTCATTACATACCTTTAAAAAGCGTTCTTTAGTAACTGATTTTAATGCTTTTTTTTATTTTCTGCCATTATTATGCAGTAAATTATTTACTCTATTTTAGTTAAAATGTCTAATCGATATTGATAATTTACTGTTCAAGTAACTCCCAGCGTTGATAGTAGTCACTCAATTCTGCTTGATAGGCCGCAAGTTGCTGCTCAGTCTTTTCGATTAGGATGCGATCAGATTGATAAAATTCGGGAGCACTCATCTTTAAGGAAATATCCTTAATATTAGTCTCCAATGACTCAATTTTTTGCGGGAGCTCAGTGAGCTCCCGTTGATCTTTGTAGGACAGCTTAGCCGCCGAGGACGCAGCTTTTGTCTTAACATTATTAGTAACAGCGGCTGTAGATTGAGGTAGTGTCTCACGTTGACGCAACCAGTCATCATAGCCACCTACATATTGATTAATAACCCCATCACCCTCAAAAACAAGCGTACTGGTGACTACATTATTAAGAAATGCGCGATCATGACTTACTAAAATAACGGTCCCTTTATAATCAATCAGTAACTCTTCGAGTAGATCTAAGGTGTCAATGTCCAAATCATTAGTTGGTTCATCTAGTACCAGTATGTTGGAAGGAGCGGTGAATAATTTTGCTAACAGCAAACGGTTTCGCTCTCCACCAGATAATGCTTTCACAGGTTGCCGGCATCTGTCTGGAGCAAACAAAAAATCTTGTAAATA
>DCBC01000173.1:2699-10420 GCA_002313335.1 Porticoccaceae bacterium UBA1117
TCTTGAACTGTTTTTTCCTCATCTAGCGCGGAGCGATATTGATCGAAGTACGCAACATTGAGATTGGTTCCAATCTTAATAGTGCCTTCTTGAGGGACTAATTGACCTAACAATAATTTGATAAGCGTCGTCTTCCCTACACCATTACGACCTATAAAGCCGACTTTATCACCGCGCTGAATAAGCGTAGAAAAGTTATTAACTACCTTATCCTGATCAAATGAAAAGGAAATGTTGGTTGCTTCAGCGACTATCTTGCCTGACTTATCAGCTTGTTGAATATCCATTTTGGCGGTACCCAGACGTTTACGCCGATCGGCATATTCGTTGCGCATAGCCTCCAGCGATCTGACCCGTCCTTCATTGCGCGTGCGACGTGCCTTGATGCCCTGGCGAATCCATATTTCTTCTTGTGATAGGCGTTTATCAAACAGCGCATTTTGCCGATCTTCGATTTCTAAATTTTCTTCTTTTCTCGTTAAATAGGTCGTGTAATCACAGTTAAATTCAGCTAATTTACCACGGTCAATTTCAACAAACCGGTTAGCTAAGTTATCCATAAACCGACGATCGTGACTTATAAAGAGCAAAGACCCTTCCCATTTAAGTAAAAATTGCTCTACCCATTGAATCGCTTCAATATCCAGATGGTTAGTTGGTTCATCAAGAAGCAACAGATCTGGATCAGCCACTAAAGCGCGGGCCAAAAGAACACGACGCTTATAGCCTCCGGACAAACTGGCAATATCCACATCGGGATCAAGATCCATTTTAGTAATAATAGATTCAACACGTTGATTGATATCCCAGCCATCAATACGTTCTATTTCAGCCTGACATTTTTCGAGTTCATTAAATATCTTCGGGCTTAAATCATGGCTTAATTGCTGCGTGAGATGATGAAATTGCTGAATTAATTTACCTTCTGCGCCTAGCCCATCAGCAATAACATCAAAGACATTACCTTTAGTATCATGGGGTACAGACTGCTCCAATTGAGCTACTTTGACGCCACTGGCACGCTTTATGAGCCCTTCATCAGCAACAATTTGACCCGTTAAAATTTTCAGTAAAGTCGACTTCCCCGCACCATTTCTACCAATGAGGCAAACACGCTCGCCCCGTTCAATAACGAGATTGATATGATCAATGAGAGGCGGCTGACCATAACTTAGGAATACATCTTGTAAGGTAATTAGGGGCATAGAATATCTTATTTACTCTGGGTTGAGTTTTGCGCAGTACTATCAGCGCCAAAGGGTTTGGTCATTAGTATTAGTTTTGGCAGCAGGGTCATCGAACCAAGTAAGGCAGCCAACATTGCTAGCCCGGTCAATAGACCGAAATAGACTGATGGGATAAAGTTGGATAGGGCTAAAATTGAGAAGCCGACAATAATCGTGATTGCGGTATAAAATAATGCTTGTCCGATACTAGCGTGGGCGCGGTGCATGGATGCCACGTAGTTACCATCGATAGAGAATTCACGAATAAACCGAGTCAAATAATGTATGGCATGGTCGACACCAATACCCACGGTAATGGCGGCGATTGTAATGGTCATCATATCTAGCGGGATGCGCATAATACCCATGCCACCCAGCACAATTCCCGCAGCTAAAAAGTTGGGCAAGATAGCAATTATTGAAATCTTAATCGAACGGAAAAGCAGTAAAAACATCAACATGATACCGATAAAAACTGCACCTAGCGTTAGTATTTGAGATTTATATAAGCTCTGCAGCATGTTGTTATAGAGGACTAAGATGCCGGTGAAACGGATGTCATCTGGAGCTATGCCGACTTCATCAACTGCATAATTTCTGATTTTCTCTAGCAATTCTGCACGACGTAGTTGACCGCCGGTTTCCATTGCCCGTAACTGAATGCGCGCCTCATCAATATCTTCTAAAAGGTAGGGAGCCACTAATTGCTGATAAATATCATCACTAAGACTTTGCCGCATAATTGCAATTTCAAGATCATTGAGCTCACGATTGCTAAGGTCTCTTGCTACCGCGTAGAGTTGTACCAGTGAATTTACCTTACCAACCTCGGGTTGGGACTCAATGAAGGTTTGTAGTTTTTGCAGGTCAGCCAATCCCGCAGAAGAAAACCAGTAGGTGTCTATCAAACCTGAGGCATTATTTTCAGAGGTTGATTCAGTATCTATATCGCCATACTCGTCCTCAAACCCATAATCATCGTCTTCTTCAATGCCATAGTCATCGTCGGCGTTCTGTTCGCCGGGTAGATCAACCAGAATTGTTTCTTCAAACGTAGGAGCTTGGATAATAATATCTAGCGGGGTTGTTCCGCCCAAAGCGGTATCGATAATCTGCATACCCTGATAGATTTCGGTGTCCGATCTAAAATAGTCAATAAAACGATTTTCCACCTCGAGCTTGTTGATACCGTAGGCCGATAGCGCTGCCAATCCAACTGCAATAAGGAGCACTGCAGTACCATAATGCTCAGTAAACCAGGCGAATTTCGAAGTAATGGCCGAGGAATTATCTTGCACGGCGGAGATAGGCCCCTTGCCGAGCAATAGCATGCCGGCAGGTATAATTATAAAGGCAATCACTAAAGCCAGTGCGATGCCGATGGTCATCATCCAACCAAAGTCTATCACGGGTCTAATGTTGCTCACTACTAAAGAGGTGAAAGCGACAATAGTAGTGAGTACGGTATAGAAGCATGGTTTTGCCATTGATCTTACCGTCTCGCTGACCAGCTGATACTGATCTTTGTCTGGATTGGCAGACAGCAACTCTCGATAGCGCACGATCAAATGGATGGTCAATGCCAGCGTGATAATGAGCAGCAACAACACAAAATTAGACGATATAACAGTTAATCGCCAATCAACCCAGCTTAAAAAACCAAGAATCGTCACAAGACAAAGAACGCAAGTTACCAGAGGTAATACGACAAAACGGATCTGACGAAAGATTAAGGTCAGAGTAATAATTATAAACAGCAAAATGCCGGCACCAAACACGGTCAAATCACTTCGAATAAAATCGATCATGTCTGCAGTGATCATATCAGGGCCGCCCAGATAAATGGTTGCCCGATTTCGATAGGTTTCAATGAGACTGCGAATGTCTGCAACCCGTTGATGATCTATTTCAGCTTTCGCAGTACGATAATTCAAAAATTCTAGACTGACTGATTGTAGTTGTTGGTCTTGTTGCGGACTGAGACCTACTGTATCTCTGAGCAAGCGTAAATCATCACGCTCAGTGACTAATCTAAGATAGGTTTCATCCACTGCCAAAGTAGCCATCATGCCGGTAGTTTTGCCATCAGCGCTCAGGATGACGTCTTTATAAATCGGACTGTTCAAAAACTCTTCTTTGGCTAACTGTTTATCAACCCCCTTTGACAGCAAAGTAGTGAGCTCGCCGGTAAGGTCAGTGATGTCAATTTTGGGGCTGTACAACAGTGGCACATCCAACATCGATAGCACATTTTCAATACCTTTAATCTGAGTAAGGTCACTACGTAAAGATTGAAGCGTATCTAGATTACTCTTATCGAACAAGTCACCTTTAATCGGTGAAAAAGTAACAATCAAAAAGTTGTCACTTCCGTAGCGTTTGACAACTTCTCTGGAGAAATTTAAATCATCATCTCGCTCAAGTGTTAATGAGTCTGCTGATGCATCGAGTTTAAAATTGGGTAACCCTGCAGCCATAGCAATAGTGAGGACAAACACTGAAACAATAGCGCACCAAGGGTGTTGTAAAACAATTTTCTCGTAGAGTTTAAATAACCAAAATTGCATGATTTGAGTTGACCTTATCGGAGAAATACTAGAGGCCTATTATGCGGTGTTGTAGACTGAATTTATACTTAGGTACTGACTAGAAAGGCATCTTATTGAAAGTTTTACCCAACTTTTCATCTATTTAGCGTTTAGCTTACGTAAGATCGACTAACACTTTATAGTTAACGACTGGTCAGACGGTTTATTCGCCTACTAAGTTTTCCGGTAGCGCGACACTATTTTGTGACACACTATAAAAATAAAACACAGGAGGTGTAGTTTTGAGTCAATCCAAAAGTATCATAGGTATTATAATATCGCTGATTATTGCCAGCTTAATTTTGCTAGCGGGTAGTCAGGGTAGTGTCATGATAAGTGGTCTACCGCTCTTTTTGATATGTGGAGCCATTGGTTTTATTTTGCATTGGGCTGTGTTCATGCCTTCTTATGCGTTTCAAACTGAGCATTACTTTGATTTAACCGGATCGCTTTCCTATATCACCACCGTGATTGTTGCGGTGGTTCTCAACCCTTCATTAGACATCAGAGATTTGATTATTTGCGCCATGATTGTCATATGGGCCGGTCGGTTAGGGAGCTTCTTGTTTTGGCGAATCAAAAAAGACGGCCAAGACTCACGGTTTGTGGTGATGAAAACTAAGTTTGCATGGTTTTTGATGACTTGGACTATCGGTGGACTTTGGGTATTAGTGACTATGGCCGCTGGACTCGCTGCGCTAACCTCTAATACAACAGTTGAGATAGGCATCTTGGGATATGTGGGTATCGCGTTGTGGGTGTTTGGCTTCGTGGTAGAAGTTGTCGCTGATAGACAGAAAACGGAGTTTAGGAAAGATCCTGCTAACCAGGGACGCTTTATTACCTCGGGTATTTGGTCTTGGTCTCAGCACCCTAACTATTTTGGAGAAATCACATTATGGTTTGGTTTGGCGCTCCTTGCTTTTCCGGTTTTGTCTGGTTGGCAACTAGCAACGCTAGTCTCACCAATTTTTGTGTTTTTGTTGCTCACTCGCATAAGTGGAATACCCTTGCTAGATCGTGCAGCAAAAAAGAAGTGGGGTTCAGATGCAGAATATTTAGCGTATGTGCAAGCGACCTCAAAGCTAATGCTGGCTCCACCGAAAAAATAGTTACGCGATTTGCTGGATTACAAACAGTCAAATTTTGGTATTAATCATGTTGTAATAATTGGGTAATTGTCGATGATGGAGGGTGTAATCCTAGATTTTGATAGTGTTGGTCCAGCAGATCTTGATCTGACCAAGCTTTATGAGCTGCCGGTGAAATGGACGGTTTATCCAAATTGTTTGCCATCGCAGGTCGCAGAGAGGATTACCACTGCAGATATCGTGCTGATTAACAAAGCACCTATATTGGCTCCACAAATCAAAAGCGCATCACAATTGAAGCTGATTTCGATTTTTGCGACGGGCACCAACATCATCGACCTTAATGCAGCGCGCGAGAAAAATATAGTGATAAGCAACGCTGTAGGTTACGGCACTGGCTCCGTAGTCCAGCATGTTTGGTCACTTATCTTAGCACTGACTACAAACCTAGATGGTTACCGAAAAGCTGCAATGGATGGTAGCTGGGAAGAAAGTGATTTCTTTTGTGTGATGGATTTCTCAGTTCGCGAACTGCAAGGTAAGGTTTTAGGTATTGTGGGCGCAGGTGAGCTGGGTTCGGGCGTTGCCAAAATTGCAGAGGCGTTTGGCATGCAGGTTATTTTTGCAGCGCTTCCTGGCCGCAGGCACTCTCCCCAGCCAAATCGAATACCTTTTAAAGACTTACTGGCCAGAGCAGATATTGTAAGTCTTCATTGTCCGCTCACTAAGGAAACTTCGGGACTCATTGGCACAGAGGAACTGGCGCTGATGAAGAAATCAGCCATTTTAGTAAATACCGCTCGAGGAGCATTGGTAGATGAAAAAGCGCTCAAAGAGGCGCTACAATCCAGGATAATTGCCGGCGCTGCTACCGATGTTTTGAGCGTAGAGCCGCCAGTGGATGGAAATGTTTTACTGGACGAGAAAATTCCCAATCTAATTGTCACCCCCCATGTTGCTTGGATTGCGCGCGAATCCAGGCAACGTCTCATTGACCAAGTAGCCGGAAACGTTAAAGCTTTTCTTGATGGAAAGCCGCAGAATCAGGTAATTTAACGCCTTGAGTCAATAGGTGCCGAGGCTACTGTTCGAAGATATCATTGAGCCTCTTTGGCACCATAATATTCTTCAGCACAACATAATCCGGCAGTCCATTTTTATAAGGAGGGTGATCTTCTCCAGCAATCAAAGGTTGTAGATAGTCGCGAGCCTCTTGAGTGATACCAAACCCATCTTTAGTGATAAACGATCGGGGCATTTTTTTCTCCATGTTGGCAACCTTCTCCAAGGGTGCTTCACCAAGGGACCAGTTGTACTCTTTGGCTGAATCTCGTTCAATCGAGACCATAATAGAGCTTTTACCTTGAACGGCTAACTCAACGGCTCTATAGCCAACCGCATAGGCTTGGTCAACGTCTGTTTTAGACGCAATGTGGCGAGCAGAGCGTTGTAAATAATCAGCCAGCGCCCAATGGTACTTATAGCCAGTAGACTGCTTAATCATGCTGGCCAGTGTCGGCGCGACCCCACCGAGCTGCTGATGACCGAATGCATCTCTATTGATCGAACCTGAAATATGTGCCCCGTCACTGTATTGAGCACCTTCTGAGGCAACCACGACACAGTAGCCCTTATCGCTAATTATTTGCTCTACTTTGCTAATGAAATCTTCTCTTGAGAATGGGATTTCCGGGAATAGAATTATATGTGGCGCATCTCCAGCCTTCTCTGCGGCTAGTCCTGCGGACGCGGCAATCCAGCCGGCATGTCGCCCCATGACTTCTAAGATAAAAACCTTGGTTGAAGTTGCGCACATCGAGGCGATATCTAGGCTAGCCTCTCTAGTTGAGGTGGCAACATATTTTGCAACAGACCCGAAGCCTGGGCTGCAATCAGTCAGCGGCAAATCGTTATCAATAGTTTTTGGAATATGAATAGCTTGAATCGGATAGCCCATTTTTTCGGCAATTTGCGACACTTTAAGGCATGTGTCAGCGGAGTCCCCTCCCCCATTATAAAAAAAGTAGCCGATGTCATGTGCTTTAAAGACCGAAATGAGCCGCTCATATTCTAAAGGGCTATCTTCATAGTTTTTCATCTTATAGCGACAAGAACCAAAAGCGCCGCCAGGAGTATGTTTAAGTGCAGCAATATTGGCTACGGATTCTTTGCTAGTATCAATAAGTTCTTCCTGCAGAGCCCCGACAATGCCATTTAGGCCTGCATAAACCTTACCGATGGTTGCATTATGCTCTCTTGCTGCTTCAATAACGCCTGCTGCAGAAGCGTTTATAACCGCAGTTACGCCCCCGGATTGTGCATAAAATGCGTTTTTCTTCTTCATGATATTGCGCTCTTAGAGATTCCACTGTATCTACTCATTTTAGTCGTCCAAGAGCTAAGGTGAAAGCGGAAACCAAAATGATTTGAGTTATAGTGGTCATCAGTTCTCAAGATTATTTTTAAGAAGGCCAATTTATGCATATCCATATCCTCGGCATCTGCGGGACATTCATGGGCAGCCTTGCACTGTTAGCCAAACAAAATGGTCATCAGGTGTCTGGCTGCGATGCGAATGTATACCCACCTATGAGCGAGCAACTCAGCGATAATGGCATTGATTTAATTGAAGGGTTTGATCCTCAGCAGCTCAATCCTGCGCCAGATTTGATTGTGGTGGGTAATGCCATGTCGCGGGGGAATCGATGTGTGGAATTTATGCTTGATAATAGGTTGCCGTATATTTCAGGACCCCAGTGGTTGGGTGAAAATATACTAAAGGACAAACATGTCCTTGCGGTATCTGGTACGCATGG
>DCBC01000173.1:10856-25026 GCA_002313335.1 Porticoccaceae bacterium UBA1117
ACTATTTTGTGGTTGAAGCGGATGAATATGATAGTGCGTTTTTTGATAAACGTTCTAAGTTTGTTCACTATTTTGCAAACACGCTCATTATTAATAATCTCGAATTCGACCATGCTGATATCTTTGACGACTTAGCTGCGATACAGACCCAGTTCCATCATTTGGTGCGCACCGTGCCGAGTAACGGCAGTATTATTATTCCCTCGGCTGAGAGCAATATTGATAAAGTAATAAAGCAGGGTTGCTGGAGTAATAAATATTCGTTTGGAAGCCAGGAAGGCGATCTGTGGCAGTTTAAGCTGATCCAACGTGATGGTTCACAATTTGAAATTGTGCATTACCATGGAAATGGTCAGGAAAAAGAGCGGTCGCAAGTCGATTGGAATCAAACGGGAATGCATAATGTCAGCAATGGCTTGGCTGCAGTTATAGCGGCATATCAGGTCGGTATCAGTGTTTCACAAGCGTGCGATGCGCTGAGTGATTTTGTAGGCGTAAAACGGCGCATGGAAGTTGTTTATGCCAGTAAAGGTATTACCATATACGATGACTTTGCCCATCACCCAACAGCGATTAAAACCACCTTGGAGGGCCTGCGAGCCAAAGTGGGCGATGCACCTATTTTAGCCATCATTGAACCTCGATCGGCAACTATGAAGATGGGAGTCCAGCAGGCGGCCTTAGCGAGCTCAGTAGGTAGCGCTGATCGAGTGTTGTGGTATCAAAATAGCGAGGCTGATTGGGACATTAAAGGACTATCTAGTACCATAAAAATTCCCTCGAGAACCATTAGTGATTTGGATAAACTGATCGATGCAACCGTTGATCTAGCCCATAGCAGTGTACATATTGTTATTATGAGTAACGGTGGTTTTGAGGGCTTTCATGGCAAGTTAATTAATGCGATCAAAAACCTTAGCTCTCTAGCATAAATGTGACGGGGCCATCATTGCACAGGGATACTTGCATATGCGCACCAAATCGTCCGCTCTGGACGGCGGTATGATGGCTACATGCTTGTGACAAGAAATAGTCATAAAGCTGCTCTGCAAGCTCCGGCGGTGCGGCGGAAGAGAAGCTCGGTCTGAGTCCTTTTTTAGTGTCTGCAGCCAAAGTGAATTGGGGTACTACCAGCAGTCCACCACTGACATCCGATAATGATAAATTCATTTTCCCAGCATCGTCAGAAAATATACGATAGTTCAAAATCTTTTTTAACAGTCTATCGGCCTCTAAAGGACCATCCGCTTTCTGCACACCTAGAAGTAAAAGCATACCTTGATTTATTTCACCTATAACACCTTGATCGACAGCCACTGAAGCGGCAGACACTCTTTGAACGAGACCAAGCACGGGCTTACTCCTGGCTACTTAAATGGTGCGCTAGACGCTCAGTCGCTCTGATGAGAGCATCCAGGGTTCCAGGTTCACTCGAGGAATGTCCTGCATCAGGAATGATTTCTAACCTTGCTTCGGGCCATGCGTCGCTTAATGCAAATGCTTGATTCACTGGGCACACCATGTCATAGCGGCCGTGAACAATCGTTGCTGGAATATCTTTTAACTTATGCGCGTTATTGATAATTTGGTTGGGCTGTAAAAAGGCCTTATTAATAAAATAGTGAGCCTCAATTCTGGCCATTGCTGTTGCTAAGTGAGGGTTGGCAAAATGCGCAACAAAGTCTTCATCAGGATGAAGTGTGGCACAGCGACCTTCCAAAATTGACCATGCCTTGGCTGCGGCCATCCGCTCTAGTTCGTTATCGCCAGTGAGTCTTCGATAAAAGGCGCCTAGTAGATCACCGCGTTCGGCTTCGGGAATAACCTGCACATAGTCTTTCCAATAGTCAGGAAAGATATGCTTAACACCACTCTGATAGAACCAAGTAATATCCTCATCGCGGCATAAGAAAATACCACGCAGAACTAACCCCAAGACTAATTCTGGGTACGTCTGCGCATATACAAGACCCAAGGTAGACCCCCAAGAGCCGCCAAATATAACCCAGCGCTCTATGCCCAGTGTATGGCGTATTATCTCTATATCAGCAATTAAGGCGTCAGTATTATTATCATCTAGTAAGGCGTGAGGGGTTGATTGGCCTGAACCTCGTTGATCAAATAGAATAATCCGATATTTGTCGGGGTCAAAGAAGCAACGGTCGGAAGAGCGAGTCCCTCCGCCTGGGCCGCCATGCACAAATAAAACAGGAATGCCGTCAGGGTTTCCTGATTCCTCAACATGGAGTATGTGAGGTGGAGAGACCGCGATCGTTTGTGTATGGTATGGACGTATCGCTGGGAACGCTTTTTTCATTTGCTGAGTGCTCTTGGGTTATTGTCTAATGTTAGTTGAATGCCGCCAATATAGACAAAAATTAGTCATGACTCTACTCTAACAGCATAAGATTTAATGTTTAAGGTGATCAAGGATTTAATAATGGTTGAGTTACTTAGGTGTGATTGGTGTGGCGGAGACCCATTGTATCGCGAATATCATGATCATGAATGGGGTGTCCCATGTCGAGATGATACTAAGTTATTTGAATTTTTGATCTTAGAGGGTGCTCAGGCCGGATTATCTTGGCTGACAATATTAAAGCGTCGAGAGCATTATCAGAGTGCATTTGTTGGTTTCCAAGTAGATAAGGTTGCGGCGTTTGGTCCTGCAGATGTAGAGCGACTTATGCGGGATAAAGGGATTGTTCGAAACCGGCTAAAAATTGAAAGTGCGATTTCTAATGCACGTCACTATCAGCTAATCCAGGCCGAATACGGCAGCTTTAGTAAGTATATTTGGGGTTTTGTTGGTAATAGCCCGGTTATTAATCATTGGTCCAGCCAAGATAGTGTTCCAGCTACCACCATAGTTTCAGACCGCATAAGTGGCGAAATGAAGAAGCGTGGGTTTCGATTTTTTGGAAGTACCATTTGCTATGCCTACATGCAGGCCATGGGGTTGGTAAATGATCATTGCAAAGGCTGCTTTAAATACATACAGCAGGTTTAGCCCATTACAACGTTATTGCCGCCGGTATTTTTAGCCTGATATAGACTATTTTCAGCATGCAAAAGAAGATCATCTGGGTCATGGTATTTTGCACTTGAAACCAGTCCTAGGCTAAATGACAACGTCAGAGTATCGCCTTGTATTTTTAGCTTTAAGCGGCTAATTCTTTCACGCAACACTTCAGCCATTAGTAACGTTGCCTCGGTATCATCATGAGGAATGATTATGATGAAGGCGTTTCCGTCCCAGCGGCCAAACACGCACTCATCGCCAAGGGTTTTTTTAAGTAATGCACTTACTGAGCTTAAGACACTATCACCGGCAGAATGGCCATATCGTTCGTTTATGGACCTAAAATTATCTAGGTCTGCGATTATCACTGAGAAAGCGCTGGTTAGCGTTTCAGTGATTAAAAACCTATCGCGCAAACATGACTCAATATAACGTCTCGTTTTCAACCCTGTAAGAACATCTTCAGCTTTAATTTTGATCACTAAGGAGGAAAGATCCTCAATCTTTGCTAGCGATTTAATTCTAAATTTACTGGCACTAAAGGTAATTATTCCAACCACCAGAGTCGTAAACAAGAACTGCAGTATGGTCGATACAGAGGGGGTGTCTGAGTGGTCAATTGATGCTTTTTGAAAGAGCACTAGTGCGGCTGCTCCAAAAAGAGTGGCAAAGAGATACAGATTTTTGGGGTAATGGCAAAGGACAATCAATATCGGAAGTGCGGTTACGCACCAAATCAATGAGGACGGATCAAGGATAATCAAAATCGCGTAAATAAATCCGATCACCAGTGTTACTAAGAGAAGCGCGTTGGCAAGATATCGTGACTCGAACACTTTGTAGATAACGAAGCTAATAATTATTGCAGTACCAAGACCCATGTAAAAAAGCATTGATGGCATTTCTTGACGGTAGTAGGAAAAGCATGCGAAACAGCACACGATTGCACCTTGTACAAACAGGGCAAAGGGCAAAAAATCTTGATCGGGAACCGTAGTGGAGGTGTTGAACTTCATTCAGTGCTACCAGCATAGATCTTATTAACGGACCTCTAGACTATAGCACCGAATGAAAATTATTCATTATTTAAAGTTTAAAACTACCTTGAATTACGCTTTCTCTGTACTTCTGTTAGTAATTTCTTGCGTAATCGTATACTACTTGGAGTCACTTCGACTAATTCATCGTCTTCAATAAATTCAAGAGCTTGCTCTAATGTGTGCTTGATAGGGGGGACTAGTGTCAGGGCTTCATCTGTTCCTGATGCACGCACATTGGTCAGCTGCTTGCCTTTAATAGGATTCACTACCAGATCATTGGATCGTGAGTGTATGCCAACAATTTCCCCTTCATAAACGTCGATCGCATGCCCTAAGAACAGTCGGCCTCGTGCTTGGATATTAAACAGCGCAAAGGCTGCAGTTTTGCCTTTAACCATACTTACCAGTGCGCCATTTTTACGCGAAAACTTTTCGCCCTCTTTCGCAGGTGCGTAACGATCAAAAATACTGGTCATAATGCCCGATCCGGATGTGAGCGTTAAGAATGCTCCTCGGAAACCAATTAACCCGCGTGATGGCATTGAGAACTCCAATCGCACGCGTCCTTTACCGTCTGGCTCCATATTGGTTAACTCCGCTTTACGCATGCCGAGTTCTTCCATTACAGATCCTTGATGCTTGTCCTCAACATCAATTACCACATGCTCAAACGGCTCATGCACAGCGCCATCAACTATCTTTTGGACCACCTCAGGGCGAGAAACACCCATTTCAAAGCCTTCACGACGCATAGTTTCGATAAGCACTGACAAATGAAGCTCACCACGGCCTGAAACAACGAACTTATCAGGTGTATCTCCGGCCTTTACTCGCAGAGCTACGTTATGAATCAGTTCTTGGGCAAGACGATCCTTGATGTTACGCGTGGTGACATATTTTCCCTCAAGACCTGCAAAAGGCGAATCGTTGACAATAAAGGTCATACTAACGGTCGGCTCGTCAACGCTGAGAGCTGGCAATGCTTCGATATGCTCAGGATCACAAAGAGTGTCTGAAATACCTAGCCCGTCAATGCCATTGATACAAACAATATCGCCTGCCTCGGCCAGGTCGGTTTCTATCTGTTCAAGCCCTAAATAACCCTTCACATTGAGTACTTTACCCTTGCGTTGCTCGCCACAAGCACTCTTAACGATTACTTGCTGCCCCGGCTTAAGAGTACCTCGTGTTATTTTGCCCACGCCAATAACACCAACATAGCTGTCATAAGCCAAGGCTGATATTTGCATTTGGAAGGGCCCAGTCTCATCAACATCAGGAGCGGGTACATCAGCTACGATCATCTCGTACAGCGGCGTCATGTCTTCGGCCATGTCTGTGTGATCTCGTCCAGCAATACCATTGATAGCTGAGGTAAAAATTACTGGAAAATCGAGTTGTTCATCGGTTGCGCCAAGATTATCAAACAGATCAAAAACTTGATCCATTACCCAGTCTGGACGCGCGCCAGGCCGGTCAATTTTATTAATAACAACAATTGGACGAAGGCCTTGCTCAAATGCTTTGGAAGTCACGAATCTTGTCTGAGGCATGGGGCCATCAACCGCATCCACAAGGAGTAATACCGAGTCGACCATCGACAAAACACGCTCAACCTCGCCGCCAAAATCAGCGTGACCTGGGGTATCTACGATATTAATACGGTAATCATTCCAGTTGATTGCTGTGTTTTTAGCAAGAATAGTGATCCCACGCTCTTTTTCTTGATCATTGGAATCCATCAGTCGCTCTGAACCAACATCTTTCCGATCTAAAGTTCCCGACTGACTCAACAGCTTATCGACCAGAGTGGTTTTTCCGTGATCAACGTGAGCGATGATCGCTATGTTACGCAAGTTCTTTATTGACATGATATGTACCGCATGGGCCCCAAAAGGTCGCGATTATAATGGAAATTTCAAAAACTGCTATGGATCATTTCAGTCAGCGCACAATAGATGATAATTTTGGCGGCAGATATCGGTGAAGAAAATTTTAGCTAATGGCCTGAATAGGCCAGTATACCTACGTTATGAAACCCCCCGTCACGTAAAATGGCTGCATGTAATCTGCTCATAACACCTTTTTCGCAGTAGATCAAATAACTTGCCTGAGGGTCTAAATTGAGCGATTTTTCAGTCAAACTAAAAAATGGAATGCATTTTACTTCATTATTTGGATGGCATTTGAGCGGCATTTCGGCAACTTCCGCAGGATGTCGGACGTCAATAATAATGTCATGCGGCTTTGGAATAGAGGTCAATGTAGTATGATTCTGACGAGATTTCGTGTTGGAGTTTGCCATACCCTCATTACCGATGTAGTTTCCAGCGCTAAGTTTAGCAATAAAAACCGATTAAAAGCTTAAAATGTGAGTTGAGCGCTGAGCCTCCCATTTGCAGATCTTTGAAGCTTCGGCAATCCAATCTTAGGGAACTATTTGTTAGCCCTTACAATTACAGGATTGCTTATATAATGCATTTACACAGGGTAGGTCGTTGTTAGTAAAACTTTACAGTTACCACTTCGTGAGCACTATTTTGGTGCTAATGAGATTTTTACGCACCTAATTGGTGCTTTTCGGAATCAAGCATGGTGTATATTCAACGAATTCATTTGATACAAGAACGTAAAAGCCTTTATTCTTAAGCCTTGGTGAGTCCAGCGGATAACATTGCTTCTTTGGCACGGCAATTGCACATTTCGGAGTAGTGAAATATAAAAATCCTATGATCGGCCTTTTGCTACTAAACATTTTACCGGTAATGAAGAAAACCACGGGTTGACCTTTTGAGGTGGCACGGTTCGAACTACCTCAATAAAAGTGTCGAGACAAAAAACGTTCGAAGCTATTGATCAAAATTACAGAACTAATCTAAATGGAGATTCATCAAAAATGAAAGCAAAGTTAGAATATATTTGGCTAGATGGTTATGCACCGACCCAGAGCCTACGCAGCAAAACTCAGGTTCGTAGTAACTTTGGTGGGACCCTTGAAGAGTGTCCTGTATGGTCTTTTGACGGAAGTTCTACTGAGCAGGCAGAGGGAAATGCTTCAGATTGTTTGCTTAAACCCGTTGCGATTTACCCAGACCCCGATCGCAATAATGCGTATTTGGTAATGACTGAAGTTCTGAATGCTGACGGTACTCCTCATGTAAGCAACGGCCGCGCGACGATCGATGATGATGATGATGATTTCTGGTTTGGGTTTGAGCAAGAGTACTTCTTGTGGGATATTGATACCAAGCTACCCCCTGGGTTTCCTCATGGCGGTTATCCTAGCCCCCAAGGACCTTACTATTGCTCCGTGGGTGCATCCAATGCCTTTGGGCGTGACTGTGTTGAAGAACATATGGATATTTGTCTTGAAGCCGGCATCAATTTTGAAGGCATTAATGCGGAAGTGGCACCTGGGCAGTGGGAATTTCAATGCTTTGCAAAGGGCGCTAAATTAGCCGGGGACGAAATTTGGGTATCTCGTTATCTGTTAGAGAGAACTGGCGAAAAGTACGGCTTTGCCATCAATTACCATCCTAAGCCGTTTGGAGCTATGGATTGGAATGGTTCTGGGATGCATGCTAACTTCTCTAACAGTGCTATGCGTGATTTGGGTGACGAGGCTGTATTTACCAAAATCTGTGAAGAGTTTGGCAAGAATATAGAGCGACACATCAGCGTTTATGGTGCAGAAAATGACCAGCGTTTGACCGGACTCCATGAAACTCAGTCAATCGATGAGTTTAGCTTTGGCGTTTCTGATCGCGGCTCATCAATTCGGATCCCGATTGGAACTGTTGAAGACGGTTGGAAAGGACGCTTAGAAGATCGTAGAACAGCGTCTAACGCAGATCCTTACAAAGTGGCCGCGGCAATTATTAAAACGACCAAAGAAGCATTAGCCTAAGTCAGTTAACCCTGGAGATAATTGTGTCTCCAGGGTTTTTAGTGCCTTCACAAAGTCTGGTCTCATAGTCCCTAGCGAGGTCTAGAACTGCACCATACTTCCAAGATCCGCTCCCCTATCCTTTTTATATGTTCAACGTTTCACCGGCTTGTAGTGCGAAAATCGGCGCCATGCACTATAATGGTGCGCTGCACCATTCGCGTTTTACTTGTTGAGCCCAACAGGGGACTTTAAGCGTATTTTTGTAGCTAAAGTTCACCAATACTTGGCCTGCTTATTGCAGGTTAATAAATAGATATCGGATGTGCTGACGCACAACACTCTATAACGACCCTTGATGAGATTATGGATACAGAAAAACTTCATGGATTACTGTTAGATAATTTAAATGCAGCGGTATTGTTGCTTGATGAACAGTTATTGATAACGTACGTGAATTCTGCTGCACAGTCACTCTTGCAGTTGGGAAGTTCTCGTTTGTTAGGGTCCGAAATGTGTAGTCTTTTTAATGATGCTGAGAGCTGTAAAAAAACACTTGATGAAGCCCTAATTTCTGGGAATCCACACACGCGAAGGCATGAGCAACTGCGTATGCTAACTTTTAAGGATATCTCGCAGGTCGATTACACTGCAACCCCAATGGAGGTCTTCGGTAAGCACGCACTTTTGATGGAGATTCAGCCGATTGATAGGTTCATTAAAATTAATCGTGAAGAGGCTCTTCTTTCAGTGCATGACACCTCAAAGAGCCTGATTCGCGGTTTAGCGCACGAGATAAAAAATCCACTTGGCGGTATTCGTGGTGCTGCCCAGTTGCTTGAGCAGGAAATAATAGAGCGAGGATTCGGTGATGAGCCTCGCGAATTTTGTCAGATAATCGCTACTGAAACTGACCGTCTACGCAATTTGGTTGATCGACTATTGGGGCCTAACCAAATTCCGCAGTACGAACCAATAAATGTGCATGAGGTGACTGAGCATGTTGCCAGCCTATTACAGGCCGAAGTTCAAGGGTCTCTAACAATAACTAAAGATTATGACCCCAGCATTCCACTTTTAAGTGGAGATCGCTCTCAACTTATTCAGGCGGTCTTAAATGTGGCACGAAATGCCATGCAAGCGCTGCTGGAGTCCACTGGCGCTGAGCCTGAGATAATATTCAAGTCGCGCATTCAGCGTAGTTTTACTATTGCTGGAAAGCGCCATAGAGTGGTCTGCCGAATTGATATTATTGATAATGGACCAGGTATTTTGGCAGATATAGAGGAGCAGATTTTCTTCCCGATGATTAGCGGGCGTATTGGCGGCTCTGGCTTGGGTTTAACCATTGCTCAGACCGCTATTAACGGGCACGAAGGCACTATCGAGTGTGAATCTGAACCTGGTAACACCACATTCTCAATTTATTTACCGATCAGAGATGCTTATGAACAGTAACGCAGAAGTTTGGATTGCTGAAGATGACCGCTCCTTAAGATGGGTCATGGAAAAAGCATTGAGCAGAAACGAAATGGTAGTCCGTAGCTTCGAGGATGGAGAGCAATTGCTATCGGCATTACGATTATCCTCGCCAGAAATTATTATTTCTGACATACGCATGCCGGGTATTGATGGGCTGGAGATGCTTAAACAGATTCATATTAGCCATCCAGATATTCCGGTGATTATAACCACCGCTCATTCAGATTTAGACAGTGCGGTAGCCGCTTATCAGGGTGGTGCGTTTGAATATTTGCCTAAGCCTTTTGATCTGGATGAATTAGTGGATGTTGCGCGACGCGCGACGTCATTTTCGCACGAACAAAAATCAAACTCGGAAATGCCCCAGCCCGCGGCTGTAGTTCAGGAGATTATTGGCGAAGCTCCCGCCATGCAAGAGGTATTTAGAGCTATAGGTCGTCTATCTAATTCCAATATTACCGTGTTAATTAACGGAGAATCGGGTACAGGCAAAGAGTTGGTTGCTCAGGCTCTGCATAAGCATAGCCCCCGCAAGAAGGCTAAATTTATTGCTCTTAATATGGCGGCTATTCCTCGAGATCTAATAGAATCAGAGCTTTTTGGGCATGAAAAAGGCTCCTTTACAGGTGCTTCTCAGCGGCGTGAGGGGCGCTTTGAACAGGCTGATGGGGGGACTTTGTTTTTGGATGAGATCGGCGATATGCCAGGAGAGGCTCAGACTCGATTGTTGCGGATCTTGGCCGATGGCGAATTCTATCGAGTGGGAGGCCAAACTGCGATAAAAGTTGATGTGCGTATCATTGCAGCGACACATCAGAATTTAGAAGAATTAGTTTCTGAAAATCGGTTTCGTGAAGATCTCTTTCATCGCTTAAACGTCATTAGAGTCCATTTACCACGACTTACGGATCGTAGAGAAGACATTCCTCAGCTAATGGAGCACTTCTTCCTACGAGCGGCAAGAGAGCTGGAGATGGAGCCCAAGATTCTGTCTCAAGAAGCGCAAGATTTTTTATTCAACATGCCTTGGCCGGGCAATGTCAGGCAGTTAGAGAACATTTGTCGATGGTTGACCGTTATGGCAGCTGGGCGAGAGATCCTTTTATCTGATCTGCCGCCGGAACTAAAAGCTGAGTCGGTAGGTCGAGACTACAGCAACAAAAGTAGCTGGCAGAAAATGCTCAGACACTGGAGTGAAACAGCGCTAAAGAATGGAAAGAAAAACATACTGGATGACGCTATCCCTGAATTTGAGCGCGCCATGATTGAGACTGCGTTGGCCCACACTGGGGGTCGGAAAAAAGACGCGGCACTTCTGCTAGGCTGGGGGCGAAACACTTTGACACGCAAGTTGCAGGAATATGGTATCGAGGATGGAAGCTAGTCGCCACGCTGGTCATTAACCCCGCGATGTCATGCGGGATTTTATTATTGAGAGAGCGTCAGATCTAATGCGTTGTATCTTCGTTTTTCGCTTCCTCGGCAGCCTTAGCTTCAGCCTGCTGCATAGCGGAAGCGAATAATGCATCAAAGTTAATGGGTGGCAGCATTAGCGCGGGAAATGATCCTTTGGTTAATGTGTTGTCAATCACTTCTCTTGCGTAAGGGAACAGCATACTTGGGCATGTCGTATTAATAACATGAGTCAACTGCTGCGGTTCCAAGCCTTTGATAGTGAAAAGCCCCGCTTGCTGTACCTCGATAAGATAAATAGTTTCCTCGCCATCAGTTACGGTGATCGTGAGTCTTAGAGCAACCTCATAAACATCATCTGCAATCTTGGTGCTTTGCGTGTTGAGATCTTGATTGACCTTGGGCTGCCACTGCTTTTGAAAGGCCACGGCACCCATAGGTGTTTCAAAAGAAAGATCTTTCAAATAAATTCTCTGAACAGCAAATGCTGGACCAGTTTCTTGCGTTTCTGTCGCTTGTGTTGCCGCAGTAGTGTCGTTAGTCGTTTCGTCAGTCATTTATATCACCCTTAAAATTAAAGTTCAGCACTTCGGCTATTTATTATATATGGCACCAGTTTTACTCAATTCAACCCCGGGTTCAGAAGAAGATCTAATTCACCATTAGCATCAAGTTCCTGAAGTTCAGAGAAACCGCCAACATGGGTCTCTCCGATCCATATCTGGGGAACGGTACGCTGGCCGCTTTTGGTTATGATATCGGCTCTAAGAGCGTGATCATGATCAACCGATATTTCTTCGTACGGGATGCTTTTTACGGACAGCAGGTTTTTCGCTGCAGTACAAAACGGGCAGAATCGAATTCCATAGAGTAGTACTTGAGGCATCAAACCTCCTTTTCTAGAGTAGTTGTGTTGATGGTTAGCTTTTTTGACCTTGAACAACCGGCATATTTTGCTGTTGCCATTCGCTCATGCCTCCGCTGAGGCGACGGACATTATAATTGTCTTTTGTAAGCATCTTTCCAGTTGAGCCCGCGTGTTGACCCATTTGATCAACAAGTACAATCAGTTTTTCACGATGCTTTTCAAGTTCGCTAATGCGCGTTGCCGCTTTAGTGTGAGGAATGTTGATTGCACCATGAATATGTCCGGCTTGAAAGTCTGCCGTGGCACGAACATCTACCAGAACCGCTGTATCGGCATTCATTAAGGAAACGACTTCAGCAGTGGCTATCGGTTTTCCACCCTTGGTACGCTCGGTAAACATAAATAGATAAAGTAAAACTAGAAATGTACTGAGTAACAACCATTGCTCACTTGCAAAAATGAAAATATCCACGTTTATTTATCCTTCGATTCAAAATAATGTTGCTTACTGGAGTATTGCGGGCTGAAGTATACACATGAATGTTTGTGTTAGGAATTGTCTAAACGCAGATCAACTCCAGCGGTCCCATACGGGGTTACATGTCTCCGGAAGGTTACTGATGAGCCCCAGTGCTGCCCACTTTTTATCTGGAGAATGAAAGTCCGAACCACATGACGCCAGTAGGTCAAACTGACTGCACAGTTTAGCAAGATCTCGGGTCACTGATGGAATCTGTAGTCCCGAGACTACCTCCATCGCCTCACCTCCAGCGTCCTTGAAGTCGCTAATCAGTTCGGTCAGTTTAGTGCGAGTCATTTTGTATTTACTAGGATGAGCCAGCACAGCGACCCCCCCTGCTTGTCTAATCCATTGCACAGCTGTATCGATATCCGGCCAATGTTCCTTGATATCGCCAACCTTGCCTGCGCCTAAATATTTCTTAAAGGCTTCATTGGCGTTTTTTACCGCACCAATTGCAATTAAGTGCTCTGCAAAATGTGGCCGTCCAATCTGATTGTGTGCAAAACGTTGGGCCCCCTCTAGGCAGTTGTCAAAACCTAATCGACCAAGACGATTGGAGATTTCCTGCGCTCGTTGCGCCCGTACTTTTGATTGCTGATTAACAGCTGACACCATAGCTTCATTGGAGAGGTCAATATTTAAGCCGACAATGTGAATACCCTGCTTACGCCATCGACTTGACAGCTCTATGCCAGGAATCAGTTTCAAGCCAGAAGGCACAGCTGTAGTGTGAGCATAGGCGTCCAAGGTATCATGATCAGTAATTGAGAGCATATCTACGCCGCGTTCAATCGCAAGATCGATCAACTCATTGGGCGTTAATACACCATCAGACATGTTGGTATGACAGTGAAGATCAATAATCATAAATAGCCTTCATAAACGCAATTTCCGATTGTACCAGTATAAACTGCCACTATAATTGCTTTATGACAGACATAGATATCATTAAACCAGTATCAGATCGCCAGCGACTGCAAATTACTCAAGCAACTAATGATTGCGTTGAGCGAGCAGGCATTATTTTTAATCGAAAATTCGCTGAAGTACCTGTGGCTTATGACTTGCAGGGTAAGTGTGCTGGCATGTATCAGGTTAGGGGTGTTCAGCGACGTATCCGCTACAACCCATGGATATTTGCTAAGTATTTTGAAGAGAGTTTCGCAAATACTATTGTTCATGAGGTGGCACACTATGTGGTCGATTGTATTTGGGGGATTCGACGAGTAAAGCCACACGGATCAGAGTGGAGGGAGATAATGGTCGCTATGGGCGCGGAACCTCATGCCACCGGAAGCTATGATCTTGCAGGAATTCCAACCCGTCAATACAAGCGATATGAGTACAAATGTGATTGCCGGACTCATCAGCTCACCATTTTACGGCATCGGAAAATAATTGAGCGTGGCGCCAGTTATCGTTGTCAATCTTGCCGCAGTGCTTTGGTGCAGGACGTCTTCGGGTGATTGATGCGCCATGGTATGTCTATATCATCCGGGCAAGTGACCATACTTTGTATACCGGAATAACCACAGATCTAAAGCGGCGATTAACTGAGCATCAGACCGGAAAAGCGGGGGCTAAGTATTTTCGCGGTCGTACCGCTGTTGAGATGGTGTTCACGGAGCCCAGTAATACGCGCAGTAGTGCCAGTAAGCGTGAGGCTGAGATTAAAAAGCTTACTAGGGGTGAGAAGCTTAGACTAATTGCTAAAAGCAACTAAATGTATAATTGTATATACATTTAAATGTATAAATATTTTTAATATAAAATCCATATTTATATTTTTCGGCGAATTTAAGCTAAATTAAACTTTTTAAACGGTATTATTTTGCCTAGTAGATTTTATTACTATTTTTTAATTGTAATGTACATTAATATTTGTTATTAAAGGTATATACAATTATATTTCTAATTTTTTATGAGTGATACAGTA
>DCBC01000033.1 GCA_002313335.1 Porticoccaceae bacterium UBA1117
AGAGGATCTAGCCCTGTCATTTCCAGGTCGATCCAAATCAAATTAAGCGGATTGGTTGTGGTCATTTAAAAATCCTATTTACCCTTTATCGCAGGTTGGTGAGAAGCTTAATGTTACTCAGAGCGGTAATGCTATATCCTTAGCGACTATAACGCCAGAAAATGGTCTTCAGTAACCGTGGATTTAAATAGCAATGAGCCCAAAATTGTCAACCTATGAGTAAGCGCCGACTTAGTGACCGCCAAAAAGGGCGTATTCAATCGATCCAAGAGCAACGGCGCGAGAGGGCTATTGCCAAAAATGCCGTGAGTGAAGATGACTTGGCAAACCACTCTACACTGGGGCCTGAAATACTGGGCACGGTGGTTACCAACTTTGGTGCCCAGGTTGACATTGAGGCCGCAGAAACGGATATTAAAGGCCGCATCGTGCGCTGCCATATGCGCGCTAACCTAGACAGTCTCGTTACCGGAGATCAGGTCATCTGGCGTTTTGCCGAGCCCCACGGTGTTGTGGTCGCTCGCCAAGCTAGACGATCAGAACTATTGCGCCCAGATATTTATGGTAAGTTACGACCGGTTGTGGCAAATGTTGACTTAATCGCTATCGTTTTTTCGGCAAAGCCTGACGCTTTTAGTAATCTTTTAGATCGTTATTTAGTGGCTTCAGAAGCCCAAAATATCAAACCAGTATTAATTCTAAACAAAGTCGACATGTTGAAAAACAATGCGTTTCCGGACATAAATAAACTCGTCAAGGAGTATGAGTTTATTGGTTATGACGTACTGCAGGTATCAGCCACTTCAGGCGAGGGTATTACTGAATTACAGGATTATTTGACCGGACAAACCGCTATATTTGTGGGCCAATCAGGGGTCGGCAAGTCATCTTTAATTAATCACCTTCAGCCCGACGCAAATATGTCAGTGGGCGAACTATCGATAGGCAAAGAGAAAGGTACTCACACTACAACTGTGTCTAGACTTTTTCACCTATCCGGTGGAGGTGTGTTGATTGACTCGCCGGGTATACGAGAATTTGCTCTAACCCACCTTACCAAGGAACAGGTCATTAACGGATTTATAGATTTCCGGCCCTACCTTGGTCACTGTAAATTTCGGGACTGCAACCATAATAAAGATCTTGGATGTAGCCTCTTAACTGCAGTGGCAGAAAAAAAAGTGCTCGCTACAAGACTTCATAATTACCGCCAAATACTGTTGTCTCAAGAATCAGATAGAACATAGAATGCTCGCTCAGGGGCTAAAAGTGTACCCCAGACAATAACATCAAGGAATCACAATGAGTGAACCAATACCCCATCTTGTTGAACCAGACGATCTTGAAGCGATGCTCGTTATGGACAACTTAGTTATTGTCGATTTAAGCCATTTGGCGCTGTATCAACAGAAACACGTACCAGGCGCTGTGCATCTTGCCAACAATACACTGATGGCAAATAAGCCGCCTGCATTAGGCAAACACCCTAGTTTTGAGGAAATCGAAGCCTTAGTGAGCAATCTAGGTATTGATGGATCCAAGCATGTGATGATCTATGACGATGAAGGTGGCGGTTGGGCCGGTAGACTCGCCTGGACTCTTGATTTAATTGGCCTTCACAACTGGTCTTATTTAAATGGTGGTATCGTGGCATGGATTAACGAAGGTCATGTAACAGAGAGCACCATCAATATGCCGAAAAATTGTTGTGCAGGCATTGGTAGTACCTTTGCCAATCCATCTGCCGCTATCCATGTCGATGAAATAATTGCCGGGCTCGACTCGAGTGATTTCGCAATATGGGACGCTCGTAGCCCTGCCGAGTACAGCGGCCAGATGGTTCGTGCAGCGCGTAGTGGCCATATTCCTGGCGCTATCAATCTAGAGTGGACCGAGTTGATAGATAGTGACAATAATTTACGAATTCGTAAAAATGCCCAAGCCATTCTGAATAATTTAGGCCTTAGTAAAGATAAAACTATTGCCACGCACTGTCAGCTTCATCACCGCTCAGCCTTTACTTACATGGTTGCGCGAATTTTAGGTTATGAGAAAATAGCCGGCTATGATGGCTCTTGGGCCGAATGGGGTAATCTTGACAATACTCCCATAGAGTTTGGCCTTTAATTATTTATCCATAGCTAGCATCACCCTTTAAATGAGAAATAAAATTATGAGTCACGGTGTAGATATCTTCGTTGCAGTGCAACGAGTGTTACCAAAGCATGCGTTATCACGAATCATTGGCACGATTGCCGAATCTAAAAGGCCATGGCTAAAAAATCTATTAATCAAACGCGCCATCTCTGCTTTTGGCATAAATATGCAAGAAGCCGCCAGTGACAACCTAGCTGACTATGAGAGTTTTAATGCCTTTTTTACCCGCGCGTTAAAAGATGATGCGCGGGTGGTTGATGGCGACCCTAAGAGTGTTTGTTGCCCCGCCGATGGCGTTGTTAGCCAAGCCGGCATCATTGACAAAAACCGGATCCTGCAAGCTAAGGGCCTCAACTATTCAATAAGCCGACTGCTCGGTAATTCCGTCTCAGCACAGCGATTTAACAATGGAAGCTTCGCAACTATTTATCTTTCACCTAAGGATTATCATCGTGTACACATGCCTATCTCAGGCACATTGCGCGCTACGCGTTACATACCTGGCGAACTATTTTCAGTAAACGACAAAACTGCGCAAGGTTTGGAAGAACTGTTCGCTCGTAATGAACGCTTAGTCTGCGAGTTTGAATCTGAGTCAGCGGGCAATTTCGTGGTTGTTTTTGTCGGTGCAATGTTAGTTGCTGGTATTGAAACAGTGTGGGGTGGCTTCGAAAAACCAGGACCTGGAGCCGTTCGAGAATCAGACTTTTCTGACCGCCAACTTGCCTATGATAAGGGAGAGGAAATAGGCCAGTTTAAGTTTGGTTCAACCGCGATTATCTTATTTGAAAAAGATAGAGTGACTGGATTGGAGGCTTTAAACCCTCAAGCGCCGGTGTTAATGGGGCAGCAACTAGCCTCGCTTGTGAAATAATCTCTGGCTCTAGTTAGAGCCAGAGAACTGATGTACTGCATCAATAAATATCTTCACATTATCTGGGTTAATATCCGGCGTTATACCATGGCCAAGATTAAAGACATGTCCCTGGCCTTCACCAAATGACTTTAAGATAGTCTTAACCTCTGACTCAATACCAGATCGATCGGACCTTAGTACTGCCGGATCCATATTTCCTTGCAGGGCAACCTTACTGCCAACACGATCCTTGGCGGCCCCAATATCTACTGTCCAATCCAAACCTAGACAATCACAACCGGAATCTGCCATTGCTTCCAACCAATGACCGCCACCTTTGGTAAATAAAATTACCGGTACATCACGGCCATCAGCATGTTTAATCAGGCCATCGACAATTTTTTTCATGTAGTCAAGAGAGAATTCCAAATAAGCATCATGACTTAACGCTCCACCCCAAGTATCAAATATCTGAACCACCTGTGCGCCTGCTAAAATTTGTGCATTAAGGTAATCTATTACCGAGAGAGAAAGCTTTTCCAATAACTGATGGAGTACTTCAGGTTGGGTGTAAAGCATCGTCTTGGCGCGAACAAAATCGCGACTACTCTGCCCTTCAATCATATAGGTTGCTAATGTCCACGGACTTCCAGAAAATCCTATCAATGGGACACGGCCATTTAACTCGCGACGAATCATCGACACTGCATCAGTCACATAACCCAAATCTGAGGCAGTATTAATCACCTGCAGTTGATCTATATCTGCTTCAGTACGGACCGGCTTTCGAAATTTGGGTCCTTCCCCCTCGGCGAAGTAGAGACCAAGCCCCATTGCATCGGGGATAGTTAAAATATCAGAGAAAAGGATCGCCGCATCCAACTCAAATCTTTCAAGCGGCTGCAATGTTACCTCACAGGCAAGTTCAGTATTTTTACATAGACTCATGAAATCGCCAGCCTGTGCTCTAACTTGACGATATTCCGGTAAGTAGCGTCCCGCTTGTCGCATCATCCATACTGGGGTTTTATCAACCGGTTGCCGAGCTAGTGCTCGTAAAAATCGATCGTTCTTTAAATCTGTCATAAATAATTTAGGTCAATAAAGTGAGGCGACTAGTATACGTCGCGTAGGTAGCGCTTTTCACGCTTTAGATTGTTAACATAATCAGTTGCTTTGTCAGCACTTAACTTTCCCTGCACAGCAACAATATCACGCAATGCCTGATCGACATCTTTAGCCATTCGCGTGGCATCTCCACAGACATAAAAGTAGGCGCCTTTTTCTAGCCATTGATACAACTCTACAGCACGCTCATGCATTTTATTTTGAACGTAAATCTTGTCTTTTTGATCTCTAGAAAAGGCTAGGTCAAGTTGGCTCAACACACCAACTGCTTGCATTTCTAGCAATTGCTGTTCATATATAAAGTCTGCATCTCTGGTCTGATCTCCAAAGAACAACCAATTTTTCCCTTTAGCTCCGCGCATCTGCCGCTCTTCCAGAAAGGCTCTAAACGGCGCAACTCCAGTACCTGGGCCCACCATAATCATAGGCGCATCGTCATCGGTAGGAATCCGAAAAGCTTTGTTGGGTGAAACAAAAATTCCCGCGGTGCCATTTACAGTCACTCGATCAGCCAGAAAGGTTGAGCATACGCCAAGGTGATCTCGGTCCTCTCCACGCCATCGAACTGAGGCCACGGTTAAGTGTACTGAACCAACATGTTTACTTGGGCTTGACGAAATTGAGTAGGCACGATGCTGCAAAGGCTTAAGTAACGCGATAAATTCATCAATCGGAAAAACAATCTCAGAATTTAGATTGAGTAAATCCAAAGTATCCTTGCCCCACAAAAAATCTGCTAGAGCTTCTTTATCACCAGTTTTTAGTACATGGGAGAACTTTTCATGCTTAGCCTGTGCTTCGACGGCAGCGATAAGGTTTCGAGATGGCGTAGATATCTCGTACTGGTAAGTAAGTAGCTCGCCGATAGACTTCTTTTGATCTTTAAGGACCAGTTCAGGGCTTACCGCAAGTCGCTCTGTGAGATTTTTTACTAACACACTATCATTCACTGGCATGACATTTAAGGCATCACCCGTCTCATAGGTCAATCCACTATCAGCTAGATCAAGCTCATAATGACGAATCTCTTTGCCAGACGATGGGCCAGACAACAGCCGGTTTACACTAACTTTTGCAGGATAAGGATTCTTCCGATTCCAAATAGACTTGGCTACCTGGGGAGCTACCTCAACGACAGGCAACGTAGCATGACCACTATTGGCCAAAGGAATGGTTTTATTAATCCATTCAGCCGCTATGTCTTCATAATCCACATCGCAGTCTAATCGATCTATTAATCGCGTCGCACCCAGCTGCTCCAGCCGTGTATCAAGAAGCTTTCCTGCCTGACAAAATTCGTCGTAACTAGTATCCCCTAGCGCTAAAACGCCAAACTGCATATCTGCTAATCTGGGCATATCCGCACTATATATGCTCTCCCAAAATAGTCCGGCGTTGTCAGGCATTTCACCTTCCCCATACGTCGCAATAGTAACAATCACACGTTTCATAGCAGAAAAAGCATCTATGGTGACATCATCTAACCCTTGCACAACAGCCTCAAAGCCCTGAGCGCGGGCTGCTACCGCTGCGTCCATCGCCAAAGCTTCCGCATTCCCTGTCTGTGTTCCGTAAAGAATGTTCAGCAGTGGTGCGGTCGATGCACCAGCAACACTTGTTTGACTTCCAGCTATCGCTTTTGCCGACTGCATACCTGCCAAGAAACCCGACAACCACGATTTCTGGTCTCCAGTAAAAGGGGCATCTTTTGGTATAAACGGAAGTTTCATTCATTGGCCTCAGTATTAACTAGCATTGGGCAAAATATCATTCATCGCATTATGCGCAAATAGCTCTTCAAAGCTGGGTATCCTACCTAATGCCAGCTTATTTTTTCGTTGTTGATGGAGTATCCACCCATACGTAGCCGGACTATCCATCGACAAAATGTTTCGCAGGCTCAAAGCTTCTTTAAAGTCAGTGAGGCGCTTACCCGCAATCATAGCGGCTAGTTCAGAGGCACTATACGCTGAAACCGCCTCTCGCGCATGTCTTAGTAAGCCACTCATTAAAGCGTAATCTTCAGTTAAAATAAGGTTACGAGTGGCTTTAACAACATCAGGCTCATCTACCGAGATGGCCGCTGGAACCTTTTTTAACGCTATTTTTTGAGCTGCGTTGAGCACCGAGTAAGTATTTAATAGCTCATACATATCGCCGCTATCTGCGAGGGCTGAATCAGGAACGATTCCCTTTATGACTGGTGTCCCCGAACGCCACGCCTTTTTTAATTTATTAACTTGGAAGCCTGCCAGCGCAACCGCAAGCTCTTCAGCAAGTTCCTTGCGTGATTTAGCCTCAAGAATCGCTTCATAGTCCTGATACTGTAATAAGGCTCGAGGCGTTATATAGGCAAAATTACCGCGTTCTGTATCCCAATGTTTTAGAAGCCAAGAGGCTTTTTTTGAACCGGTCGCATCAATATGCCACTCCAGCATAGAGTAGATAGCTTGCGCATGAATGTATGAGGCATCCTCATCATCTTCCAAATAACCTAAAAGTACCGAATCATGACTGATACAGTTTGTGAATTTTCTATACGGGTCATATTGGTAGGCGAACCCACCTGACATACCATTTCCGAAGCCCTTGGCAAAGGCACCTAAATTGAGAACGGCACCATTTGTCATATATTCGGCACAGAAATCCCCAACGCCCTCAACAACTGCTGTCGCCCCTGAGTTTCGCACAGCAAAGCGATCACCTGCTTGGCCTTCAATGAAGACTCGTCCTCCGGTAGCACCGAACAAGGCAAAGTTACCAATTAACACATTAGTCCCCGGCTTGTCGCTACCTCCAGCTGGCGCGTTAACAACGATCTCACCACCGCAGGCAGTTTTGCCAACGCCATCATTACAGGTGCCTGTATGTGACAGGCGCATACCATCATTACAGAATGCGCCGAAGGATTGCCCTGCCGAACCATGGGTGACAATACTTATAGCCCCATTTCTTAAAAATCGTCGACCGCGCTTATCTTCAAGTACTGCAGGTAAATCAACGTCTTTTAGCTCATAGTTGAGCATTCGCTCAATATCGATAGCTAATTGACCACCTACACTCTTATTACAGTTATTTAAATACTGGCTACTGGGCAACTCTATTGACAGTTGCTTTTGATCGACTAACGCTTGACGGATTAGACTAATAAAACCATCATCAACCGCGAAATCACGCTCCATATAAATTGGATTATCGATTTTATGTTCTTTAACAACCGTTAGCATCGCTCTAAGGTCCAGCTGGCCCACAGAGGAAGGATGGTCCAAAAGATGAATCAAATCACAACGACCTCGAGCCTCGCGCAATGAGCGCAATCCAAGATCAGCAAGAATTTCCCGTACTTCATGAGCAATGTTAAGTAGATACTGTCCCAGAGCTCGAGGATCGCCATCAAAGACTTCAGGATTTGTCGTCAAACCGGCAGGACATTTGATATTACAGTTCTTTGCCATAACACACTTAAGCATCATTAGTGCCGTTGTTCCAAATTCAAAACTATCACCACCCATCAGCGCGGACTTAACAACGTCCGAACCGGTTTGATGAGCTCCAGAACATCGTAAAACAACCTTTTGCCTTAACCCATTAGCACAGAGCGCCTGATGAACTTCAGCAATACCAATCTCCGCAGCGCGACCGGTGTATTTCAAAGAGGTAACTGAGGCAGCTCCAGTACCACCGGTATTACCAGCAACATTGATAACATCAGCTCCGGCTTTAGCCACACCAACCGCAATTGTTCCAATCCCATCAGAAGACACCAGTTTAACGATCACTCTAACGCGCGCGGCCTTGGCGTCATGAATCAGCTGAGCCAAGTCTTCAATCGAATAAGTGTCGTGATGCGGTGGAGGCGAAATCAACTCGACTCCTGGCACTCCGCCGCGCGCCGCCGCTATCTCAACATTTACCTTAGGTGCAGGTAACTGGCCGCCCTCACCAGGCTTAGCGCCTTGACCAATTTTAATTTCAATCTCTTCGAGCATCGGATCCGCTAAATATCCAGCCCAAACACCGAATCGCCCAGAAGCGAATTGTTTGATTCGCGATGCTCGGATCGTACCATAGCGAGAAATATGCTCTCCTCCCTCGCCACAATTGGACATTCCTCCAACCATATTTGTACCATGCGCTACCGCCTCGTGAGCGGTCGCCACTAGAGCTCCATGGCTCATAGCACCGGATGCTAAAAGAGGAGTAATTTGACTAGCGGGTTGCACCTCATTCAAGTCTATCTTGGGCATAGCGTCGCGCAAACGACTAACATAATCTCGAGCAATACCAGAGGTCTTTAGAGTCAACGCATCATCTTTAACGGAAGAAGCAATGATATCAACACCAAAACGATCTACAAAAGAATCCCTCAGCGCGATTAATCGGCCGGCTTGACCCGCTAAAGATCCCGTTAATCTCAGAGCATAAGAACCCTCTGATATAATTTCACAGGTCAAACCCCGAACCACAAAGTGGTTATTCCCCGCGCGGTTGAACAACATCATCTCTCGTCTAAATTCATCGGGTTCAAGAAGAAAGCTAACATCGGCTGGAAAGGCTAGAACATCCCGAAGTGCCGCAGGCCTGCGAGATCGCTCTTCGGTCATGTCTTTAGAAAACGTTCTATATCCCGGTGTGATTTTGAACTCATCAATCGCCTTCGGCGTTAGCCGATCGAAACTGGTATTGGTGTATCCTTCATCGCTAATACCAAATGCGCCTTCCATCCGATTGAGCGTCAAAAGTCGCAGCTCATCCTTAGCCGCAGTATCATCATCATAATCAAATGCAATAGGCTCTTCGGTCAGATCAACAAAGCCTCGCACAGCAGCGACACCATAGGAGTGGCCTGCGCCCTCCGCTCGCTCTTTGAATAGGCCAAGCATTGGAATGTCACTTTCGACTTCACACTTAAGGGCGCGTTGATGCCAATCCGCATGCGCTTGCGCAACCTCGGTAAAACCCACTCCTCCCACAGGTGACTTCATGTTTGGGAAATAACGTTTAAATATAGGATCACTCGTATTCAAAAAATTGGGTTCAAAAAACTCTCCACCGGAATAACTCTCAACGGTGCAGAGCCCCACTTTACCCATAGTTTTCAGCAATGCTTTTTCGGCAGCTTTAGCAAATTTCAGATAGGCTCCATTGGGATTCTCAGAGAATTTATCTTCCGCACGCATCATAACGCCCATTGGATAAACCGCAGCCGCACCAAAGCCAAGGGCACAGGCCACATGGTGTGATGAACAAATTTGTCCACTTTCGACAATTAGCGATACACGAAGGCGCAGCCCAGTCTCAATAAGTCGCTGATTAATCGCCGATATAGCTAAGGTCATGGAAATGGACCCGAGCGATCGAGTGACGTGGCGATCGCTAATAATGGCGATGCCGCCCTGTTCTCGAGCAAAAGACTCAACCTCATCACAAAGAGTATCAATTCCAGAGACTAATGATTTTTGATTCGCATCAACATCATCAAAAAAAGGTTCGAATAGCATCGGAAAACGCCCTATTGGCGTTTCTTTTTGTGCTCGAATTCTAAGAATTTGCGCGTGATTGAGAATAGGTGACTGAATGACTATTTGGCGACCGGGTTTAGCTCCAATATTAGGCTTAGTACCTAGCGCCACCCGCATGGTCATACCTTCTCCCTCACGAATAGAGTCCAGTGGTGGATTAGTCACCTGGGCAAAACGTTGTGAAAAGTACTTAGCCACTCCGCCTTCATTATCTGACAACGCATTAATTGCATTACCATAACCCATGGCAGATACCTTTTCAGTACCCGTAGCCAGCATAGGATCAATCATAAAACGGAAACATTCTTGATTTTGAGAATAAGCTACATACCGACCCGATAGTGACAGATCCCCAGAGTAATTTGAAGAAGGCGAGTATTCAGCTGCGGAGACTTCAGGTAAGTCATCAATTCCGATGCGTGCATTTTTAACCAGTTGAGAGTAGTCGCGCTGACTGGCCAGTGATTCTAGAGCCTCGTGAGTGCCAAATGATCGCTTTTGCTCGTGATCATAATAAAGCATACCACCCGCTTCAATACGACCGCGACTAAGCACTGGCTCGTCACCAAAGTCAATTTGACCGGCTTCAGACATCACCGCTAAATAGGTCTCAGTCTCGATACTTCTCAATGGACGCAATCCAAGTCGATCAAGTCGCGCGCCAATAATTGAGCCATTTCCAAATATCAAAGCGGCTGGGCCATCATTCTTTTCTTCATAAAGAGAAAAGTACTCGAGCATGGCTCGCACAGCGGAAGAAAGTGTATCGTCATTTTCCCACGCTGGAGGCATCATAGAAACAACAGCTGTAACTAAGTCAAGCTCGTCCTCAATGACACGTGATTGAAGTGTCTGGTCTAAACGGCAACTATCGGACTGGCCTTTTGGTCTTATAATTTTATTTTCTCTAGAACGCGCTATTGCCGTCTCAGACAGACGGTTCTTTTTATCCGTATTGAGCTCACCATTATGAGCCATCATACGAAACGGTTGCGCCATCGAGGGATGTGGATCTGTATTAGTTGAGAATCGAGTGTGAAAATAAAGCGTATGGATACTATGATCTAATTCATTGAGGTCTAAAAAATAAGGAATTATCTCATTTGAGTTCAACCGGCCTTTTAACACTTGCATATTAGCTGACATCGACAAGGGATATAACCCGTCTAACTCCGCACAGGTGTAGGCTTCAGCTTCGATAACCATTAATGCACGATGGATAGCCTTATCTAACTCGGCACCTCTTATCCCTGCCGGTGCAGCGAAGACCCATTGAGCGATTGGCAGCTGACATTTGATTGCGGCTGGACGTAAAACAGACTGATCTACCTCAACATCTCTCGTCACTAAGGATATCATTCCTTCCATTTTTAGAGCCGAGGCTACCAAATTTCTTGCACGGTCATGCTGTGCCGGATCATTGGGTAGAAAGAAGTTGCCTACACCAAATTCACCCAGAGTCAAAACAGAGTTAGTCACACGGTTGAAAAACTCAATCGATAAGTCAATCGATACACCGGCACCGTCACCTACGCCTTCAGCAGACATACCACCACGATGGGGCACAGCACAAAGTGCCTCATGCCCTTTCATTAACAGATCATGGGTCTGCCTACCGTCTTTTCGAGTAAGAAAACCAACACCACAGCTACTTTTTTCGAAGGCGCTGTCATAAAGACCAAATTTAGTCGCGTCAATCATAAATACCAGCTCGTTATTCAGAGATTTTAATACGAAATGTTGTTTCTATTATTATTATGAGACTGCTCTTTACAGCCGCCCAGTCTACACCTTGGCACTTTGAACGACAATTACTGATACGGATTAATAGCGCTTTTTGGTTGCTTAGCGAACGCATCGCAGCCAATTAAACTGAAATATCGACTATTTTCGGAACAAATGCCGTTTACAGGCAACGACCTCGATAACGAAAATCAGGCCTGACAAGACTTATCCAGAGTAGCCTGAAGCCATTTTATTGAGAAATCATCCGTTATATAGGCCTCTCCCAGAGCATTAAGAAGCACCAATCTGAGGGTACCATCTAGAACTTTTTTATCTCTGTATATCAATGATAAAAACTCGCTCGGCGTCATTTCCACTGGAGGCTTAAGCGGAAGAGAAAAGGCAGTAAGAATATTTTTAATTCGCTCAACGTCTGAAGTCGACAAATGACCTGCAAGCACTGACATTTCAGCCGCCATAACCGTACCAACAGCAACTGCCTCGCCATGCAACAAACCTTTGTATTGCTGAGACGTTTCAATAGCATGGCCAAAAGTATGCCCCAGGTTTAAAATGGCTCGAATACCCTGTTCCGTTTCATCCGCACTGACTATCTTTGCTTTGTTGATACAGGACCTTTCAATAGCGTAAGTAAGGGCAGCTTCATCCCGATTTAATAGTGACTCTATATTTGACTCTAACCACAGCATAAACGGATAGTCTGCAATCAATCCATACTTTATAACTTCAGCCATGCCCGCCGAAAACTGTCTATCGGGAAGAGAGGCTAAAGTATCAAGATCAATAACAACCGCATTCGGCTGGTGAAAGGCACCAAGCATATTCTTCCCAAGCACATGGTTTACACCGGTCTTACCTCCTACAGAGGAATCAACCTGTGCCAGTAAAGTAGTGGGGATTTGAACGAAAGAAACTCCCCTCTGATATGACGCTGCGGCAAAACCAGTCATATCTCCGACCACTCCACCCCCCAGCGCAATAAGTGTTGTCGTGCGATCATGCTGATTTTCAAGTAGTTTGGTGAAAATAAGATTTAAGACATCAAGATTTTTGAACCTCTCGCCATCAGGTAAGATTACAACATCGATTTTTTTATTAGCAATCTGACGAAGTACCAAATCCAAATAAATCGGCGCAATTGTTTCATTGGTCACTATAAGCGCTTTTTTACCCTTAATGTAGCGCCCAAAATCTACCTTGAACAACTCCCCTTGGCCGATATAAATTGGGTAGCTTCTATCGCCTAAATCAACAATGATTGGGGAAGACGCCTTATCATAGATGCTTGATCGCTGGGTCATCGTCGCTAAAACTCTCGTTCAAAAGAAGCTAGTTTAACCGCTATAGCGAGCATATGCTTAGAGAGATTCCTATTTAGATGAAAACAATCTAGAGCGCAGATAGCTGGTTAGTAATTTCGTTAACCACAGCCTGCATTTGGACCGTCCCAGAGGCAAAAACAAAATCTGCAACAGAGCGATACAATGGATCTCGCTGCTCGAACAGGCGGTTAATAACGGCCCTTCGATCAGCCACTTGCAATAATGGTCGCTTTTTATCCCGCTTAGTTCGTTCATACAGTTGATCTTTGGTCGCAGACAAATAAATTACTCGACCAGCTTTAGACATCGCAGTCCGATTAGCGGACTCTAAAACAACCCCGCCTCCTGTCGCTATGACCGCCGAACGCTCTAATTTAATAAGATTATTTAGCGCCTTGGACTCCCTGAGCCTAAAGCCCTCTTCACCTTCCATATCAAAAATCCATTGGATGTCTGCGCCAGTAGATTTAGTGATTTCATGGTCTATATCAAAAAACGGGCGACTTAATGCCCGAGCGAGCTGTTTACCAACAGTGGACTTACCAGCACCCATCGGCCCTATTAAAAAAATATGGTCAGACATCAGTTATTAATCATCAATTATCAATTATCAATTATTTTCGGCGTTATGAAGATGAGTATTTCACGTTTTTCCTTACTCCGCATTTGTTTTTTAAATAAGTGACCAACCAAAGGTAAATCCCCCAAAACAGGAACTTTCTCATCACCGGTTACTTCTTCAGATTGAAAAATACCTCCCAAGACCAACGTTTGGCCATTGCCCACTAGCGCTTGAGTACTTATCTCCGTGACATTAATGGCAGGTTCACCATTCACGGTAAAGCTCCCAACAGAATCTTGCTTGACTAAAATATTCATAATCACTTGGTTATCAGGGGTTATCTGAGGGGTTACCTCAAGTTTCAATACTGCTTCTTTAAATTGAGTTTCAACCACAGCGCCCGATGCGTCACCGTTATTGGTAACTGCCTGATAAGGGATCTCAACACCTGACTTAATAGATGCTTTTCTCTTATCAGCAGTAAGGACCTTTGGCTGAGACACGATTTCACCAAATCCACCTGCTTCCAGCGCACTCAACTCCAAATCAATCAGGAGATTACTCGAAAGATAACTTAACGAAAACGCTGCTTTAGGGTTCGAAATACCTAAATCGGTCGCTAACACACCCTCCAAAATCCCATTAGTACTATCACCCAACGAGAAATCCACCTGGTCGCTTCCAGCCAATCCCCAACTTGCACCCAATTCTTTACGAAAATCACTCTCAGCCTTAACAATTCTTGCTTCAATAAGAACCTGTTTCACGGGAATATCAATCCTAGCCAGCAATCGTTTGAACTCGTCAATTTTATCCCCAATATCAGTAAGAATAATCGTATTGGTACGCTCATCCACAATCGCAGAGCCGCGCTCGGACAGGATGGAGAATGTTGAGCCGTGCCCACCCTGACCGCCAGACCTTTGCTGATCACCACTATTTACCTGAGCTCTGGGTGCATTAAAGAACTTATAAATTTCTTTAGCCTCAGCATATTTTATTCGCGCAACATAGGTCTCCAATGGAGCAAGTTCCTCTAACTTTCTCTTACTTTCAACTTCCTTTTTTTCTCTCTCAGCTATCTCTTCAATCGGCGCAATCAGCAAAATATTACCTTGTTGGCGCATATCCAATCCTTTTGATCTCATGATAATATCAAGAGCTTGGTCCCAGGGAACATCGTTAAGATTTAACGTGATAGTACCTTGAACAGAATCACTCGCCACTAAATTTAGAGATTTAAAATCTGCGATCAACTCCAACACATCGCGAACCTCAATATCTTGAAAATTAAGATCTAACAGATCGCCCTTAAAAACCGACTTATCTAAAGATCGTTGTTGCGCAGTTTTGGTTAGTTTATCGGAAATCAAAAGGATGAACTTTTTGCCCTCACGCTTAGTGCTGTAAGTAACCAATTTTCGGTGGATAACCTCAATCCTGACTTGAGAGCCTTTTTGTTGAGTATCAATGTATTTGATCGGAGTGGCAAAGTCCGACACATCCAACCTCTTATCTAGATCGCTAGAAAGCTCCGTGTTGTTTAGTACCACTAAAATCCGGTTGTTAATTTCAGTAATATCAATTGCTACCTCCGGAGACGTGAAACTGACAGTTATTCTAGCTTCGCCTTTGGCATCTACGCTAAAGTCCACTGCCTCGACTATTGATTCCTGATTCGATAGTGCGAAAGTAGCCGCGCTTAGAAGGCCGCCAAATATTAATACCATTATTTTTACATCACGCATCATTAATCCTTTTATGAATCTGGTTTCCATTTATTACTCCATTAAAATAGACCGAGATTGGCTAAACCAGATCTCTAGCTCGTTAGAAATTTTCTCTAAAATAACTAACTCACTTTGACTAACTTCTATAATTTGACCGAAGTTTTTTCCTATTCGATCACCCACCGTAACTTTACTAACAGTTCCTGTAGGGTCTTTCACTAGACCCCATAATTGCCCAACAGTACCCAACGAGCCAACCATCTCCAACGAGGGTAAATCAAAAAGCTCTAACGGTTCTTTAACTCGCATTAGATCTGGCTTAGCCACTTTGGTTTGAGGGGGGGAAGATACCTTTAGATATTTATCGACAGACTGAAATGGATTTCTTTGAGCCTGAGATTGGTAGCTATAATCACTCTGCTGAGGAAAGCTTGGAATCGGCTCAATGTTAACCTTTTGAATAAGACTTGCTTCCGCTAACTTATTATCTATTTCCAAAAATTCATCACGCTCTGAGCAGCCTGCTAATACAAGCATAACTATTGCTACTAAAACAACAGGGTACTTCATCGACTATTCTCCTTGTCATTAAACTGATATGTTTTGGCACCTAAATTTAATGCAAGGTTTCCATTTTCAGTCGTCTCAAGTGAAAAATCATGGAGGGTTACCAATCGTCTTAATTGCGTTAATCCGGCGACAAATTCCCCAAGATCGTGATAAGTCCCTTCAACTGTTATATCAACGGGTAGTTCAAAATAAACATCGAGGTCAACTGGTGACTTAAGAGAGATAATTGAGGTGACTAGCCCCGACTGACTGGCTACCTTTGTTATGTCCTCAAGAGTCTCGGGTACCTGAGCATCCACGGGCATTTTTTCTAAAAATGAACTAAACATTAAATCTAGCTCGATCATTTGTTTCTCATAGGATTCCTTATTGGATACCAATGCATACTTTTTCCCCAACTCGTTAATCTGCTTTGACTGGAGGTCTTTGTATTCAGAGAGCTCTTGTAATTTAGTATCAATTATAAAATAGTACCCAACAGACAAAACTGCGATAAAAGCCGCCATAGATACGCTCAACCTAGTTATCCTTGTCCAACTAGCTACATCAGAAAAACTCATACTATCCCCATTAAAAAGTATCGGCGTAACAACTGCGGTTGGTTTGTTCATTTCCTAAAATTCCTTATCAGACATCTATTATTTTTTACTGGTTTTTAAATCGATCCAACTTCAAAATCCATATAAAATTGATTTATCAAGCCGCTATCTAGTACTTGTTGTTCTATTTCAAGGAGGCGTGCGTTATCCAAAATAACAGAGCGTTCAATATTTTTCATGAATTGGGATACATCACTATTTGAGTTTGCAAACCCAGTTATAGCTACCCTTCCGCTGGTACGCCGAACATTGAGCAAAGTAATGTCAGTCGGAATAACGGCGACAAGTTCATCAAAAATCTTAGCGGTATCCGCCCTTTGTATCTGCAATTTCTGAAGAATATTTATTTTTGCTATCAATTCGATTTTTTTTATCTCTAAATCTTTGATTTCTAGAAGATGCTTATCTAGAGAACTAATTTTTTTATTGAGATATTGCACCGCGCTTTTTTCCTTAGCTATATTTATACCAAGCCCTAAAGTTACAAAAACAACTAAACAGACAGCAAAACTAACGGCGACTAAAACGGTCGCTAGGTTTTGTTTTTTCCTGCGCTTTTTTAATGCACCGCGCCATGGGAGAAGATTCATCGACTTTCCTTTGCTAGAGAAAGCCCAAAAGCAAGCATCATTGAGGGGATATCCGCATTAAGCCGTGATCGATCGGATGAAACACTGATAGAGACGTTCTTTGATAAATCTACAACATCAGTTGGAATGCTAAGAGCTTTAGCTATTTCGTCTTTAAGACCATCAGTTTTAGAGACTCCGCCAGAGAGCACTAATTTATCTATTTTATTAGTTTCGGTCGATGAATAGAAAACCTGTATGCAGCGGGATAAATGTTCTATCAACAAATTTTTAAATGGTTGCAACATACTTTCAGCGTAATCCGCATCTAATCCCCCCTTTCGTTTAGCTCTGCCAGCCTCTGCCCAGGTTAAATTATAATGTCGCTGGATATCTTCGGTCAGTTGCCTACCACCAAATGGTTGCTCGACTGAATATATAATTGTCTGATTACTTAACACCAAAAAAGTAAACTGCGTCGCGCCTACATCGATAATAGCGACAACATCATCTTTTTGTATTAAGCCTTGCTGTTTTTGTGGGTTTTTATACTCAGCGTTTATTAGTGTTTGATAGGCTCTAGCAAATGCGAACGTTTCTACGTCAACTACGACGGGTGTAAGCCCAGCCAATTCAACAACTTCCTTGCGCCGATCGACATAATCACGCTGGCACGCAACTACTTGAACTCGAACCTGATCTTTATTAAATGCATTCTGACCTACAACAGCGAAATCCAGATTTATCTCATCTAAGGGAAAAGGGATAATAGTGTCAGCTTCTAATTGAACCCTCGCTTCCATTTGCTTAGACGTTAAAGATGACGGCAGATCAATATAGTTACTAATAACTGATGAGCCCGATACCGCCACAGCAACATTACGAGAATGTGCTCCAGATTTTTTATAGACAGCCTTAAGTACCTCAGCTATTTTCTTGACGTCGACAATTTCTCTATCGAAAACAACTCCTCCAGGTAATGCCTGAACACCATAGGCGATGACGTTAAATTGTTCACCACGAGTTTCGATCTCTACAAGCTTGATCGCCGCGGATGATATGTCGACGCCAAGAATAGTATCAGATTGAGATTTCAACCCAAATCTCAGCGGAGCTAGTCTTTTAATTAAGTGATCTAAAAAATGCAATTGCTTACTCTCTTAGTAATTATTCTATTCAGATAGTCATAGACTATATTTTTATGATTTGATGCGACGCAGTTCACATAACGGGCGTTCTTTATTAAAAGATTTAGCTAAAGACTATATTTTTATAGTCTGATGCGACGCAGTTCTCATAACGGACGTTCTATAATAAAAAATGTATCGATAGACTATATTTTTATGGTCTGATTCGAGGCAGTTCTCATAACGGACGTTCTATAATAAAAAATGTATCGATAGACTATATTTTTATGGTCTGATGGGATGCACTTAACATTACGGACGTTCTATAATAAAAACTTTATGTTACGCGGACTTTTTTCTATGAAAAATAATCAAGCTTTACGGGCCTGCTTGATATTCCTTACCACTTGCGTGGGTGGGTTTCTTTTAATAACGTCCTGCCTTTTTCTATACTTAAGCCCTAAATTACCTTCGATTGACGAATTAAAAGACACAAGGTTACAAATACCCCTAAAAGTAATCTCTCAAGATTTAAAACTTATTAGCGAATTTGGAGAAAAAAAACGGACTCCCGTAGAATTTAGCGATCTACCAAAAAATTTGGTAGACGCCCTTTTGGCGGCAGAAGATGACAGTTTTTTTGAACACAAAGGAATCGTTATTTCAGGACTAGTTAGATCGGTTGTTCAGCTGGCTCTAGAAGGAAGAGCAATGGGTGGTGGGAGCACAATAACAATGCAGGTTGCGCGCAACTTTTTCTTTCATAAGCGAAAAGAGTTTACGCGAAAATTTAATGAAATTTTACTTGCCTTTAAAATTGAAGAAGCCTTGACCAAAGAAGAAATTTTCTCTCTTTATGCCAACAAAATGTTTCTTGGCAAGACTGCTTATGGCTTCGCAGCTGCAGGTCAAGTCTACTATGGAAAGTCTCTTAAAGAACTTAGTTTAGCTCAGCTAGCAATGATTGCAGGGCTCCCAAAGGCACCATCCCGATATAATCCAATAGCCAATAGTGAGCGTGCTACAGAACGAAGAGATTGGATTCTTGGCAGAATGATGAAATTGGGGACTATCACCAACCTCGAGTATCAAACAGCCCTGATGGAGACTGATGTTGCCACATACCATGGATCAAAATCAGAGTTAGACGCAGATTATGTTGCTGAAATTGTCAGGCAGGAAGTCATTGCCAAGTTTGGTCTACAGGCCTATACCGAGGGTTATACTGCGATAACGACCATAGATTCATCTATGCAAACTAGTGGCCTAAACGCACTGCAGACTGGGATTTTAGCTTATGATCAGCGTCACGGATATCGTGGGGCAGAAGCATCAGTACTAGATGCTGAGCTGTGGAGAAATACCTTACGTTCCACGCGCAATGTAGGTCCACTGGCGCCTGCCATTGTGATTGCTGTTGCAGATGATCGTTTAACGGTGCTTACCAAAGATTCAAAGATTCATACGCTGAATTGGGCGGATGGTCTAAAAAATATGCGTCTTTATAAAACGGTTAATGATACAACTGCGCCTATTTCCTCCGCGGAAGATGCTTTTAATGTTGGAGACTTAATCCGTGTTAAGAACGGTGGTGATGGGCAGATGAAGTTAGCTCAGTTGCCTGAAATACAGTCCGCACTTGTCGCCTTAGATCCCTACAGTGGTGCAATAAGGACCTTAGTGGGTGGCTTTGATTATCGGCAGAGTCGATTTAATCGTGTCACTCAAGCATTCCGGCAGCCCGGCTCTAATTTTAAACCCTTTATTTATGCTACAGCTCTCAATAACGGCTTTACCACCGCATCTCTAATAAATGATGCACCGGTTGTATTTGACGATGTGAAACTTGAGGAAACATGGCGGCCGGAAAACGACGGTGGTAAATTCTATGGTCCAACACGATTGCGCGAAGGGCTTTATAGATCCCAAAACTTAGTGTCAGTCAGGTTGTTAAGGCGAATGGGTATTGACAAGACATTGGAGAGTCTACAATCTTTTGGGTTTGATACCAGTGAGATGCAGCCAGATTTATCATTGGCCCTTGGCAGTCATGCATTAACACCGCTACAAATAGCTACTGGTTATGCCATATTTGCCAATAATGGGTTTCGTGTGGACTCCTATATTTTAGCTAAAGTTATTGATCGCGATGGTAATATTATTTACCAAGCCTCCCCTGAGGTTGCATGTGACCCCTGCGAACCAGTAATGAGTTCCATTGCCAACGATGATACTTCCATATCTGAAGATAATATTGAGCAACAACTTGAAAAGATGTTCGGGGACCTAAGTCAGGTATCCGTCGACCAGGGCGATAACTATAGCTGGGACAAAGTTAAGCAAAGTTTAAAGACCCTACCGTTACCGATTGTTAAACCGGCCACCAGGGTCATCGACCCGCAAACTGCCTTCTTAATTGATTCAATGTTAAAAGATGTTATTCTCCGTGGTACGGGAGTAAAGGCTAAAAAACTCAATAGAGAAGATCTCGGCGGTAAGACAGGGACTACTAACGGTCCGAGGGACGCTTGGTTTTCTGGCTACTCTCCCCACTTAGTTGCGACTGCATGGGTTGGCTTTGATGACAACTCTACGATCGGACGCAACGAGTATGGCGGCTCCGCAGCGCTGCCGATTTGGATAAACTTTATGCAATCTGCTCTTGCTAAAAAACCACAAATCATTCGACCGCAACCTAACGAAATAGTAATGGTAAAAATAGACCCTAAAACAGGCACTCGAGTCGCACCCAATCAGCCGGGAGTGTTCGAATATTTCAAAGCTGGCACAGTGCCTCCAGCTCCTCATAGTAGCCTCAATGGTGTTGAAATTGATCAAAATTCCATGCCAGATGATGTTTTTTAATAGCAGAACAATTAGTCACTAAAAATGGTTATGACGTATTATTGGATGTATTTAGATGGTCTTAAATTGGGCAAATATTGATACAGTACTGCTGGATATGGATGGTACCTTACTGGATCTACACTTTGATAATTTCTTCTGGCTAACACATCTGCCGGAATACTATGCAGCCAAGTTTCCGGGCAAAGAGCAGCAAGCTCGCGATACGCTTAAGCGGCAGTTGTTCGAAAAGCAAGGGAGTCTCGATTGGTATTGCACCACATTCTGGTCTGATGAATTAGATCTGGACATAATTGCCTTAAAAAAACAAATTGGCCACCTAATCAGTGAACGGCCGCAGTCATTGTCATTTTTAAAGGCTCTAGGTAGCCACAACAAAAAACGGGTACTCGTAACTAATGCTCATCCTGACAGCGTGACGATAAAATTTTCTGCAACGCGTATCGAGCCTCTGTTAGACCAGGTTATTTCTTCACATGACTATGGCTACCCCAAGGAATCCCCACAATTTTGGAATGCACTCCAGAAGCACAGTCCTTTCAATCCAGAAAAAACACTATTTATCGATGATTCGGTGGCCGTTCTCAATGCCGCCAAAAATTATGGTATCGGCCACATTCTTTGTATAGACACACCTGACAGTAAAAAACCATCCTCACCCTGCGTTGAGTTCCCTTCTATTAGCCATTTTGAAGAGCTTTTAACCATTGATGGGGCACTCCATCATGGTTAAGGTGCGTATTGATAAATGGTTGTGGGCAGCACGTTTTTTCAAAACCCGTGCACTCTCAAAGGCAGCAATAGAGAATGGCAAAGTTTATTTAGGGGGTCAAAAATCTAAGCCAAGCCGAATGATTGAGGCCGGAGAAATAGTGAGAGTGCGTCAAGGGGATGATGAGAAAACCATTTTAGTGTTGGAAGCGTCAGAACATAGACGCGGAGCAACAGAGGCACAGGCACTTTATGAAGAAACACCGGACAGCATTGAACAGCGCGAAAAAAAGTCCGCTGAGCGAAAAGCATTTCACGGTTCAATGCCCGCCTCTGTGCGTCCCAATAAAAAACAACGCCGGCAAATTCATCGTTTTTTAGAAAATTAAACTTACCCTGCCCCCATCTTTCAGTACAATGGCGCGCATGAAAGATCACGATACCTTACAACGTTTTTTGTTTGATGGCACCGACATTAGGGGTGAAATAACATCCCTAACATCGAGCTATAGAAACATTCTTAACCTGAATAATTATCCGACCCCAATCGCTCTTTTGTTTGGAGAGTTTCTGGTCGCGGCAAGTTTAATTGGAGCATCGCTTAAACAAGCGGGCATAGTCACAGTGCAAGCCACGGGTAATGGCCCAGTGACCGCTATCATGGCTGAATGTACCCAACATCAGGGTATCAGAGGTATTGTGCGCGGTAATTTTGAAAATATAGACATTGATACTTTATCTGGTAGTCCCGACATCGCTGAATTATTAGGTTCCGCTACTCTGGCAATCACCATCGAACCTCAAAAAGGGGAGCGATACCAAGGGATCGTGGAAATGGTATCTAGCAAATTAAGTGACTGTTTAGAACATTACTTTCAGCAGTCGGCTCAGTTACACACCAAAATAAAGCTGGCAGTCAGCCCAAAGTCAGCCTCAGGTATCTTAATTCAGCAAATGCCTCTCACCCAAAGTGCTGAACAGGCCGACTTGCATTGGCAGCATTTATCAACACTGATGGATACTCTGAAAAATTCAGAGCAACTTCAATTGTCTCATAATGACCAATTATATCGGTTATTCCATGAGGACAACGTTCGTACATTTGAATCTCAGCATGTATCATTTTTCTGCAGCTGTTCGCTGGAAAGAACCGAACGAGCTCTGGTTTCACTAGGTAGTGATGAGTTACTTGAAACCTGCAAGGAACAAGGGCTGGTGATAATCACCTGTCAGTTTTGTGACCAAGAGTATCGCTTCGACGAAAATTCTATCAACGCAATTTTTCCACCCTCAGACGACCTTTTACACTAAAACCTCGCCTAAATTTTGTACACCCAATCCGTACGATAGACGGCGAATAGTGACGTGGCAATAGTTACCGGTCAAAGTATCTGGCATAATAGCCGCGTGGTGGCATGATGCCGCCATATAATGTGTGTCCACTTTGGGAAGAGAGGAACAGAATGACCGAAGCACCAATTCATACAGATTTGGGCTCTGCGGAGCTTATTGAGTTTTCATTGAAACGTGGGGAAGGTGTCCTCAGCAACACTGGAGCTCTGGTTGCTACCACTGGCATTCGAAGTGGGCGATCTCCAGCAGATCGATTCATTGTCGATGAACCAAGCTCCTCCAATGATATAGAGTGGGGAGCAGTAAATAGACCCATCAGCGCCGAGATTTTTAGCGCTCTTTGGGAGAAAGTATCTGATTACCTGTGCACAAAGGAGCGTTTCGTCTCTCACCTGCATGTTGGGCAAGATTCAGCCCACTATATACCCGTCAAAGTAACTACAGAAACAGCATGGCATGGCTTGTTTGGACGCAATATGTTCATTCGCCCAAAAAAATTCAATGCGGGTAATAAAGAGACATGGAAAATTCTTCATGCAGCTAACTTTGAGTGTAACCCCGATCGTGATGGAACAAATAGTGAAGGCG
>DCBC01000115.1:0-5536 GCA_002313335.1 Porticoccaceae bacterium UBA1117
CCTTCATCCGGTCTGAGTAAAAAACCGCCGAAGTGGGTTATGGCAGGCTCTTTAATGGAGACTACCAAGCAGTACGCACTCAATGTGGCGAAGATTGATCCAGAGTGGCTTGAATCATTAGCATCGCATTTAGTGAAGAAGAGCCATAGTGAGCCTTTTTATCACCATAAATCTGGTCAGGTAATGGCTAAGGAGCGACAGACACTGTTCGGTCTGAGTATTGTTGAAGGTAAACGGGTGGTATATGGCAAGATTGCACCTATCGATGCTAGAAAGATTTTTATACAGCAGGCTCTGGTAGAAGATGGTTATCGTGGCAAAGGTCAATTTTATGCACATAATCAGGGACTAGTCACTGAGTTACAGGCTTTAGAGGATCGCTTTCGTCGCCGAGATTTATTGGCTGAGCAGATGGTTATTTACAACCATTATGATCAGCGTGTCCCATCATCTGTATATAACTTGCCTGATTTTGAGAAATGGCGCAAGACATCTGAGATAGACGATTCTCAGCTCTTATATATGAGTAAAACGTCGCTATTATTACGAAATTTGGAGGCCAGTGAGGAAGCGCAATTCCCTCAGGAGCTATTAATAGATGACTTCGAATACAGCCTTCGATATCACTTTCAACCGGGTCATACTGAAGACGGTGTTAGCTTAATTTTGCCTTTAGCGTTATTGCACCAATCACCACGATACTTTTTCGACTGGTTGGTGCCAGGCATGTTACGTGACAAATGTATTGCGTTAGTCAAGGGGCTGCCAAAAAATATTCGACGTACATTCGTACCTGTGCCTGATTATGTTGACAAGGTATTGCTTAATATTAGCGCTCAAGATCGACCTCTAACCGAGGTTTTAGGTGAACAGTTACACAAATTAACGGGACAAAAGATATCGAGCGAAAGCTGGAATCTCGATAATCTTGATTCTTGGTATCGGATGAACTTTATTTTGCAGGACGATCAAGGTCAGCTGATTGGTATGGCCAGAGATCTCAGCCAATTGCGTAAAGATTTTAAGCAACGGATCAATAATAGCTTGGCTGAATCAGCTGAAGAGACCATTGCGCGAAATAATATTACGCAGTGGGACTTCGGAGAGCTACCCATTGAGGTGGTTTTGCCGCGTGGAAATATGAATATTAAGGCGTGGCCAGCACTGCGAGATCATCAAGATTCAGTGGCCATTGAACTGATTGATAACCCTGCTGTTGCCGAAGCTATTTCAATGGACGGACAATTGCGTCTGGCGGTTTTGCGAGGAAAAGATCAGTGTAAATACCTTGGTAAAGATTTGTTGCGAGGAAAAGAATTGCAACTAAAAGCCGCTGGTTTGATTTCTCGAGAGACCATTGTGCCGGCCATTATTTTGGCCAGCTTTAAGCAAGCTATGTTTTCAAAGAACGCTGTGATCAGGGATCAGCATGAATTCGATAATTGTTATACGACAGGTATAGGACAGGTTGTAGAATTTGCTCGACGGCATGGTGATGCCATTGAATCAGTATTGGCATCATTGCATGTTCAGCAGCAACGCATAAGGTCAATGTCAGTGAGTGAGCAGAGCGCTAAAGAAGATGTTTTGGCCCAAATAAACTGGTTATTTTCAGCTCAAACACTCGCGCAAGCATCGGTAGAGGATATCTCACAATACTCACGATATGTTCGCGCAATAGACTTTAGAATTGGAAAAGTATTGTCACACGTTCAAAAGGATTATGAGTACACTAAGGCTATTCGGTCTTTTGTAGAGCCGCTAGAAAAATTTGAGGCAAAAAAATATCTCATATCGCCTGAACTTACGCAGTCTTTACGTGAATTTCGATGGCTAATTGAGGAATTTCGGGTCTCTCTTTTTGCTCAGCAGCTTAAGACCAGAAGGCCGGTTTCGGAAAAACGTTTAGCCGCACGATGGTCAGATTTAAGCGATCAGCTAAGGCGAGTTGCACCGGATTACATATAGTCTGTGACTTGAGTCTCATATAACTGGCTGAGACGCTCCAACAAATGAACACTATTGAATAGCTCTGGAGTATACTTGTGGGCTACTGAGTAATTAGAGATGTGAGTCTAAGTAAAAAATGTTAAAACTGATTTTAGTAACACTGCTTCTTATGATGGCCAACTTTACGTTTAGTGAGGAGGCTGATGAGGCTGATCCCTTTGAAGAGGTTAATAGAGTATTTTATGAGCTCAACTTCAATCTGTTGGACCCAGTGGTTATCAGACCTATTGCTATTATCTATGATGACCTCACGCCTAAGCCTATCCGTCAAGGATTTAGAAATTTCTTTTCCAACTTAGATGAAATCCCGAGTCTAGTTAATAATGTCTTGCAAGGTAAATTTGGTCAAGCCGCCAATAATGCCGAGCGTTTTCTGATGAATACAACATTGGGTTTGGGTGGTTTTTTAGATATTGCAAAACGAGCGGGCCTGCAGCCAGGGGAAGACGAAGATTTTGGTCAAACACTAGCGGTTTGGGGTGTTCCTGACGGGCCTTATTTGATGCTGCCCTTTTTTGGTCCATCTACCTTGCGAGATGCACCGTCAAACTTTGTTGATAGCTTGCTTGATCCGTTTAGTTATAATGATAGCCTTCCTGTCCGTGTTGTCATAAAAGGCATCGATTTAATTGCTTTACGGGCTGATTTATTAGGTATTGATGATGTTATTAGCGGCGATAAATATTTGTTTATAAGGGATGTTTATCTGCAAAATAGGGAGTATGTTATCAGTGATGGGGCTATTGATGATGATTTTGATGATTTAGACGATTATTAGAATAAGCCAGTCACATTGAGATTTTGCACAACTGTTTTATGTTACTGTTTGTATTAGACCAACAATTATAAGATATTACTAAGTCGAGTTCCCATGGGTGAAGTTAAAAGCGCAGTCTTTCTCATTGGTGAGAAAAACACAAAGCTTGAACGGCTAATGTCAAAAATAGAGGAGAATGGTCGCCTTTGTAGGCATCTTTCTGATCTTAATGAGCTTTCTACAGTGTGCGAAGATGAATTTTCGCAGATCGTCGCGTTTTTTCCATCTCAGGGTATGCTTGAAGATTTATCCAGCAGCGGGTTACTCAAAGACTACGCCGCTAGACACTTGTTAACAGTGGTTCTTGATGACCTTTTTCACCCCACAGCCATCGATTTTTTTCGGCTCGGTGTGGCCGATGTTTGGTTTGACAAGATGTCCAACCTAGAGCTGTCAGAGTCCTTTGATCGGCTTGAAGAGTTGGCAGATTCGCGCCTTCAGCGCGCGTCCTATGGTCAGCGTCTAGAAACAGCCAATTCAGAACTTCAAGAAAGTCTCCATATGTTAAAGCAGGATCAGCTCGCAGGGCTTGAGGTTCAGAAAAGCCTAATGCCGGAGAGTCCTCTATGCTTTTTCGACTATGAAATATCGCACTCTGTCACTCCATCTCTTTATCTAAGTGGAGATTTTGTAGGTTATGACTTTGTGCTTGATCGTTATTTAGTGTTTTATTTTGCTGATGTTTCTGGACATGGCGCCTCATCGGCTTTTGTGACCGTTTTACTGAGGTTTATGATTGGCCGAGTAATCAGGAGGCATGTCACGGAAAGTGACTACGAGGCGCTCAATGCGGCTCCTGAGGGGCTCTTAGAGCATGTAAACAAACAAATTCTAGCAACTGGGCTGGGGAAGCACCTGACCATCGTTGCCGGCTGCCTAGATACTAAAAAAAGTACGTTGCGTTATGTGGTGGGCGCTCAATTACCTCGCCCCATACTGATTGTTGATGGCGAAGCCAATTACTTACCGGGAAAAGGTAAGCCTGTGGGCATCTTTGAAGATGCATCTTGGGAGGTGGAACAAATAGTACTTCCTGAGCACTGTGCTTTGGTACTCTTGTCAGACGGCGTTTTTGATTTAGTTCCGGATAAAGACTTGGTTGATAAAGAAAAAACATTATTACGTTTTCTTGCTCGCCGTTCACGGACTCTTGAATCTCTCAAAGATGCTCTGTCCGTTGATTTTTTGGAAGATCCTCAAGATGACGTGTCTATGTGTCTTCTAACCAGGGGTATGTAGCTTGAATTCTGGGAAAATACTGGTCTCCAATCAACGTGGCAATTACCTGTTGAAGTTTACTGGCGATGTTCGCGTTACATTATGTGGAACGTTAAATCGTTATATCGAGACTATCTTTGGAAGCAAAGCTGTAGAAAGAGTTGTTGTCGATATGCTTGATGCGGAGGGGTTGGATAGCACAACTCTTGGTTTGTTGGCAAAGTTAGGTCTGCATTGTCGGAAACAGTATGGGCTAAACATTGAGGTTTTTTGTCAAAACTCTAGTATTCTTAGAACGTTAGAAAGCATGAGCTTTGATGAGATTTTTGATATTTTTGACCACGTGCCTGTGCTTGACACAAACACAGACTTGCGCGAAATAGACTTGCAGAAATTGCCGGTCAATGAAATTCGCGAACAGGTCTTAGAAGCACACAAGGTGCTTGTCCAACTAAGTTCCGATAATCAGCACCAGTTTAAAGATTTGATCACGGCACTTGAGTTCGATCGATAATCAACTCCCGTCTCTGGCATTAATTTTACAGCGAATGTAATCACTGTGGAGGATATGCAGTAAATCGGCTACTCGGCGCATTATGCTTTCTTCATGTTTGTCTAAGTGACCGTCGGCGAAGGCGACCCGCCACATTCCCGTCATCAGTTCTAGCTTTTTCTGTTCATCAAAATGCTCATTAATTTCTCGGGTAAATTGATATAAAGAGGTTGCTTCAGTAACTTCTTCCCGAGATAGCATGATCAGCTCGTCTATTTGCTCTTGGGTAGTGCCGAGCATACGGGAGAGCGTAGCGGTAATAGATGCAAGCTCTTGTTCGTCAAGATTACCATCGATAACCATCACCTCAATCAATAGCGCCGCTGAAGCAATTTGCTCTGGTGTTGCTGAGTCTACGTCAGGTTCAATAACGTTTTTTGAGAAGAAATTTTTAATTTTATTAATCATATATTTAACTCTTTAAGCCAGCTCTCTAGTTTAACTTGATCGGCCACAAAGCTTCTGATTCCGTGGGAAAGTTTCTCAGTTGCCATGGGGTCATTGTTTAATTCATAGCGGAATGACGCTTCATCACCCATGTTATAGGTTATTTTATCGCCAGTATTTTTAGCGTCTAGTTTGCGTTCCAGACTACCAAAATCTTCATCTAAAGCCTGTAACAGCTGGGGGCTAATGGTGAGTCGGTCACAGCCTGCTAGTTCTGTAATTTCACCCATATTTCTGAAACTTGCACCCATCACAACGGTGTCGTATCCAGATTGTTTGTAGTAGTTGTAAATACGCGTTACTGACTGTACTCCTGGATCTTCGGCAGCGGTGTAGTCAGATTTACCTGTGTTAGCTTTATACCAGTCCAAAATTCTGCCTACAAACGGAGAGATTAAAAATGCGCCTGCGTCAGCTGCAGCGGCCGCTTGTGTAAAATTGAACAATAATGTTAGGTTACAGTTAATCCCTTCTTTTTCAAGTTGATGCGC
>DCBC01000115.1:5942-9036 GCA_002313335.1 Porticoccaceae bacterium UBA1117
AACTGACGTGCCTTTGAAATAGACTTTTGAGTATCAAAAGAGAGCCGTGCATCGACCTCTGTTGATATACGACCGGGGATAACCTGAATGATTTTTTCGCCGATACCTACGGCTAATTTATCCATGCACAGTGATAGCTGTTCATCACTGGAAAGGGTGCCTCCGGAAACTGAAGTGATCACCTCTTTAACCAAACCCTCATAGGTGGGCATCTGAGCGGCTTTTAGAATCAAGGATGGATTCGTCGTAGCATCTTCAGGAGAGTACTGACTTATAGCCTCAAAATCGCCAGTATCGGCGACCACGGTCGTCATTTCTTTTAATTGCGCTAATTTACTTTTGTTACTCATTTTTGGCTTTCCCCTGAAGTTGCTTTTAATGCCGTCGTCAAAACATCAATAGTTGATGTCGGTTTATAGGCATTTTCACTAATGTACCGTCTAAATTGCCTTGCCCCAGGCATTCCATGGAATAAGCCTAAAATATGACGAGTCATCGCATGTAATCTGACACCCTTTGACATCTCATTATCCACATATTGGAGAAATTGTTCAGCGATATCTTCACGCGTTTTAATGGGGGTTTGATACCCATAAATCAGATTATCTACTTGAGACAGTAAGTAGGGGTTAGTGTAGGCCTCTCGACCTATCATTACGCCATCAATTTTGTCTAAATGCGACGCAGACTCGTCTAGTGTGGTTATACCACCGTTAATAATAATTTCTATGCCCGGAAAGTCTCTCTTAAGTTGATAAACTCTTTCATAGTTTAGTTCGGGCACTTCACGATTTTGCTTTGGGCTGAGACCCTTCAGCCAGGCTTTGCGAGCGTGAACTAAAAACGTTTTGCAGCCTGCCTCAGATACTGTGCCAACAAACTGGCACAAAAAATCATAGGAATCATAATCATCAACACCAATACGATGTTTTATCGTAATTGGAACTGAGGACGCTTCAACCATTGATGAAATGCAATTTGCCGTTATCTGGGCATTTTTCATCATAATCGCACCGAACATCCCGTTTTGAACACGATCACTCGGGCATCCACAATTTAAATTGATTTCAGCATAGTCATACTTTTCAGCTAATTTACACGCTTTAGCTAAATCACTCGGATCACTTCCGCCTAGTTGCAGTGCTACTGGGTGCTCTGCTGCATTCATGGCTAGGTGACGTTCGGCATCACCATGCAAAATAGCACCTGTGGTGACCATCTCGGTATACAGGACGGCATGCTGGCTGATTAGGCGCAAAAAGAAGCGACAATGCCTATCCGTCCAGTCGAGCATAGGAGCGACACAGAATTTTCGACTAAGTGGGTTTGCGATGTTGGGGGCTATGATGGTCAAAGGCAATCTTATTTTTAGTGTGGTTAGTTTTGATGACTCTTAGTATAAAAGTCACGAGTCAAAAAGTCTCTCGTATATTGGGGTAATTTAGTGATTCGGTTATGAAACTACATTTGATTTAAGGTGTAATGTTTTAAACGACTCGTTTAAATGCGGATTTCTTGCGTGTATCTTGTACTTCGCCATAGCGGGAGATAATAAGTTTTACTGATATGTAACTAGCGTCAGTTTTAAATTTGCATTCCATAATACGGTGTATCGATTATTTATTTTTAGCTAACTGTGAACTGGTCGCTTCTCAGGACGCTAAATGGACTATAGAATCAAGCCTCAGATTTTCGGTTAATCAATGTCAGACCTAAAGTAACCTTCTCCAGGAGCAAAGTATGCCAGACCGCCTAAATAATGTAAAAATAGTACCCCTGATGTTAAGCGCGCTACTACTTGCTCTAATGTTAGGGTTCTACGCACCATTACTTCAGGCCCATGCAGATCATGACAAAGCTCGCTTTGTGTCAACTTCTGGGGTTGATATTGGCAAGTGTGATGACGTTGCACGGCCATGTAAAACCGTTAACTATGCCGGATTGCAGTCTAACAAGGGTGATACGATCCGGATGGCTGCGGGTAACTATAAAGTCGAAGATGTCGATACGCTGTTTTACCTTCTCAGTGATCTAGTTCCTGTAAAAGGCTTGTACAGTGAATCAACTGCTTTTGCTAAAACCGATCTCAATAACATTACACGGCTAACCGGGGTGCCACTCGAATTCGCCGATCAATTAGCCAGCAAAGGCTTTACTGTCATTGTTGACGCAAAAGGCTTGGATATCGAAAAAACTCAAGACATCCGCCAAAAAATGCAGGTTTATGAACGATTAAAAGAGGCCAAGGCAGCAACCAACTGTGAAAATGGTTTTGCTGGAGATCATGCTTGTGAAAACATGGACTTGCTATCACATGTTCCTTTGTCGAGTTTTTCAACTAACCCCAGTGCTGCCAACGATGTTTGGGGCTTTTACGATGTGAATGATGGCCGAGAATACGCGATCATGGGACTACGCAACGGCGTTGGCGTCGTTGAGGTAACTAACCCTGAATTACCGCGTATGGTGGGAAGTGTTGCGAGTCAGTCAACCTCTTGGCGTGATATTAAAGTATACCAACACTTCAATACTCAAAGCGCACGGTGGGAGAGTTACGCCTATGTGACAGCCGACAGTGCATCCGTTGGAACTATGATCATAGACTTGCGAGAATTACCTGAGAAAATTTCTGTTGCCGGATCCGATTCAAGTGATATCAGTGCGCATAATGTTTATTTAAGTAATGTTGATTACTCTCTAGGGGTAGCACTAAATGAGATCGACCCCTACCTTCATATTGCAGGTTCAAACCGAAAGGGTGGTTCATTTAATACCTATAGCTTGGATGACCCTACCTCACCAGTTTCGATCTATCAAAATAGCTCGTCTTCGCGCTCAAACTATACACATGATGTCAGTTCTATGGTGTTGACGGATGAACGGAAGGATACTCAATGCGTTTCGGGTGGACCTCACTGTGAGGTTTTCTTTGATTTCAATGAAGACAACTTCCAGATTTGGGATAAAACGCAAAATAGCTCTCCTACGCGTTTAAGCACTACCTCTTATAAAAATGTCTCTTACGTCCATTCAGGCTGGTACACAGAGGATAAACAGGTTGTGCTTGTGCATGACGAATTAGATGAGATGGATT
>DCBC01000115.1:9421-9602 GCA_002313335.1 Porticoccaceae bacterium UBA1117
TGTCTACTTGGACTGGACCTACTGGGGCGATTGACCACAATGGTTTTGTGCGCGGCAATCGCTACTACATGTCCAATTATACCCGTGGGATGACTGTTATTGATATTTCGGATACGTCCGTTCCAAAGGAAATAGGCTTTTTTGATACCTTCCCGATGTCTGACAATACCTCGTTTAATGG
>DCBC01000115.1:9982-10673 GCA_002313335.1 Porticoccaceae bacterium UBA1117
ATTAGCAGTGGGCTTTACGTTGTTCGTGATAATACGCTGCAGACAGCCGAGGGCAATGTTAGTTTTGATGCCCAAAGTTATTTGGTTGAAGAGGGCGGTAGTGCAACAGTGGAGGTTGCACGTAACAGTGGGGCAGAGGGCGCGGTAAGTGTTAAGTGGGAGATTTTAGCCGGGGCCACAGATAGCGATGACTTGTCCATTGATTCTGGGACGCTCTCTTGGGGCGATGGTGAAAACCAAGTACAGTCCATCAGTATTCCAGTTAACTCTGACAATAATGGCGAGCCAAAAGAGACCTTTTTCATTCGATTACATGATCCAGTTGGCTCACTATCACTGACATCGCCCAGCATTGCTATTATCTCGATACAAGCCAGCGAAGGCGTTGTGCAGCCTGGGAAGAATGAAGCACCTGTGGTTGATGCGGGTACCACTATTACAGCAGAGACTGATACGGTGGTTACTCTGCAGGGCTCCGCTACTGATGCTGACAGTGCTGAGCTCAGTTATGTTTGGGAGCAGGTGGCTGGAACAACCGTTTCTATTACCGATGCCAACGCTGCTGTCGCACAGTTCACTGCGCCTTCGGTTGAGGGCGAAATGAGTTTTAGCTTGACGGCTACCGATGATTTAGGCGCTGTTGGATCGGATGAGGTGACCGTTAATGTTGTCGCACCAGCACCAGCACCAG
>DCBC01000115.1:10988-17906 GCA_002313335.1 Porticoccaceae bacterium UBA1117
GCACCAGCACCAGCACCAGTGGTTAGCGTTGTAAAGAGTGGTGGTGGCGGTTGTACAGTAGCCGGCGGTAACACAACCGATTCGTCATTAACTATTTTGTTACTAATCTCTGGCGTATTGATGGCAAGAAGGCGTTACAGGTTTTACCCACATGGCGCTGCCTGAGGGGCAGGCTTGCAAGTAAGCAGTGCAAGCCGTCCTCGCAACTTTATTTGGCGAGTGTCGCTAGCCTAATAATGTGGCAACAGATAGCTCCGCTTTTTTAGCGACATGCCAAATACTAGGTATAAAGCTATGGTTACCTAAATGTGTGGTAGGTGCGCTTCTCTCTTAATTAACTGATTGAGTATTATCGTTGACTCAATACCTTCTGCCATGGGTACATTAGCTAGCTTTTCTTTTAGAAATAGTTCGAAGGACTGCAACGTAGCAGTAGTCACACGCAGCACATAATCGTGGGCACCAGCCAACACACAGCATTCGGTTACTTCCGAAAGGTTGGCTACGGCTGTTTCAAAATCTGAAGCATTCTCTGAGGTATTTTTGTTCACTTTTACAAACACAAAGGCCGACACATTAGCCCCTATCATCTGCTGATTGAGTTGCACGCTATAACGCTCAATAAGACCACTTTGTTCAAGGCTGCGAAGTCGCCTCAAACAGGGTGTCTGAGAGAGGTTTACCTTGGCAGACAGGTCCGCATTACTAATGCGTGAATTCTTCTGTAATGCATTCAAGATACTTATATCAATATTATCTAACTTCTTATTCATAATTAGTGGAATCTGCTAATAAAGTGACATCAGCTTTTAATATATCACATCATATGCAATTTAGCGGTTTTTCATTTTAGAGAGTGATCACATTTTTTACTTCACACCATCGTTCGACAACTCGCTAATAATATCCACAAACGTGCGTGCTCAGTGCGGTAGGCAGAGTCACCTCATAGTTCAATTTGCAAATCACTTTCTGGTATTGAGCAACAAGACAGCACTTCCCCCTTATTTAAAGGCACGTCAGTTTTAATGAGTCTTTTAGTCGTACCTTTTTGGATTTTTATTTTGCATTGACCACATTCACCCGTTCGGCACTCACTCTGTATTTCAACTCCTTGTTCCTCCATGGCGTCGAGCAGTGTTCTATGCGATTGGAAAAATATACTTTTACTTCCCTTTATATCAATTGAAAACTTATCTTCGCTAAACAGGTCATTAGTAATACCAAATCGTTCAAAGTGAATGTTAGAAGCAGGTACACCCTGCTGAGTGAGCCCATGGCTGATATCATCCATCATCCCATTGGGTCCGCATAAACAGTAATGTCGTCGCGCTTCATCTTCTACTGTGCTGCGCTCTGATTGGTGTTCCTCGCTGTAGCAATTGAGTTTTTGATTTAGCTGATTAGCGGATAACCGGCCTACAGACCCTTGCCAGACTAATTTGGTAGTTAAATCATCAAGGTTTGAAATAAAAGGATAAAAATCAAAATCATTGTGCTGTTTTGCCAATTGTGTAAATTCATCTAGGTAACACATCTCAGCAATTGATTTAGCGCTATAAAATAAACTCATTGTCTTGTTTGATGATGATCTTTTAACGTCCGGAGCAATGAACTGGTGCACCATTGCACGCAGCGGGGTGATACCTATACCGCCAGCGACCAAGACCATATGGTCTACTTGCTTTGGATCGATAACAAAATTTCCTTTTGGGGGAAGGACACTAATTACAGCGCCTTTTTGAAGATGCAGGTATAGCCAGTTTGACACTTGCCCCTGAGTTTCACGTTGGATGCCCAACTCATAAAATTCAATGTTTTTATGCCAAGAGGCTAGGGAATAGCAACGCTTTTGACCCACGTGTGACTTTGAACCTGAAAGAGCCATTGTTGGTGCGATAACAGTTAAATATTGTCCAGGTGAGAAATCAGCTAAAGGCTCACCGGTGACGCTCTGTAAACGCACACTAAAATGCCGTTCACTCAAGTCTCGCCGCTGGACGACTTTAAGCTGTAAGGGCTTGGCTTTATTGATTCGCGTATTATTCCGAGGGGCCGCAAGGTGTCTGTGCCAAAAAATATTAACTTGGCACAGCACAATACCTATACACCCTAGGGTAAATATTATCAGCAATAGAGCTAATAATAATTGCCCTATCATTTTAGAGCCTGTTTTCGGGTTTGCGATCTCCACCACATGTAGATACCACTGAGTGCAAGCAACACAAGAGCCAGTGCCAGTACATCGGCCCAGATCCATTTATACTGCTTACCCATCAATGCTTTGCCTGTGTGTAAATCATTCATAAACTTACCCAGTTGCAACGGACGCTTGTTTTCCATAGTGCCCAGTAGTTGCTCTATTTTGAACTCTTGCTGCCAGGTCATTCCTTCATCAAGACTAGTGAGTACTCCTTGCTCCTTGGTCACGATATACCAAAGTTCGGGTAATATTTGTAAGCCATGAATATCACTCTGCTGCAATACATTCCATGTACCGGTCAGATCTTGTAACCATAGTCCTTGCTTGCCGGCTGCAATTAAACGGCCATCATCGAGTACTTCGAGTACCCTTATTTCACTACGAAGCTCTTGGATGGGCGTAAAAGTACTAGCAGTGGCTTGATAAAGGCCATTTTTGGTGGCTAAAAAAAGGCGACCATCAGCAGTATTAAGTACATCTTTTATTTCCACGCCTTCGGTTGTATAACCGATCACATATTGGCCTAAGGCTTTTTCATGGGTCATAAAAAATGTACTCATACCAACCGCGAACAAGGGCAATACTAAGGCTACACTAATCCAGTTATGCAGCAGACGTGAAGTAACACCTTTGCCAATCATATCTACCAACTTCTGGTAAGGGAGACGTTGATAGCGCGATTAGATTCTTCAAGCTCAGTTTCAAACTTGTCTATACTGCCGTCACCTTTGAAAATTGTCTTAAACTTTTCTTTATCGACGGCTAATAGATTTTGTCCAGAGAGACGTAGCTCGATACCATTGGCAAAAGATTTTTTTAGATAAATGTCTAAATATTTTTGCATACCTTGGTTTTCTAACGTTCGCTTACCATCCTTAATTTCCTCACCTTCACGTACCGATATTTGGTTATAGTTTGCGCCCCAGCTCATGCCGCTAGAAGTTAACTGATGATCGAACCCTAGGTTGTAAATATAATCAGGTAATTCTTTGAATGGCGTCTTATTACCGGTTAACTGATCCGTAATGTCACCATCGAGAAATGTAACGTTCGCTGATAGAGTTAAGCCTTCCATTCCATAGTTTTTCATGTTGAAGCTAGTGTCTAGTTCCAATCCTGTAAGGGCCGCGGTGCCAAAATTCTCAGGTATTTCCTCGTAGCGACCACTGACTGGATTCAAGTTCACTCGTGTTTCAATTTTGTCTTCGATATCACGATAAAACATATTAATACCGACATTGCCTGCCTTTTTTGCGAAGTAATGGTCAATACCAATATCAAATCCAACCGATTTCTCAGGAATAAGATCGGGGTTGCCAGCTTTATCTGGTTTGTCGAGAGTGCCATCTTTTGAATCAACATATGCAACCATTTCATCAAATTTCGGTCTGCGTACTGTATTGGTAAAACTGGCTCTTACATTGGTCGTATCAGTCCAGTTAAAAACGTAATGCAACGAGGGGCTCCAAAATGAGTCAGTACTTTTCCGGTTGTCATCTGTGCCGCTAGAGATATCTGTGTCTGTCCATTCGAATCGGATACCGGGTGTTAGTAACTGACGTTCGCTTATCGTGTATTCATCAAAAATAAAGGCATTAAACCGTTGCTCGATAATATTATATTTATTTTTACCCTCGTTCTTTTCTTTGGTTTTTCCTTTTTTTGTTTCTGTTTTGTTTTTGTTTTTACTACGCTCTTTATCGATGAACTCGATGCCTGTGACTAAGGTATGGTGCTCGCCAATGAAGCGCTTGTTGTCGAATGTTAGTGCCCATTCCTGATCTGTTTTATCTTCAATCTCATTTTCTATCTTGTCTAATTTATCGATACCTTTATAAGCGTTTTTTTCCTTTTCTTTATCTTCTTTGTTTTTTTGGAGGTTTAAACCAACAGTAAACTCATTAGAGGAGCCGTATTGATGTTGCCATTGGCCATAAAGCGCGGTGTTCATACGACGTTTATTTTCTTGCTCTAGCTCTTTACCATCGATACTTCCATCTTTTTTACTTTTGATTTTTTCTTTAGTTTGTTCTTCATCAGAAACTAAAAATAATGGCTCAAGACTAATTTGATCATTTGGTGACAGACTCCAATTGAAGCTAGGTGCAAATTGGACTTCATCAAAAAGTTTCTCTCCTTTCTCTTGTTCCGATTTATCTGCGCTTCCATCAGCTTTAAAGCTTTGTTTATTTTTATCTTTCAGTAATTGACGTTGCTGTGCATTAAAGTTCAACAGATAGCCAAAATCATTTTTTTGTCCGCCGTACACCATATTAAAATTTGGCTTAGTGTCGCCGTTGTCTAAATAACTAAGACCAGCAGTAGCACTAATCAATGGTGTCTGAGGTATAGTTTTCAAGATAATGTTTACTGTTCCTGCAATACCTTGTGCATCAATATCAGCGGTGGGTGCCCTGATAACTTCGATACGTTCTATTAATTGGGCAGGTAACTTATCGAGTTGGAATTCTCGCTTTTCGCCACCACCGGGTATCCGCCGACCGTTGATTAATACTTGGCTATATTCCTTATCCAAACCACGAATACGTACATCTTTGTTTTCACCCGGCATACCACCGAACACTACGCCTGGTAGGCGACGCAATACATCACCAGCGGTAGTGTCATTAAAGCGTTCAATTTGATCTTCATTAATTACCACGATACTATTTGGCGATTGTTGTCTTTGCTCTAAGGCGGTTTGCGCGCCGTAACTGGTTACAGTCTCAAGTTGAGTGATAATTTCTTGGGAATAGACTGTCAATGGGGTGGTACACATCAGGGATAATGCAATTAGTGTTTGCGGTTTTAATAATGTTGGTGGAGTTTTCATTTAGAACCTTCTAGTAATTTTAAGGAATAATGTGGTAGTTGATGTTTCAGGGTGAAATCGTTTTGTTCATAAGGATTTGAGCTGCTTGTAAGTTTTCTTGTTGTAAAAATGCCATCAGTTCGAGCAGTCGCTCAACTGACACATCTCTTGCAGTAGCGATAATTATTTCGCTTTTAGGGGCTTTTTTTGCAGCGGCTTTAAATGCCAATTTTGTAGCTGGCCAATCAGTAAATTCTTGATTGTCGAGTGCCCATTTATTATCGGGAAATAGCGTGATTCGTAGGCTGTCTTTGATAATTAGCGAGCTAGCTTGTTCAGCGCCTTTACTCGGAAGATTCACCTTTAGTGCGTATTTTAATGGGTTAGCCGTTAGAATAAAAAATACAAGTACAATAAATAAAATATCTATCATCGGTGTTAAATCAATAGCCAATGCGGCTAAGCTAGAGTTTTCTACTGATTTGATGCGGATCATATCGACGTAACCTGAGCCACGTTTTGCTTTGCGCTAGAGTTGCCTAGCTCTTGAAGATCTACACCTTCGAGTAACAGGTTCACTCTGTTTAAGGTCTCAACAAACAGATTTAATCGGCTGTCTGTCCAGATTCGCAGGCAATGTAAGGTTACTAAAACGGGAATCGCAATAGCTAACCCTGCGGCTGTAGTTAACATTGCTTGACCTAAGCCGTCGGCCAACAACGCTGGGTAGATTGGCCCAGTATGATCAGCAATTGCACCGAATGCTTCAATAATGCCTATGACAGTGCCCAATAAGCCCAACATAGGGCTGATCACTGCTATTAAGGTTAGCCAGCCAAAGTACCTACACAGCTGATTATGCTCTTCGGATAGCCAGTGATTTACTATTTCTTCTCGCAAGTCTCTGCTTTTGTCAGCATGCCACAGTAAAAGTCTGGTGCTGCTTGCCAGTCGACCTTTATCATTTAAAACGGATAGCTCACTGATTCCTTGATTTATCGAGTGAGCTAGCGATAACACTTGGCTAGCATTACCACCTGAGCTCCATGTGATGAAATAAATTAGGCGCTCACCAATGATTATTAGACCCAGAAAAGAACATCCCAAAAGAGGGTAGGCCATCGGCCCAAACGCTGCGAATGAAAGTGACATAACTTATCCTATCTCTTGTTCTTGCAGGACAAATGCCACCGGTATTTCAATCCATTCTTCAGTATTACTTAGCAGATTACTTCCAGGCATAAAGTCCCAGCTATAAACTGATTTCACTGCTGCTTTGTCTAATTCGGAGAATCCTGAAGACTTCACTAAACGTATCTGGATGACTTCACCGGTGATATTTAACTGGGCATGAATCAATGCTACGCCCTGCTGACCGCGTAAACGAGACCGTCTGGGATAATTCGGTGGGGTAGGTAAAGTTTGAAATCTAGGTTGTCGAACAATAACTTTATCAAAGCTGCGAGCAACCGATACAGGTTTTAATGTAGAGGATTGATCAGGCCTGTTACTAGATTTTTGTACAGTTTTTGTTAAAGATTGCTGCTGGTTTTTGTTAATTGTTGTTTTGGGTGTGATACTTTTATTTTTTGACCGCTTGGGTTTATGACTAGCGACCATTTTTTGCCGGACATCTTTTCTCATTGATCGTTGCTTGGGAGATACTTCTTTACTAATAGCGGGTCTTTTGCTCGATACCTCAGGTACCTTTGAAGGTGGAGCGGCAAATGTATCTTGCGCAGTATTCTGCTGAACAGAGGGCGATATGTTAAATGAGATTGGTTGTAGTCTGCTATTGGATGAGGTCGATGTTGCAGATTGCTCCGCGTAAACGAGCAAACTAGTATGCATGAATGTCGCCGCCAGAAAAGCCAAGAAAAAACGAGATTTTTCTGTCATTGGT
>DCBC01000115.1:18311-18804 GCA_002313335.1 Porticoccaceae bacterium UBA1117
TGTAAATGCAAATCATTATCATTGCTGGACGCGTTTAGGTGGTTATCGCCAAATTCTTCTATTTTCGAGTAGATAGGGTAGTGAAATAATAAAAGTTTTGGCAAATTAACGTTCAGGATTGTTGAATACTAGCTGAGGCATTAGTCGTAGAGGATTCAACTAAAAAACTAATGATGCGTTGGAAGATTGTATGCATCGTCCATGATGGGTATCTAGCGTTCTTTGCCATAGATGTATTAGTTAGCACTGATATCTGTAAAATGGTGGTGTTCCGCATTTACCATACTCGTGCAAAAATTAGCTAATTGAGTGTTATTTATTGAATGAATCTGCTAATAAATTAATATTTTATAGTTATATCTAAAGATATGGAATGCTAAAGACGCGTTAATTGCCCGATAATACTACTGGATTTTTGATAGAATTTTACGTTATTAGAACTCTAAAAGAGCAACACTATGACTCAAAAAGCGCATGCGCTAGATCGATGGAT
>DCBC01000115.1:19187-20303 GCA_002313335.1 Porticoccaceae bacterium UBA1117
GCGATTCAAATGAGCCTTTGGGGGGCAGCATCAAAACACAGTTAGTGGACGAGGGTAGAGCGCTCATTGCAGAGCTGCTTGCTGAGGGAAATACTGACGAGGGCTTTGATAGCGGATTTGAACTACTTGGCGATGTGGGCTTCTACATGGCCGCCTGTCGGCGTCATGATATTACCGAGCCCTCACGAGAAACCCGATCACCTTTGCAAGAGGCTTCAGCACTTGCCATGCAATTAGGCGCATCATTGGGAGTGATTCCGCGCTTTGCGTCCTGCCATTTGGAAACACACAATAGAGCGGTGAACGGTGAGTATAAAACCTTTACGTCGCTCGCGGATGAAAAAACATTCATCGATTACAACACGCGAGGCGTTTTTTCGTTTATTCGCGCATCTGAAGCGTTGAGAAATTGCTTGCCGCTGGGTGTGTCACATCCAATCACCTATGACCTTTTGTACTCTGCAAAGATAGCGCTAGAGGAGGTCTATACCTCTAATGCGACGCTATTTGACCAGCTGGATATCAATCGATTCTTTTATTGTGTAAGACCTTATTACAGGCCCCATCGAGTCGGCTTGCATGAATACAGGGGCGCTAATGCGGGAGATTTTGCCGGTATCAATGTCATTGATTTACTGCTCGGCGTCTGTAAAGCGGATGACCCTTATTACTCTCAGCTGCTAGTCGATAAATTTTTATTTATGCGCCCGGAAGATCAGCTTGTGTTGCGAGATTGTATGCGTCGAAAGAGCCTGTTAGATAGCTTTTTAGACTGCCAGAATGAACATAAAAAAGACCCTTGGTTTCAGACCAATTTAAAGATGTTTTTAGAGGTCTGTGACGCGCATGGTAAAGTGGCCATTCAGCACCATGAGCGTCTGGTGCATAAATTTATAGAACGTCCGGCTGAACTCGGTGAACATACCGATCAGACAGACCTTACCGCTAGCGGGCCCCCTTTACCGGTGCTACTAAAAGGCCTTAGAAAGCTCTGCGATATGCGTTGTGCGGCACCAGCAACAAAGGGTTTTGATACCCGCTACAGAGATGTTCAAAGCCTTAAGGACTGTTTAGCATGATCAAAGATAAGTTCGTTGACCAGCAGGGAATTTACTT
>DCBC01000115.1:20711-20857 GCA_002313335.1 Porticoccaceae bacterium UBA1117
GGCGAGAGTATTTGGGATTATTGGTTGAGAGAGATTGAACGATTTCGTGAGCTACTGGGTGAATTACTCAATAGCGAGGCCAGTTATTTTTGTCCACAAACAACTATATCCAGTGCGGTTAACAAAATTATATTTTCACTAGCACC
>DCBC01000115.1:21248-24929 GCA_002313335.1 Porticoccaceae bacterium UBA1117
TGCAGCAATCGCACAGCTTAGGTTATCAAATGCGCTATATTCCTGCTGGCCTTGATTTGAGTGATTTGTCGATCTGGGACCAATATCTAACAGATGATGTTGCGCTGGTTTTAGTGACCCATGTGCAATCTAATAATGGTGTCCAATTACCTATCGAGGCGGTGACTGAGATGGCTGCACAGCGGTCAATTAAATCTCTGGTCGATATTGCCCAAGGTATTGGTATTATTCCTATCAATATTCAGCAATGGTCGGCCGACTTTATTGTTGGGTCCTGTGTAAAGTGGTTAAGTGGGGGCCCAGGCGCCGCTTTTTTGTGGGTTAACCCTGACATTATTGAAGACTGCCATCCGCAAAATGTTGGCTGGTTCTCCCATGAAGACCCCTTTGAGTTTGATATACATAATTTCCGTTATGCCAAAGATGCACTCCGATTCTGGGGTGGTACACCCTCGGTATATCCGTTTTGCGTCGCTTCTGCGAGTCTAGAGTTTATTATTAATCTCGGAGTAGACACTATCCGCCAGCATAATCTAAGCCTCTGTGAAAAAATCATTAGTAGTTTAGACGAAGGTGAACTGATTTCCCCGTGTGAGGAGCGTTATCGTAGCGGGACGCTAATTGTGCACTTTGGACAAATTCATCAACAGGTTACTGAAAAATTACGCGAGCAGCGCGTTCAGTTTGATAGTCGATCTAAAGGTATTCGGCTATCGCCACATATTTATAACTCTACTGCCCAAATCGATACACTGGTGCAACTGATAGGCAGCAGCCGATAGGACTAATTTAGCGTCTATACAACCGACGCAAGTGATCCTTTTGAGGTTAAAAACCGTTACAATCATACTATGGCTTTTGATCATCAATCATTTCTAAAATCACTTACTCAGCGCCCCGGTATCTATCAGATGCTAGATGGTGAGGGGCAGGTTTTGTATGTGGGAAAAGCCAAAAACTTAAAAAACCGAGTCTCTAGTTACTTTCGTAACACGGGTCTGACGGTAAAGACGGCTGCGTTGGTAAAGCGAATTATTTCAATTGACGTAACGGTAACCGAAACTGAGACTGAGGCGCTAATACTAGAACACAACCTGATTAAGCAATATCGACCGCCGTTTAATATATTAATGAGGGATGACAAAAGCTACCCCTATATATTTTTATCAGACAAAGATCGTTGGCCTCGCTTATCTTTTCACCGTGGCCCTAAAAAAGCGAAAGGTACCTATTTTGGGCCATTCCCTAGTGTCCATGCAGTGCGTGAGAGTATGGGTTTTTTGCAAAAGACCTTTAAAGTACGCCAATGCGAAGATGTGTTCTTTAAAAACCGATCTCGTCCCTGCCTGCAATACCAAATTAAACGCTGCACTGCTCCCTGTGTCGAATTTGTAACACCGGACGACTATGCCACTGATGTCAACTTAACGCGGCTTTATTTAGACGGCAAAGCTGACAAAATTCTTCAAAAATTGGAAGAGGAAATGGATGCTGCTGCAATAGAATTAAAATTTGAGAAGGCTGCTGAGCATCGCGATCAAATAGCCGCCTTACGCCAAGTTCAAGCACAGCAAATGATCGAAAAGGGCAGCGGTACCATTGATATCGTTGCCGGTGCAGTCAGCAATGGACAGGCGTGCGTGCACATGTTGTATGTCCGGCAGGGTCGTATACTGGGTAGCCGAAGTTATTACCCAAAAACACCGCTCGCTGAAGAGGTGAGTGAATTACTCGAAGAATTTGTGCCACAACTTTATCTTGACGGCGGAGGGCGGCCAGACCTGCCAAAAGAAATTTTAGTGAATGCACAGTTTGAGGGTGCTCAAGTGCTGACCGATGCACTGAGTCAGCGTATTGGAAGAAATATAGAGATTCGAGACAATGTAAGAGGCTTCAGAGCTAAATGGCTTGAATTAGCGCAACGAACAGCCGAACAAAATTTGGCGGGAAAACTCGCTTCAAAACAGACCTTGCAGCAGCGGTTTGAATCGCTGCGTGACACACTGGGACTTGATTCCACGCCTGAGCGTTTGGAGTGCTTTGACATTAGCCACAGTAGTGGCGAAGCCGTAGTGGCATCCTGTGTGGTTTTTGATAATAACAGTGGTGCGTTAAAAAGCGACTATCGGCGATTTAATATTGAAAACATAACCGGTGGTGATGATTATGCCGCCATGGAGCAGGCTATTCGCCGGCGCTACACTCGGCTAATGAAAGGCGAGGGGAAGCTGCCTGATATTTTATTAATTGATGGTGGTAAGGGGCAGATCGGTGTTGCGAAATCAGTACTTTCCGACCTCGGGGTAGTGGGTGTGATGACCATAGGTGTTGCCAAAGGAACGACACGCAAACCGGGCATGGAGACGCTTATTCTTGCCGACCAAAATAACAAAGTTGTAGCACGACCCCAACAAGCAGCATTGCACCTTATCCAGCAAATACGCGATGAAGCTCACCGTTTTGCAATTACCGGTCACAAGGCTCGCAGAGATAAAAAGCGTCGCATTTCTTCTTTAGAGGGTATTCCTGGTGTGGGGCCAACTCGTCGACGAGATCTTCTAAAGCACTTTGGTGGAGTGGGCGAAGTTAAAAAAGCCAGTGTTGCAGATCTTATGAAGGTTGATAATATAAATAAAAAGGTTGCTGAAGCAATTTACGGCGCACTGTACAATGACTGAACAAATTATCTTGATTGGTTGATGTTTCTTACAACCAATTGTTGCATACATTTTTAATGGAATAGTGATTTATGTGGAATTTGCCCAATATATTGACGTTACTACGTATTGCCATGATTCCTGTGTTCATAGTTGTCTACTACTTACCTTGGGAATGGCATCATCTAGCGGCAGCGGCTATTTTTGGATTAGCCGCATTAACTGACTGGATTGATGGTTACTTTGCACGAAAGCTCAATATGGTAACGCCATTTGGCGCATTTCTTGATCCTGTGGCCGATAAACTGATTGTCGCCGCTGCGTTAATTTTACTTCTAGAAGTTCACTCTACTCCCTGGTTTGCTCTGCCTGCTATTATCATTATTGGCCGAGAGATAGTGATTTCAGCGCTGAGGGAGTGGATGGCAGAACTTGGTACGGGGCAAAGCGTTGCTGTTTCCACAATGGGTAAAGTAAAGACATGGGTACAGATGGTTGCTATCGCTATTTTGTTGTTGGCTAAGCCCGATCAGGAGTTACTAACAGACATTGGTTTTGCCGCTATTTATGTCGCTGCAGGGCTTACTTTATGGTCAATGCTTTATTATCTTAAGCAAGCATGGCCACAAATGAGCGGTAGGGTAGATAAGTAGTTGATTTATTGCTGATATTGCCTAGAATAGCGCCTCGTCGAGTTTGACTGACGAAGCTACTAGTTAAGGCGCGGTAGCAAAGTGGTAATGCTGTGGACTGCAACTCCGCCATCGTCGGTTCGATTCCGACCCGCGCCTCCAGATTAAGTAGATGTTTTGAATCTATAGTACCTGTAGTTCAAGCCAGGTAAATCGGAGATATTCATTCCCAATTTCGTTTTTGGTCATGTATAATCCACGTCGCAAAGAGCTGAGTCACCAGCATGCTCCTTGTGGTTAGTTTAGACGTACAAAACGGTTTATAAAGACCCCCCTTCAGTATGCCCGGGTGGCGAAATTGGTAGACGCAACGGACTTAAAATCCGTCGGTG
>DCBC01000122.1 GCA_002313335.1 Porticoccaceae bacterium UBA1117
GCGGTCAATGATGCGGTGCGCAAGGTGGAGGCTCAAGCAAAAACTGCGATGAGTTCGATGACCGGCGGTATGGATTTACCTCCCGGTTTTAAAATGCCGTTTTAAGTGGCTCAGCCACATGTGTATAAGGATAGTGTGTGTACGGAAATTTAATTGATCAATTAATTGATGCGTTGCGGTGCTTACCGGGCGTGGGGGCTAAATCTGCCCAAAGAATGGCACTGCAACTACTAGAGCGAGACAAAGCCGGAGCGGCTCACCTTGCGGCGACTATCGCCGAGGCCGTTGAAAAAGTGGGTAGGTGTGAGCGTTGCCGTACCTTAACGGAGCATAATCGCTGTAATATATGTGCAAATAGCGCTCGCCTGGACACTCAGATATGTGTTGTTGAAAACCCGGCAGATCTTTATGCGATTGAGCAGGCGGGAGGCTTCCGTGGTCGATATTTCGTTTTGTTAGGGCACTTGTCACCTATCGATGGCATCGGACCGGAACAGCTCGGAATTGATCAACTAATAGATAGACTGCGTTCTGAAGAGGTGAGCGAATTAATTTTGGCCACTAACCTGACCGTAGAGGGCGAGACGACTGCGCACTTTATTGCCGACAAAGCAAAATCATTGGGTGTTTCTGTCACGCGTATTGCCTATGGTGTACCTATGGGTGGTGAACTTGAATATGTTGATGGTGGCACGCTCAACCTTGCATTACAAAGTAGAAAGGAAATTTAAGTGGCTCACTGGATAGATTCAGACGAAAAACTCACGGGCATGTTGGATACTTTAAGAGATTCAGCTTTGCTGGCTGTTGACACTGAATTTATTCGAACCAACACTTTTCATCCAAAAATTGCCTTAATTCAAATCTCTGATGGCATTGACTGCTGGTTGGTTGATGTTTTAGGTCTGAAAAATTTTGATGGTCTTAAGTTACTTTTAGAATCGCCGGATAAAACGTTAATATTCCATGCTTGTGCTGAAGATTTAGAAGTCCTTGAATATGCCCTTGGGATTAAACCAACCACCATTTTCGATACTCAAATTGCAGCAGGTATTGCTAATGTTGGTTATTCAATGGGCTATGCTCGCCTCGTCAAGGCGGTTTTTGATGTCGAGCTAGATAAGGAAGAAACCCGTTCTGATTGGTTAGCAAGACCACTGTCCTCAAGACAACTGGAATATGCCGCCGCCGATGTATTTTATTTGCACAAACTTCATGAGCTTCTTGCTCAGAGTCTTAAAGAGCAGGGGCGTGAAGGTTGGTTTGAAGAGGAAAGCCTTGCGGTCTATGCGATGGTTGCCGGGCGTAAAAATAGTGATGACTATTATATGCGCATTAAAAGCGCGTGGAAGCTCGATCCTGCAGCGTTAAAGCTTCTTAAAAGGTTATGTATTTGGCGCGAGCGAACCGCTCGAGACCGTAACAAACCGAGAGGTCATATTGTAAAAGACAATTCCCTGTTAGATATCGCTAGGCGTCATCCATCGGCATTGCATCAACTGGCAGGTATTGATGATTTACACCCAGGATTAATTAAACGTTATGGGGTGGACCTATTAGAGCAGGTCATTGCTTCAAGTGATGATCTCGTTATCGACCCGCTGCCAGAGCCCTTGACCAAAGCAGAGGTTGCTATACTTAAGGCGATCCGTGATGAGCTTATAGCTTTGGCAGAAGCTACTTTGATACCGCAAGAGTTTCTCTTTTCCAAAAAGGATATAGAGTTGATTTTACGTGGCGCGATTGCTGGTCGTGATGAATGGCCTCATCGTTTTATAACGGGTTGGAGAGAGTCTTTGGTAACGCCAATAGTGAAAAAAGCGCTGAGAGAGCAAATGTGATGGTTGCAGACACGTTGAAAGTTCTTTGTGATATTTTTAAAGGTAGTCGAAAAGAGGGGATGTATATCTATGTCTCTCGAGTCGATGGATTGGATAAGGTACCTCAAGGGTTACTGGATAGTTTCGGAACACCCGTTTTAGTGACGAGGTTAATGTTAACCGAAAACAAGAAACTTGCTCGTGCTGATGTTGTAAAAGTAATGGAAGATATAAAGCGTCAAGGTTTCTATCTTCAAATGCCACCGGTAGTATTCGCTCTTGATCAGGGCATGGCTGAAAATAATAAACTTCCTCGAGGACGATAAATGAGTGGCTTTTGGACAACAAAAACCCTTGAGGAGATGACTACCGCAGAATGGGAGCTACTTTGCGATGGTTGTGCAAAATGTTGTTTGGTCAAGCTTGAGGACCATGAAACAGGTGAGATTTTCCACACCAATGTGACGTGCGAGCTATTGGACATACATTCGTGTAAGTGCAGTAATTACCAAGATCGACATTCAATTGTAACTGACTGTATTACGCTCGATCGCGATAACATCCATACATTGGGCTGGTTGCCAGAGACCTGTTCGTATCGATTGATCGCAGATGGAAAACCATTGCCAGAGTGGCATCACCTTGTAGCCGAAGACTCTGAAAGGGTCCATAGTTATGGCGCTTCACTTCAAGGGTGGGTAGTTTCCGAATTAGACGTCCGCAAAGAAGATGTGGAAGATCATATTATTCAATGGGTTGATTAATTATGTATGCTGGTGAAGATTATTTTTTGGGTTGGCTTGTCTACGTCTCTGGGGTGGCATGCTT
>DCBC01000126.1:0-14600 GCA_002313335.1 Porticoccaceae bacterium UBA1117
TGTGAGCTTTATGTCACCATTGAGCCCTGCACTATGTGCGTTGGGGCAATGGTTCATGCGCGTATTAAGCGCATTGTTTTTGGGGCATTAGAGCCTCGAGCGGGTGCCTTGAAAAGCCAGCTCCAATTGATGGAAAAAGGTCCCTACAACCATTCTATAGTTTGGGATGGGGGGATACTTGAGGAGCAGTGTAGCACTATGATTAGCGACTTTTTTCGTCAAAAGAGATCCCTAAATACCTAAATAGAGGGCAAGTTGCTTTGTTGCCAATCTGTTTTTGCAGCACTATCCGCCTGGTCTTTTGGCGATTCTTCTTGCTTCGCTAGTGAGTATAGTTGCAGGTAATGTTGATAATATTGAATGTTGTCAACGTACAAAACAGGTTCGGCACCTCGCGCATAACCATGCTTACTTTTTGAGTAAAACTGTTTCTTACTTAAAAGAGGTAGAAACTGACGAACATCTGACCATGAATCGGGGCTTTTCCCGTTGCGTTGGGTCAAAATGCGCGCGTCTTCCAAATGACCAAACCCGACATTATAGGCAGCCAAAGCAAATAGAGTCCGATCAGGTTCGGTGATTCTAGGGGGCAATCTCTGTCTGAGTTTAATTAAATAGCCTGCACCGCCCTCCAGGCTTTGTAGGGCATCCAGACGATTAGAGACTTTCATTTCGCGTGCTGTGTCCAGTGTTAACATCATCAACCCCCGAACACCTGTTGGCGACTTAGCCTTCGGATTCCAATGAGATTCTTGATAAGCGACTGCGGCCAAAAGTTGCCAGTCCAAGCTATATTTTGCGCCGGCTTCACGAAATAATGCTTCATAGCGTGGAAGACGATTCGCGACCAACTCCCCAAGCCTTGTTGAGTCGGCAACAGAAAAGTTTTTGCTTTGAGACAGCAATTGTGATTCTAACGTAGCCATTGCACCGCTGGAAATGTAGGCCTCTAAAAACGCATTAGCCGCGGCAATAAGCGTACCATCGCTATGCGAAGGAAAGGCCCATGCCATTGCTTCTGGCCTTGAGATATCAAAAGCGAGTCCGGCGTTTGGATAAATATGGCGATTGACTAAATAGGCCAAGGAATCGACTACTGCATAATCGATATCTCCGTTATCAACCATCCTCATCAAATCATGCATTTCTATATCCTCTTGCTCTCGCCACATTAAAGAGGGAACTGTTTTTTTCAGGACTTTGAGCCGCTCGCTATGAGATGAGCTGGTGATAACAAGGAGATCTCCATCTAGCTCCTCGAGTGATCTAGGCCTAGTATCACCGCGGCGGTAAAGTAAATGTTGAGTGACGTCCAAGTAAGAATCAGAAAAGCGTAGAGACGCGCTGCGCAACTCAGTCTTGACTAAATTTGATGCGGCAAATTCACCCTGCGGCCCACCTATGGCGAGTAACAGATTACGAAGACTTATTTTTGGCTGGACCTTTAACTCAACATTAAGGCTTTTGGCAAATTCCTTTGCAATAATATACTCAAAACCATTTTCACCCCGGCCATCAATAAAATAGGTGGTAGGGCCTGGAGCTGTAAGCATTGTTAAATATCCTATACTTTGAATTCGCTCCAAATCAGACATTTGCCTGCTGCTGGAGATATATAGAATTAGCCCCAATGCCATGGCGATCAGGAGTATTCGGTTGCGTGCTCTTTTTACTTTTTTAGATAGTTGCCGCATAGCTTTGATTAACTTGCTCCGAACTATTTATTAGTTATTGCGGTGGTTGTTAATTCCGTCACAAAAATATTGTACATGGTTTAGCAAATTCTATCTGCCAAAGACGAGAGTTTTCGGCTAGAATACGCGCCTTCCAACCTTGATGATTTTGAGACCAACATCCATGATGATCCTTAGCGGTGCACCCTCTCTTTCGCCATTTCGGCGAGAAAAATTATTAACAAAGCTACGCGAGTCCGATGCTTCTATTCAATCAGTTTGTGCGGAATATGTTCATTTTGCTGAGCTGTGTAAACCGCTGACACCAGCAGAAACGATAACCTTAGAAGCGCTCTTGACTTATGGCCCTAGTCAGCAAAAGGCTGATAAAAGGGGTCAATTACTTCTCGTGGCACCTCGTCCCGGAACTATTTCACCGTGGTCCAGTAAAGCGACTGATATCGCCCACAATTGCGGGCTACAAACCATTATTCGGTTGGAGCGAGGTACTGCTTATTATATTGAAGCGTCAACGCCGTTGTCAGAGCAGCAACTTACAGGCTTAGGAGAGTTACTTCGCGACAGGATGGTAGAGTCGGTTTTCGGCGAGTTAGAGCAGGCCCGTGCTCTGTTTAGTAATAATCTGCCGACACCAGTTAGTGTTGTTGACGTTGTCAATGGTGGTTCAAATGCATTAACCGTCGCCAATGTCAGTTTGGGTTTAGCGCTAGCTGATGATGAAATAGATTATCTAGTGGCTAACTTTAGTGATCTGAAGCGCAACCCATCTGATGCTGAATTAATGATGTTTGCGCAGGCAAATTCAGAGCATTGCCGCCACAAAATTTTTAATGCGAGCTGGACTATCGATGGCGTAGATCAGCAGCATTCGTTATTTGGCATGATTCGGAATACAAATGCAGTTAATGGAGACAATGTGTTGTCAGCGTATTCTGATAATGCCGCCGTTGTGGCTGGCACTTCAGGCGGTCGATTTTATCCTGACCCCGTAACGCGTAACTATGGCTATAGTCACGAGCCCGTTCATTTGTTGATGAAGGTTGAGACGCACAATCATCCGACGGCTATTGCTCCTTATGCAGGTGCTGGTACCGGTTCGGGCGGTGAGATCCGCGATGAGGGTGCCGTTGGTCGAGGGTCTAAACCTAAGGTCGGGCTGGTGGGCTTTACTGTGTCTAACTTACAGATTCCTGATTTTATGCAGCCTTGGGAGCAGGACTATGGCAAGCCTGATCGTATCGTATCAGCGTTAGAAATAATGATTGAAGGGCCAGTTGGCGGGGCTGCTTTTAACAATGAATTTGGCAGACCCAATATTTGTGGTTATTTTAGAACCTTTGAAATGGATTTTGCGGGAGAGCGTCGCGGATACCATAAGCCAATTATGATTGCTGGAGGCTATGGGAATATTCGCGAAGATCATGTGGATAAACCTGAATTCGAGCCAGGTGCGCAATTAATTGTCTTAGGTGGCCCGGCCATGTTGATTGGGCTCGGGGGTGGCGCAGCATCATCAATGGCAACAGGCACTAGCTCAGCAGATCTAGATTTCGCTTCTGTGCAGCGACAAAATCCAGAAATTGAGCGGCGTTGCCAAGAGGTTATCGATTCTTGCTGGCAGTTGGGCGACGTTAACCCCATTGCTTTTATTCATGATGTAGGCGCTGGAGGTTTATCTAATGCGCTACCTGAGTTGGTTAAAGATGGAGGCACAGGTGGCCGTTTTGATCTTCGATCAATACCCAATGATGAACCGGGTATGTCGCCAGTCGAGATATGGTGCAATGAGGCTCAAGAACGGTATGTGCTTGCCATTATGCCGGACGATTTAGAACGCTTCATGGCCATCTGCGATCGTGAAAGGTGCCCCTATGCTGTTGTTGGTGAAGCAACGGAACAAAAGAAAATAACCGTTATTGACGAGCATTTTGATAATAATCCCGTTGATTTACCGATGTCGGTTTTGTTTGGAAAAACACCAAAAATGCATCGACATGCGACCCGTCAGGAAGTCCAATATGATGAGTTTTCAGGTCAAGACATAGAACTTTCTGAGGCTGTTTACCGAGTGCTTAGACATCCAACTGTTGCGAGCAAAGGGTTTTTAATCACCATTGGAGATCGAAGTGTCAGCGGTATGGTAGCTAGAGATCAGATGGTAGGTCCTTGGCAGGTGCCGGTTGCCGATTGTGCGGTGACTACCGTGACCTATGATAGTAATGCAGGCGAGGCTATGGCTATGGGTGAGAGAACTCCCTTGGCATTGGTTAATGGGCCAGCTTCTGGACGTATGGCTATTGGTGAGGCATTGACCAACATTTCTGCTGCGCGTATAGGTAACATCAAAGACGTCAAATTATCGGCTAACTGGATGTGTGCAGCGGGATCACCCGGTGAGGATGAAAAGCTTTATCGCACGGTTGAAGCAGTCGGTATGGATCTCTGCCCCAAGCTTGGTATTACTATCCCTGTAGGCAAAGATTCAATGTCAATGCGCACTGCTTGGCAGTCAAACGGGCAAGATAAATCCGTGACGTCACCCCTGTCTTTAATTATCACCGCGTTCTCGCCGGTACTGGATGTGCGCAAGACGTTGACGCCACAGCTGAGAACAGACTGTGGTGACACGGCTCTGCTGTTATTAGATTTAAACGCGGGTGCCGAGCGACTGGGCGGCTCTATTTTAGCTCAAGTTTACTCTGATTTTGGTTGCTCTATACCGGACGTAGATGATTCGAACGCGCTGCTAGGATTCTTTAATGCCATGCAATCCTCAATCCAGGATGATGACATTTTGGCTTATCATGACAGGTCTGATGGTGGCTTGTTAGCAACGCTTACGGAAATGAGTTTCGCTGGTCATGTTGGCTTAACGGTAGATATTAATAGTGGTATCGCCGGGTCAAAAAGCACCGCTTTGTCGGCATTATTTAATGAAGAGCTAGGGGCGGTAATCCAAGTTAAAGTAGACCGTGTTAACGCTATGATGAAGAAATTTTTGCTCGCAGGGGTCAATATATTTGAGCTGGGTGGGTTAAATGATGACGATACTGTTGATATTCATTATAAGGGCGAGAGTATTTTCCAAGATAGTCGCGCCAATTTACAGAGTGCGTGGAGTGAAACCTCATTTCAGATTGCCTCTCTGCGGGATAATGCTGATTGTGTGCGCGAAGAATTTGAGCGAATACAGTCCCTTGATCAAGGTTTGTCGGCACGTTTAACCTTTGACCCAACGGATGACATCAGTGCACCTTACATTGCAACTGGCGTAAAACCCATGGTGGCGATTGTTCGAGAGCAGGGCGTTAATAGCCATTTGGAGATGGCTGCCGCCTTTGATCGCGCTGGATTTACTGCGGTGGATGTGCATATGAGTGACTTATTGGCGGGGCGCACCGCGCTTAGTAACTATGCCGGTATGGTTGCCTGCGGCGGGTTTTCTTATGGAGATGTTCTTGGGGCCGGCGAAGGTTGGGCTAAAACAGTACTGTTTAACAACCAGCTTCGTGATCAATTTGAGGGGTTTTTCCAGCGTGAAGATACCTTTAGTCTGGGAGTTTGTAACGGTTGTCAAATGTTGAGCAATCTCAAATCACTCATTCCTGGGTCAGAGTTGTGGCCTCGCTTTGTTCGTAATCTCTCAGAGCAGTTTGAAGCGCGTTTTTCACTGGTGAGAATTGAGCAATCAAATTCTATTATGCTCAGGAACATGCAGGGCACGGTTATGCCAATAGCGGTTTCTCACGGTGAGGGTAGGGCGGAGTTCGCGTCCCCAGGAGAGCTTATTAATCTCAATAACAGCAACCAAATAGCGTTGCGATTTTTGGAAAATAATCTTCAAGTTGCGTCGCGTTACCCCGCCAATCCTAATGGGTCGCCTGAAGGGATAAGCGGCGTTACATCGGCTGACGGTCGGGTTACTCTAATGATGCCGCATCCTGAGCGAGTATTCCGCACGGTACTAAATTCTTGGCATCCAAATGAGTGGGGCGAGGATAGTGGGTGGATGCGGATATTCAGAAATGCAAGACAGTTTGTCGACTAGGTTTATAGTGTGAGATGATTCTTGTCGTCGACGGTCCAATAGAGGTAATGTGAGTTATGAGTAAAATCCACAACGAACCTGAGTTAGTGAAAAAAGCCCTTCACGTTGGCGCGGTTTATGCCAAAAAACGTGGTTATGGTGAAGTTGAAAATCAAGACTCACTCAAGCTCAAAGTGGAGTTTGTGTATCGAGTCTTAATCGAAGACAAGCTGATCCAACCACTCGCCAAGGACCAAATTAATGATCCCAATATGCGCCACAAGCTAGCACTGTGGATTTCTCGACAACTACCTGCCGATCACCCGCTACTGAAGTAAAGGTTGAGCGTTGAAGACCTGTTCTGTGTTAAGCTTTGGCGTGAGTTGACTAGGCAATCGCTGCACTGAACTCTCCAACATTCGCTTGCGTTTTTAGGGGAACAGGGCAGAGGAAAGTCCGGGCTCCAAAGGGTAGAGTGCCAGGTAACGCCTGGGGGGCGAAAGCCTACGGAAAGTGCCGCAGAGATTAGACCGCCGATGGTTCGTTCGCGAACACAGGTAAGGGTGAAAAGGTGCGGTAAGAGCGCACCGCGCTGCTGGTAACAGTAGTGGCATGGTAAACCCCACTCGGAGCAAGACCAAATAGGTTCCCATATGGCGCGACCCGCGTTGGGGACGGGTAGGTTGCTTGAGGCAAACGGTGACGTTTGTCCCAGATGAATGATTGTCCACGACAGAACCCGGCTTATCGGTCAACTCACTTTTAGTTTGTTCAATCTCAAAAGGCCAGTAGCTTGCTACTGGCCTTTTGTTTAATCGTCCCACCAGAGCTTTATTGGCTAATGCTTTTAAAGCATAAAGAATTATTTATTTATACGTAGACCGTCCTTAAAGCCCTAAAAGCTAGAAGTTACTTTAAGTGTTGGCGGTATAATTATGTTTATATTGCCAAATATTTTGGCCTCTTTGAGTGCTTTTAAAGGGATCGCCAATATTGTCGGAACTTACTGATTTTATTACCTTTTTATCAATCCATAGCCCTTGACATTGGTGCAGTCGAGTAATAGTGTGCACATATGGGAAAAAGTGGCGAAAAGTGGTGTTTAAGACTGCTTTTTTGATAAGGAAAGGTTAAAAATGTTTCGAGGCAGCGATCCGATAAACATGGATTCGAAAGGTAGAATGGCGATTCCAACTCGCTATCGTGATCTATTGTCTCAATTATGTGGTGGTGATTTAGTGATTACCATCGACATGAAATCAACCTGCCTAACTCTTTCTCCGCTGCCGGAGTGGAAGAAATTCGAAGAAAAAGTAGCCGCATTACCCGCACTTGATGATCTTGGTGAGATGCTCAGCAGATTCGTTGTTGGTCAGGCTAAAGATATCCAGCTCGATGGTAGTGGACGTGTATTGATACCGTCTGAGCTACGTGATTACGCGGAGATCGAGAAGAAACTGATTTTAGTGGGCCGAACTCAGCGGTTAGAAATTTGGTCAGAAGAAAATTGGAACATTGAGCGCGAAAAATCGCAACAAAACTATCGCGGCATGCTGACAGATCGAGATCGTATGTCAGATGCCCTTAAAAACCTGTCTTGGTAAGTGGAATCGATTGTGACTGAGCATACGACGGTACTGTTGAAAGAAGCGATTGAGGCGTTAGTTAGTGACGTTGACGGCTTCTATGTCGATGGCACTTTCGGACGCGGAGGTCATTGTGCAGAGTTGCTAAATAGGCTATCTCCTAAAGGGTTAGTGATGGCCGTTGATAAAGACCTTCAGGCAATCAGTGCAGGCAAAGATAAGTTTTCGGATGATGCGCGAATTAATTTTGTACATGGTAGTTTCGCTGATTTGAGCGACTTTATAGAGAAACAAAATCGTATTGGCAAGGTGTCCGGTGTATTGCTAGATCTGGGTGTTTCATCCCCGCAACTGGATCAGGCGGAACGAGGATTCAGTTTCATGCGTGACGGTCCGTTGGATATGCGTATGGATACTACCAGGGGTTTGTCAGCAGCGGAGTGGATTGCAACGGCCGAGGAGCAAGATATTGCTCAGGTCATCAAACAGTATGGTGAGGAGAAGTTTGCTCGCCGCATGGCTAGCGCTGTAGTTCGTGAGAGGGCTAAAGAGCCTATTACTCGGACAGTCCAATTAGCCTCAATACTGGCCGCGGCTCATCCTGCTTGGGAGCGCGGACGGCATCCAGCGACCAAGGCATTTCAGGCCATAAGAATTTTTATCAATCGCGAATTAGCCGATTTGGAAATATTGCTCAAACAGGTGATCGATTTGCTAGAGATTGGTGGTCGGTTAGTTGTCATTAGCTTTCATTCATTAGAAGACCGGCATGTGAAGCGGTTTATCCGCGATCAAGAAAGAGGCATTAAGTTGCCCAAAAATCTTCCGATCAGAGATGTTGAGCGCGGAGTTCGACTAAAAAAATTAAGCAAAGCAATTAAACCCTCCGACTTTGAAGTTGGCCAGAATGTCCGCTCTAGAAGCGCGGTAATGCGTGTTGCTGAGAGAGTAGCCTGAAATGCCTGTCTATCAGACGCCTAGTTTTTTCTCGACGCCTTTGCAAGTGGCGACAGTTTGGTTGTCGCTTGTTATCACGGCGATATCGGTGGCATATGTCAGTCACCTATGCCGAGAACAATACGCTGAGTTGGTTAGTTTAGAGGCTAGCGCTAACCAAATGCAGATCGACTATGGCAGATATTTACTTGAGCAGAGCGCCTGGGGTTCACTGCAACGCATAGAAACATCGGCGGTTGAGAAATTTAGTATGCATAGTCCAAAATCTGCTGAGATTGTAATTGTTAGAAACCCTTGAAGACGCAGTATTGACGTATTTAAAGTCACTTTAGTGATGTAAAGGTAGATTAAAAACGTGGCCAAAAAATCGGAACAGGCAGTTATTCCAAAGTGGCGTTACTATTTAGTAATGCTGTTTTTGGCTTCTCTGCCTCTGGTACTTTTAGTCAAAATCGCACAGTTACAGATTCTGCCAAGCCACGAGCGCGGAGTAGATTTTCTTCAAAACCAAGGCGATAATCGGTCTATCCGCAAAGCGATTATTCCTGCCTATCGGGGCGTTATTACCGATCGGAACGGAGAGCCTCTTGCTGTTAGTACACCAGTGACAGCGATCGTAGTAAATCCTCAGCAAATCCAAAATAAGGATATTGCCAAGCTAGCTGAGGTTATGAATCTTTCAGAAGCTCAACTGAAGAGTCGACTAAACCGTTACCACAAAAAGTCATTTATGTATTTGGCACGACAGCTTCCCAAAGCGCAAGCAGATCGTATTCTCGAACTTAATATTCTCGGTATCTCAGCACGTAGAGAATATAAGCGGTTTTATCCCGCAGGTGAGGTTACTGCCCAGCTAGTAGGCTTTACCGATATTAATGATAGCGGGCAAGAAGGGATGGAACTCGCCTATGACACTTGGTTGACCGGCGAGCCAGGCGCTAAAAAAGTTGTGCAGGATCGTGCTGGTCGAATAATTAATGATATCTCGCTTATCAAGGCGGCACGATCCGGTGAAGACTTGAGGCTTAGTATTGATCTTCGAGTTCAGTATGCAGCCTATCGAGCGCTTAAAAAAGCGGTCAATATGCACAATGCTAAATCTGGGTCTGTAGTAGTACTTGATGTGCAGACAGGCGAAGTTCTTGCGATGGTCAACCAGCCTTCATTTAACCCCAATGATCGTAGCAAGTTACGTCAAGATTCAATACGCAATCGCGCTATTACAGACTTAATGGAGCCTGGGTCCACGGTGAAGCCATTTACCATGCTGGCGGCACTTGAAAGTGGAATTTTTTCTCCTGAGAGTCTGATCAATACCAGCCCTGGGTATCTCAAAGTCGATTATAAGACTTTCGTTGACCCCCGTGATTATGGAGAACTAAGTCTGGCTGGTGTGCTTGCAAAATCAAGTCAGGTAGGCACCACTAAGATTGCCTTGGAGCTTGACCCGGACTTTACCCGCGACCTATTTCAGCGGGTTGGGTTTGGTGAGGTCATCGGTAGTGGTTTTCCTGGTGAAACCTTAGGTACCTTGCCGGCGTATCGAAAATGGGATCAGGTTACTCAGGCAACCTTTGCGTTCGGTTATGGCTTAAGCGTTTCATCATTGCAGCTAGCCAGAGCTTATGCAGTATTGGCTAATGACGGAGTGCGTAGAGATGTATCTTTAGTTGCTCTTGATTCGGAGCCAGAGAGTTTGAGAGTCATTGATGCTGAGACGTCACAAAAAGTAAGGCATATGCTCAGAGCTGCTAGCGGGGTTAGCGGGACTGGCAAAAGGGCTATGATCGATGGCTATTCAGTGGGGGGTAAGACAGGCACTCTACATAAGGTCAAGGCCGGAGGCGGTTATGATGACAATCGCTATATGTCATTTTTTGCCGGATTATCACCGGCTGAAAACCCACGCTTAGTCACCGTTGTAGTTATTGATGAACCAAGCAATGGTATTTACTTTGGAGGCTTAGTGGCTGCGCCAGTATTTTCTGAGGTTACAGGTAGTGCTTTACGGTTATTGCAGGTTACTCCTGATCAAATAGATACCAACCGGTCGGTAGCGGGTATTCCTAAGTTGAACAAGAAGCGAGGTGAATCATGATCGGATTTGCTGCGCAACCTAAGATTTTATTATCTAACCTAATTCAGGGTTTAAATTTATCCAAAAAATGTCCTCGATTATCGGTTAAGGGGTTGGCTTTAGATAGCCGCAATGTGCAGCCAGGCTTTATATTTTTTGCGCTCAAGGGTCTCAAAAAAGATGGAATGAACTTTATTCCCCAAGCTATTGAGCGGGGTGCGATTGCCATTTTGACAGAGTCGGACACTGTAAATGATTTGCGTGTTACTCAAATTAATAAAGGTTCTAAATACTCGATTCCAACAATAGGTATAGAGCGACTATCTGAGGCCGTCTCGCTTATCGCAGGACGTTTTTATGGTGATCCAACCGAAAGAATGACAGTTGTGGCGGTTACTGGTACCAATGGAAAAACAACTTGCGCTCAGCTTTATGCGGATTTGTCATCACAAGTAAGTGCCCTCGCTAATGCCTCATATGAGGATCATAAAACGGGTGTTGTCGGAACATTGGGTCATGGTATAGCCGGTGAAAAGGTCGCTATAGATAACCATCTGGATCTAAGCGCTGGAGAAATTTTAGCCTCGCCACTGACAACACCCGATGCCATTACTATGCAGAAAATTCTCGCCGATCTGCAAGTGGCAGGCTGCGATACGGTTGCTATAGAGGCCTCCTCCCATGCATTAGACCAGGGTCGAATTTCTAGTATTGCTGTGGATACTGCAATCTTCACCAATTTGAGCAGAGATCATCTTGATTATCACGGTGACTTAGCGGCTTATGCCGACGCAAAGCGCAAACTATTTAAAATGCCTAGCCTGAAAAATGCGGTGATTAATATCGATGATGCTGTCGGCAAAGCTATATTCTCTGATCTTGACCCTAACATACGTGCGATTAGCTATAGCTTAGAAAATATTACCGCCGACATTTACTGCCAAGCACTACATTTTTCTCCAATGGGTTTTCGTGCACTTATTCATACGCCCTGGGGTTCTGGTGAGATAGTGTCTAGGCTTTTAGGAAAATTCAATTTATGTAACTTACTGGCAGTTATTGGCGCTTTTGTCATTCAAACAGATGAATCAGAATCTAATACTTTCTCCAAAGTATTAAAAATAATACCAACCCTAAACTCTGTCAGCGGTCGGATGGAGTTAATCGATAATGTAAATGGGCCCGCGGTCATTGTTGATTATGCTCACACCCCAGATGCTTTGGAGAAGGTACTAAAAACATTACATCTACATTGTAAAGGCTCTCTTTGGGTAGTCTTTGGATGCGGCGGCGATCGGGATATTGGTAAGCGCGCTGAGATGGGTGAGATTGCTAAAAGTAATGCCGATAGGGTTATTGTGACCTCAGATAATCCGCGCACGGAGTCAGCGGGAAAAATCATTCAAGATATCCTCGTCGGTTCTACAAAAGACGTCATTGTTGAGGTTGATCGCAGAGCTGCAATTAACAGAGCTATTGGTGATGCAGGTGAAGACGATATTGTATTGATTGCCGGCAAAGGCCATGAAAACTATCAGATCTTAGGCGTCGAGCGGCTGCCCTTTAGTGACCAAATTGAAGCTCGACTTGCGCTCCGTGACACAGCCGATACAGATACCTTTGGGGGTCACCTATGATACCTGAGATGTGTTTGACCGATGCAGCGTTACGATTTGGGGGTACGTTACTCAATCCTGATGGATGTTTCTCAGCAGTGTCCATTAATAGTCGCACCACTAATGCGGGTGACCTTTTTGTGGCGATCGAAGGTGAAAACGTCGATGCCCATAGTTATCTGCCTAATGTTGCAGATAAGGTGTCAGGCGCTGTCGTTTCTCGACATGATAAAACGCTAAATATTCCTCAGTGGGTTGTCCAGGACACAACAAAAGCGCTTGGCGATTTAGCGCAGTTAAGGCGGGAGCGTTTTGAGGGAACCGTTATTGCTCTGACCGGCAGTTCTGGTAAGACCTCGGTAAAAGAAGCTATTTCGATGATTCTGTCGCAGGAAAATAATGTCCATATCACCAGCGGCAATTTAAATAACCACTTTGGAGTTCCACTGACCTTACTCGCCATGGATTCACTGGCTGAGATAGCGGTAATAGAAATGGGCGCAAGTGCAGTGGGCGAAATTGATTATCTCTGCTCCATAGCCAAGCCAGATGTTGCTCTGGTTAATAATGCTCAGACTGCGCATATAGAGGGTTTTGGTAGTCTGGAGGCTATCGCCCTAGCAAAAGCGGAAATTTATCAGAGTCTAAGAGTTGATGGGACTGCAGTGTTGAATCTCGATCAGCCTTGGATTGCACAGTGGTTAGACATAATTGGCAACCGCAAGTGCATTAGCTTCTCTATGATAGATCCGAGCGCTAACTTATTTGCCAAAAACATTACAGATACTGGCGATGGTTATTTTAGTTTTGTTCTCTGCATTATGCCTAAACAGGGTGAGCCCTCTGAGGAAAGCGCAGTGCGGCTAAATAACCCAGGGGCACATTCCATTAGTAATGCTCTGGCTGCGGCTGCCTGTGCATTTGCTGTGGGAGCCAGTTTAGCTGAGATTGTCCGTGGCCTAGAAAATACTCTATTAATTCCTGGTCGCCTACAGCGCAAGGTGTTATCCAGAAAAAGTGTCGTCATTGATGATAGCTACAACGCTAATCCTGAATCTTTTAAGGCCGCTATTGACGTGTTGTCGATGTCTAGTAGCTATCGAATTCTTGTTATGGGTGATATGGGCGAGCTGGGGGACCAAACCGAGGAGTTACATCGAGAGATCGGCGGGTATGCAAAAAAATTGCAAATCGATGCTCTTTACTCGGTTGGTGCCAATAGCGCGATCGCTAGTAAGGAATTTGTGGGTCAGCACTTCCCAACCCAAAGGTCATTAATTGATTCACTCAAGATAAAAATTATAGAGCTAGAAACTTCGCATGAAAATATAACCATTTTAGTAAAAGGGTCGCGAAGCTCAAGTATGGAACATATTGTTCAAGCATTGATCAGTGGAGAAAAAAGCTCATGTTAGTTTGGCTTGCCGATTATCTTAGTCAGTTTTATAGCCCTTTCTCGATGTTTCAGTACTTAACCCTGCGCGGAATTTTTGCTGTTCTAACGGCTTTAGTGATTAGTTGGGTATTTGGGCCTATGGTCATTCGCAAACTGAATGATTTACAAATGGGTCAGGCAATTCGCAGTGATGGGCCTCAAACACATCTAAGCAAGGCTGGCACACCCACTATGGGCGGCGCTTTAATTCTTTTGGCCATATTCGTTAGTACTCTACTTTGGGCTGATCTGGGCAATCGCTATATATGGATAGTGTTAGGAACAACCTTAGCCTTTGGGCTGGTTGGCTGGGTCGATGATTATCGTAAGGTAGTAGAAAAAAACCCACGCGGATTACCGGCGCGATGGAAGTATTTGTGGCAGTCGATTTTTGGTTTGACCGCAGCAATAACACTCTACTATACGGCGCAGACGCCCGCGGAAACTGAACTCATTGTGCCATTCTTTAAAAATGTAGCCCTATCGATGGGACCTTTTTACATACTATTTACCTACTTTGTCATCGTCGGTACTAGTAATGCTGTGAACCTCACTGACGGACTGGATGGTCTGGCTATTCTGCCCACGGTTATGGTCAGTGGTGCACTAGGTCTCATCGCTTACCTTACGGGTAATTATCAGTTCGCTGATTATCTTCAAATACCTTATATAACCGGTGCAGGTGAGTTGCTAATTATTAGTACCGCAATCTGTGGTGCTGGGTTAGGTTTTCTTTGGTTCAACACTTATCCAGCCATGGTATTTATGGGCGATATCGGCGCACTAGCCCTCGGTGCTGCGCTTGGTGTGATGGCAGTTATTGTGCGGCAAGAGTTTGTTTTAGCGATTATGGGAGGTGTGTTTGTAATAGAAACTCTCTCAGTAATCTTGCAGGTAGCTTCATTCAAATTGACAGGTAAGCGCATCTTTAGGATGGCACCTTTACACCACCATTATGAGTTAAAAGGCTGGCCCGAACCGCGTGTAATCGTTCGTTTTTGGATCATCACTGTTGTACTAGTGTTGATTGGCTTAGCGACTTTGAAAATTAGATAAAAAATGGCAAATGTAATGACAGAGACTAATCTTGTGAACCGCAGTGTAGCGATCCTTGGCATGGGTGCCACGGGTCTCTCTGTGGCCCGCTATCTGTCAGTTAAGGGTGTGTCATTTAGTTTGTTTGATAGTAGAGCGGAGCCGCCAACTCT
>DCBC01000126.1:15017-17561 GCA_002313335.1 Porticoccaceae bacterium UBA1117
CCAGGTATCTCTCTAGCTGAGCCAGTAATAGTGAATGCTCTTAAAAATCGCCTTGAAGTTATAGGTGACCTTGAGTTATTTCTCTCTGCAGCTGAGGCGCCGGTTGTCGCAATTACAGGTTCCAATGGTAAGAGCACCGTAACAACCTTGCTAGGTGAAATGGCTAAGGCCAGTGGGCTAGACACGGGTGTGGGCGGTAATCTCGGTGTGCCTATGTTAGATCTGTTGGCGAGTGGTAGACAATTATATGTGGTGGAACTATCTAGTTTTCAGCTGGAGTTAATTAATGATCTTAAAGGTGCTACCGCCTGCTTACTGAACATAAGCCCCGACCATATGGATCGCTACAAAAATCTAGATAATTATATTGCCGCTAAACAGCGAATTTTCCAGGGGGCCGCAAGCATAGTGTCCAACCGTGAGGACAGTTTGATCGTTCAGTCTAGCGCTCAAAAGAATCATCTCACAACTTTTGGGCTAGACGTCCCTGTCCAAGGACAGTATGGGATTATGAGTTTTAAAGGTACGGATTACCTATGCTGTGGAGACGAACGTTTAATCAGTGTTGACAGTGTCGCTATGAAGGGTCGTCATAATTTAGCTAATGCCCTAGCCGCACTGGCCCTTGGGTCTGCCGTTGGACTTAAGCTAAATGCTCTTTTGACTACATTACAGGGTTTTAAGGGTTTACCTCATCGCTGCGAGGTTGTTACCACGATCGACAAAGTATTGTTTATCGATGATTCCAAAGGCACCAACATAGGTGCCACAGTAGCCGCCATCGAAGGTTTTGGCTCAACGTCAGGCCCCAACTTACTACTTATTGCAGGCGGCCAGGGCAAAGGGCAAGACTTTAATGAATTACGAGCTGCAGCAGGTCGGTTTGTAAAGTATGGGATCTTATATGGCGAAGATGCTCAGCAAATACAAGACGCTTTGCAATCGACCATCAATATTCAACGAGTTGAGACGGTTGAATCTGCGGTTAATTATGCTAAACAGTCTGCCGTGGCCGGCGACATCGTGTTGTTTTCTCCTGCGTGTGCAAGTTTTGACTTGTTTGCCGGGTTTGAAGAGCGGGGACGCCACTTTCAGCGTGCAGTGCTATCGTCCGACCACACCAATTTTAATCGCCATGATCAGGGGGCTTTATGTTAGTTACTATGCCCTCATACCTGTTGCTTCCAAAACAAAATAACAGACAATGGCATCTTGATATGCCTCTACTATTGCCTGTCTTAGCCCTTATGTCGATCGGATTTGTGATGATTAGTTCGGCATCGTTTAGCTTTGGCGATCATCGCTTGGGTGATGAATTATTCTTCTTTAAGCGACATATCGTCTATTTAGTACTGGCGGTTATTGCCATGACAGTGACTTTTCTCATACCACCTGGATTTTGGTCTAGTTACTCTCGATTATGGATGCTGTGTTCATTTGTCCTCTTGGTTCTAGTTCTTATTCCAGGGATCGGCCGTGAGCTAAATGGCAGCCGCAGATGGCTTGCTTTTGGCGGGTTCACCCTACAGGTTTCGGAGTTAGTCAAAGTGGCTACCGTTGTTTTTCTCGCCACTTATTTAGAGCAATATCGAGAAACATTGAGTGATGACTGGAGACACTTCGCTAAGTTAATGTTGTTACTAGCGCTGTTGACAGTATTACTTATCAGAGAGCCTGATTTTGGGTCGGTGGTTGTTCTTGGTAGCACCTTTATGGCGATGTTGTTTCTTGGTGGAGCTAAATTACGTCAGTATTTCATCATTATTGGAATAGCTGCTGCGGTGCTTTGGTGGCTAAAGGACTCTTCGCCCTATCGAGTAGCGCGCATAACGGCATATCTTGATCCCTGGTCCGATCAGTTTAATAGCGGTTATCAATTAACCCAGTCCTTGATTGCCTTTGGTCGTGGCGAATGGTTTGGCGTTGGTTTGGGCCAGTCGGTACAAAAAATGCTCTATCTCCCAGAAGCCCATACGGACTTTGTATTCGCGATCTTCGCAGAAGAGTTTGGATTTATGGGAGTCATTTGTTTAATTGGCCTCTATTGCATCATGGTGATGAGAATATTTAGCTTTAGCAAAAAAGCTATCGACCAACAGAGCTGGTATGCGGCTTTTGTTTTGATTGGGTTCGGGCTATTAATTAGCATTCAAACGTTTATAAATCTGGGTGTTAATGCCGGATTATTACCTACCAAAGGGCTTACTTTACCTTTCGTTAGTTATGGTGGAAGTAGCTTGATTGTCTGCTCTGCGATGGTTGGCATGATGCTGCGTATTGGACACGATCTAAATAGACCTGAAGTAACCACTCGGAGGTCTGCCTATGTCCGTCGATAAGCAGCTTCGAGTCATGATTATGGCTGGCGGAACCGGAGGCCATGTATTTCCAGCATTGGCAGTGGTCGAGCATTTACGTAGAGAAAATGTTGAGATTTCTTGGCTTGGAACTCGCGCAGGTATAGAAGCTGAATTGGTTCCAAAGCAAAACATTACTTTAAATTTTCTAAATATCGAAGGTATTCGTGGTCGCGGAATAATGGCT
>DCBC01000126.1:17956-26897 GCA_002313335.1 Porticoccaceae bacterium UBA1117
CAGGTCGTACTGGGTATGGGCGGTTTTGCATCTGGGCCTGGAGCCGTTGCAGCTTGGCTAAAACGAATTCCAGTCGTTATCCATGAGCAGAATTCAGTAGCCGGAACCACCAATAAATTAAGTGCGATGTTCGCTACGCGAGTCTTGCAAGGGTTTCCAAATACGCTTCCAAGGGGAGAGTGGTGCGGGAATCCAGTGCGCGTAGAGATCAGTAAATTAGCTCCGCCAGACCAACGGCTTGCAAGACGTAACGGAAGGCTTAGATTACTTGTAATTGGGGGAAGTCGAGGTGCTCTTGCGTTAAACACGCTGTTGCCTGAGGCGTTAGCACAGATTGAACTAGCTCAAAGGCCTGAAATATTTCATCAATCCGGCAACGCTCATTGGCAAGCGACCGTTGATCTCTATGCTGATGCAGATATGGATCTTGGAGATAGCGAACTATCTGTAGTGCCGTTTATTGACTCTATGGAAACAGCCTACGAGTGGGCAGACTTTGTGATTTGCCGCGCAGGAGCGCTGACCATTGCGGAATTAACGTCGGTCGGGTTAGGTGCGCTGCTTATCCCATTTCCGTTTGCTATAGACGATCATCAAACAGCTAATGGCCAAATGCTGGTTGACCATGGAGCGGCAGAGATGATTCAGCAATCGGAGCTAACTGCAGCTAAGTTGGCGGCCACGATTGTTAGCATATCAGCTGATCCAGAGAAGCGTATGGCAATGGCAATGAGCGCCAGAGCCTTGGCTAAAAACCAAGCAGCTGAAGAAGTTGCAAATGTGTGTAAGGAGGCCGCTAGTGGTCAATAGAGCTGATTTTCAGGTCCCCGAAATGCGCAGAATCCGTCGTATACACTTTGTTGGTATAGGCGGCAGTGGCATGTGCGGTATTGCTGAAGTACTGCATAACCAAGGTTACCAAATATCTGGATCTGATCTGACTTTAAACGCCAGCGCTAAACGCTTACGGTTAGCCGGTGTAGAAATCTTCATAGGGCATAGTGAAGCGAACATTGAAGGTGCTGATGTTGTTGTAAAATCATCTGCGGTCACCATCGAAAACCTAGAAATTGCCGCTGCTATTACTAGCGCTATTCCGGTAGTTAGGCGCGCGGAAATGCTTGCTGAACTAATGCGTTATCGTCACGGTATTGCGGTCGCAGGAACGCATGGTAAAACAACTACCACTAGTCTGGTAACCGCTATTTTTGCCGCGGATGGACGTGATCCAACATTTATTGTGGGCGGGCGAGTCAATAGTGTGGGTACTAATGCACAACTTGGAGCTAGTCGTTATCTGATTGCTGAAGCTGACGAGAGTGACGCTTCTTTTTTACATCTGCAGCCTATGGTGTCGGTGGTTACTAACATTGAAGCTGACCATATGGAAACCTATAACTTCGATTTTGATGTGCTTAAAAACACCTATATTAAGTTTTTACACAACCTTCCTTTTTATGGTCTGGCAGTTCTATGCATAGATGACGAAGTGATTCGTAGCTTATTGGTGGAGGTGGCGCGTCCTACCCTCACTTATGGCTTTAGTGATGATGCCGCGTATCATATTAGTCAGGTAAAAAGCGATCGACTACAAACGACGTTTATCATTGATCGCCCTGATAATTTGGCGTCTCTTCAAATTATACTCAATATTCCCGGCCGACATAACGTCCTCAATGCTGCTGCAGCTATTGCTGTTGCCAGTGATGAGGGTATATCTGATGCCGCTATTATCCGTGGATTAAAAGAGTTTGGTGGCGTGGGTCGACGTTTTGAAATAGTTGGAAACTATCCAGTAAAAAGTGGTAGTGCGATGTTGGTTGACGATTATGGTCATCATCCCACTGAGCTAAAAGCCACTATTGAGGCCGTCCGAAGTGGGTGGCCAGACAAACGTCTAGTCATGATATTTCAGCCGCATAGATATACCAGGACAAGAGACCTGTATGAGGATTTTGTTGAGGTTCTTTGTGAGGTGGATGTATTGCTAATACTCGATGTTTATTCAGCGGGTGAAGATGCAATTGCTGGTGCCAGTAGTAAGAATATTTGTGGAAGTATTCGCCAAAGGGGCAAGGTAGATCCTATTTATGCGGCATCTCTGGAGGCCGTCCCAGATCTGATTGCGGGCGTTGTTAAACCAGGCGATATAGTGCTTACCCAGGGGGCGGGAAGTGTAACTCAATTAGTGACTCTGTTAACTGAAACTGAATTGGGGCAGATAACGTTATGACTCAGATTCAGAGCACAGTTGCCGCTATTAAAAAGTTCGGACGCGTGGGCGTCTTATATGGTGGCACATCATCGGAGCGGGAAATATCCCTTTTGAGTGGGGAAGCTATTTACATCGCACTGAAAAATTTGGGTGTCGATGCCGTTGCTATCGATGCGCAAACCGACGTTCTACAGCAGTTAACTCAACATGACTTGGATCATGTGTTTATTGCTCTCCATGGACCAGGTGGAGAGGACGGTAAAGTACAGGGAGCGCTTGAGTATCTCCGATTACCTTATACAGGTAGTGGTGTTTTAGCCTCTGCTTTGGCTATGGACAAACAGAGATGCAAACAATTATGGAAGGGTATTGGCTTACCCACCTGTGACTTTTTCGTGCTTAGTGAGCACACAGATTGGAATGCCGTTCTAGTCGCCTTGGGCGGAAAAGCGATGGTTAAGCCAGCCTGTGAAGGTTCGAGTATCGGTATGAGTCGGGTAGAAAACAGCGACCAACTTAAGAGTGCCTGGTTGCATGCGGCGAGCTTCGATTCTGTCGTTATTGCTGAGCCTTTACTTGAAGGTGAAGAGTACACAGTCGCAATTCTTGCCAATCAGGCTTTGCCATCAATCCGTATTCGCTCAGAGGAGGTCTTTTATGATTATAAGGCCAAATATTTCTCAGATGAGACCTCATACTTTTGTCCCAGCGGGCTCAGTACGGATCGAGAGAGCAAGATAAGTCAGCTTTCATTAGATGCATTTAATAGTCTTGGTTGTTCTGGTTGGGGCCGAGTAGACCTAATGGTTGACAGTCATGGTGATTTTCAATTACTTGAGGTCAATACCGTGCCAGGCATGACTAGTCATAGTTTAGTGCCAATGGCGGCTGCAGCGTTAGGTATGGACTTTGATCAATTAGTACTTCGCATATTACAAGGGGCCTTGCGATGAGTCGGAAAAAGTCCCGCGGAGCAAATTTTAATCAGCAGCAGCCTAGATTGTCTGATGGCGTTGCCGAAAAGTTCTTACGCTTATTAATGGTCACAGTATTTGTCGCTGCGATCTTTGGAGCAGATTTTATCTACAAGCAAATTGATACTCCACTGAGCAGAATCATGGTTGGCGGTAAATTTAATCATCTTCAAGAGCAAGAATTAGCTGAATTGGTAAACATAGAAATAGACGGGGGTTTTTTGAGCATGAATCTTAATCAATTACGTCAAGAATTACAGAGTCATCCGTGGATCCATCAAGTCAGTGTAAGACGAGAATGGCCATCAACGCTAAAGGTTGAAGTGATAGAAGAGGTGCCTATTGCTCGATGGGGAAAGCAGGGTTTTCTAAACCGTCTTGGTGACCAGTTATCGCTACCGGACAATAGTAATCTTCAGTCTCTCCCAGTACTTGAGGCTGACTTTGGTAGTTCTCAAGACATGATAGCCCAATATTTACTTCTCGCCGAGCTCTTAGCTCCAACAGATCTTAAGCTAACTGAGTTGCAACGTGACGCAGTGGGAGCTTGGCAGGTCGAAACGGCCTCTGGAGTAAAAATAGTGCTTGGACGCGACCAAATTATTGAAAAAATCAGACGGTTAGTAATGGTTTGGAGGTCTGGACTGGATGTTCAGCTAAATAATATCGCGACGATTGATTTACGTTACCCAAATGGCTTGGCGGTCTCGTGGAGAGATCAAGATTTGGCGGCAAGCGGTTTCGGTCATGAACCTAATACAGACTCCAGTGCGGCATAACAGCAAAGGCAAAAGCTATGAGTAATTCAAATGAAGATAATATGGTTGTCGCACTAGACATAGGAACGTCTAAAGTGGTGGCTATTGTCGGTTCGATAAATGCTAGCGGTGAGTTAGAAATAGTGGGCACGGGGATGCATAAATCCTCTGGATTGAAAAAAGGCGTGGTCGTTAATATCGAGGCGACCGTTAATTCAATCCAAAGAGCCGTTGAAGAGGCTGAGCTAATGGCTGGCTGTTCAATTCACTCGGTCTATGCAGGTATCGCCGGCAGTCATATTAGAAGTCTTAACTCACATGGCATTGTCGCAATCCGTGATCGTGAAGTGCAGTCATTAGATATAGAAAGAGTTATAGATGCCGCACGGGCAGTTGCAATTCCGGCAGACCAAGAAATTCTTCATGTTTTACCTCAGGAATTTATCATTGATGATCAAGAGGGCGTCAGAGAGCCCATTGGTATGTCAGGGGTTCGTTTAGAAGCCAAAGTTCACTTGGTTACCTGTGCTGCGAATGCCGCGCAGAATATTAAAAAATGCATTCGTCGCTGCGGTCTTGAAGTTGATGATCTCGCACTTGAGCAATTAGCGTCGAGCTATGCAATATTGACTGAAGATGAAAAGCAACTTGGTGTCGCGCTTGTCGATATTGGCGGCGGCACTTCAGATATAGCAATTTTCACTGAAGGGGCAATTCGTCATACGGGCGTAATCCCTATTGCTGGTGATCAGGTAACTAATGACATAGCCATGGCATTACGCACACCAACTCCTCATGCGGAAGATCTTAAGGTCAAATATGCCTGTGCTCTGGCAAAGTTAGCTCGCCCGGAGGAAACAATAAAAGTGCCCAGTGTTGGTGACCGTGAACCTAGAGACATGTCTCGACAGCTACTCGCTGAAGTGGTTGAGCCAAGATATGACGAATTGTTCACGCTCGTACAGGCGGAATTACGGCGTAGTGGATTTGAAGAATTAATTGCAGCAGGTATCGTTTTGACGGGTGGGACATCAAAAATGGAAGGAGTTACCGAACTAGCTGAGGAGATTTTCCATATGCCGGTCCGCATCGGTGCTCCCAACAAGGTTAGAGGTCTATCAGATATTGTTAATAACCCAATTTACTCTACAGGTGTTGGATTATTACACTTTGGCGTTCTTCAGCAGCGTAAAGATGGACGCGGTGAAAAGTTACAAATGAAGGCCGGAAGTATTTTTGAAAGATTAAAGGGTTGGTTTCAAAGCGGAGTTTAAGAGCCACTAGATTTAGTGGTATGTATTTTTAATTGTGAGGCGCAAATAAGGGGAACAAAATGTTCGAATTAGTAGATAGCATTCCAAAGAATGCAGAAATAAAAGTAGTGGGTGTTGGTGGTGGTGGTTGTAACGCTGTACGCCATATGATCGACAGTAATATTGATGGCGTGCACTTTATCTGTGCCAACACTGATGCTCAATCTATGCATCAGCTAGATAATGCGACAATTTTACAGCTCGGTGGTGCTCTTACCAAAGGCCTTGGTGCTGGCGCTAATCCAGAGATAGGTCGTCAAGCGGCAATGGAAGATAAAGAGCGTATTGCTCAAGTGCTAGAAGGCGCTGATATGGTCTTTATTACCGCAGGTATGGGCGGTGGCACTGGAACTGGTGGTGCGCCTGTTATCGCAGAAATAGCCAAACAAATGGGTATATTAACCGTAGGTGTCGTCACGCGGCCATTTGGGTTTGAAGGGCGAAAGCGCATGGCTATTGCTGATGAGGGTATTGCTCAATTAAAAGAAAGAGTGGATTCACTCATTATTGTACCCAATGAAAAGCTCTTGCAGGTATTGGGAAAAGATATGACTGTTCTCAACGCCTTTAAGCAAGCCAATGACGTTTTGTTCGGCGCAGTTCAAGGTATTACCGATTTAATCTTGTTGGATGGCCTTATCAACGTTGATTTCGCAGATGTGCGAACTGTTATGTCTGAAATGGGAATGGCAATGATGGGTACTGGTGAGGCAAGTGGAGCTGATCGTGCTGTTATTGCCTCTGAGAGTGCAATCCGCTGCCCACTTTTAGAAGATGTTAATCTTCAGGGTGCGAAAGGGATACTGGTTAATATAACCAGCGGGTTTGATCTAACGTTGGGTGAGTTTGAAGACGTTGGTAACACCGTCAGAGAATTTGCTGATGAAGACGCAACGATTATTGTTGGAAGTGTTTTTGATCCGGAACTCAATGATCAACTTCGCGTCACTGTAGTGGCCACAGGACTGCGTAGTCCTAATGCAAAAACCGGCCCTAGAGGCGTCATTGCCGACAATCAGCCACCTCGAAAGACTAGTGGCGATATAGATTGGGGTCGATTGGAGCAGCCTACTAGCTTTAGACGCGGCCCAGCCACAAGTGAGAGTTCAGGCTCTGCTGCTCGAAAAGTTGATGTGCAAAATGATCCCGAACTTGATTATCTAGATGTACCTGCGTTTTTGAGGAAACAGGCCGACTGATAGTCTGATTTCAACCCCCTTTTTGCCTCGCCTCAGATTGTAAAAATCTTGGTGAAAAGGGGGCTTGTCTGTTACCATCCTTGGTCACGGTTTGGAATCAGATATGATAAAACAGCGCACGATAAAAAATACAATACGCGCTACCGGTGTGGGACTTCATTCCGGAGAGAAGGTATACCTGACTTTACATTCCGCTGATCCTGACACGGGGATTGTTTTTCGTCGCACGGATTTAGACCCAATGGTTGCTATAGTAGCGTCGCCTGAGAATGTTGGTGATACTAATCTCCATACAACCCTCATTAGCGGCGAGACCCGTATTTCTACCATTGAACATCTTATGTCGGCATTAGCTGGACTTGGGATTGATAATCTAACGGTGGACGTATCCGCAGAAGAAATCCCTATAATGGATGGTAGTGCGGCGCCTTTTGTTTTCTTGATTCAATCTGCCGGTATTATCGAGCAAGAAGCAGCTAAAAAATTCATTCGAATCAAAAAGTCGGTCACTGTCAGGCAAGATGACAAAGTGGCGACCTTTACGCCGTTCGATGGGTTTAAAGTCAATTTCTCTATTGATTTCGATCACCCTGTTTTAAAGCGACAAACCCTAAACGCAAGTGTAAACTTTTCGAGCACTAGTTTTGTGAAAGAAGTCAGTCGAGCAAGAACCTTTGGTTTTGTGCGCGATATGGAATACTTGAAGTCTATTGGTTTAGCGCGTGGAGCTAGTTTAGATAACGCGGTTGGCATTGATGATGATGATATTGTCAACGAGAACGGGCTGCGCTATAGCGATGAATTTGTGAAGCATAAAATTTTAGATGCAATTGGCGATCTTTATGTTGTAGGTAATAGCCTTATTGGGCAGTATGATGCCCATAAATCGGGTCACGGATTAAATAATGTATCACTGCGGGCTCTAATGGCAGATAAAGATGCTTGGGAATTTGTGACGTTTGTCAGTAATCCCGAAGAGATGCCTATTTCTTATAACTATGCAAGTTAACAAGCCAGGTTCCCGCTCATTGTGAAAATAATTCTCATTAGCAATCATGCCGAAAAAGCTCGGACTATACGTCTGAACAGCTGGACTAAGTGTGTTTTATCGATTGTGTTATTGGGTCTTCCTCTTGCTGCTGGTGGTCTTTTGGGTGTAAAGATCGCTGATGGTCGTTGGCAGTTGCTATTTGATAATAGCATCGCCGAAATGCAACATCAGATTATCGTCCAACGAGATGAAGTAGATTCGGGGAGAGCTCAGCTAGATAGTTCAATCTCTGCGATGACGCTCAAGTTGGCGAAACTACGTTCAAGATTAGTCAGGCTAGATGCATTGGGGGAGCAACTGACACAGATTGCAAGTCTCGAGGATGGCGAATTTGACTTCTCAAACACACCCGGTCTAGGCGGACCATTAGGTAAGCCTCAAACAGAGCTTGCTGAGCACCTAGAAATACAAGACAAAGTCTCTGCAATGTTTGCTAGATTGGATAGCTCCATTAGTAGTCGAGAGTCTCAACTTCAAATTCTACAATCAATGCTGTCTGACAATAAATTAAAAAGTGAACAGCTTGTTGCTGGACGACCGATTAAGAAAGGCTGGATGTCCTCTGAGTATGGCATGCGAATCGACCCCTTTCATGGTAAAAAGCAGTGGCATGCAGGTGTCGATTTTGCGGGTAGGCATGGTGCTGATATCGTATCTGTAGCTTCAGGCGTTGTAACTGCCTCTGAAAAGCGTAGCGGTTATGGCTTGATGGTCGAAATTAATCATAGTGATGGTTTTGTTACTCGCTACGCGCACAATGACAAAAACGTCGCAGAATTAGGCGCGATTGTTACCAAAGGCCAGGTTATCGCAAAAATGGGTAGTTCTGGCCGTTCCACTGGTCCTCATGTTCACTTCGAAGTTTTCAAAAATGGTCGAACCGTCGATCCAGCCACTTATATTCACAACACCTATCGTTAATTCCGCAGCGCTAGCCGGTTTTTCTGAGGGATTTTATAAATCCTAATGTTGTTTTCTGCTTGTTAATGGAATAGATGGTATGTTCGGTAAATTACTAAAAAATATTTTCGGTACTAGTAATGATCGTGATTTGCGTCAAATGCGCAAAATCGTGGTTAAAATTAATGCATTGGAGGACGAACTCAAATTATTGAGTGACTCGGACCTTGCATCCCAAACCGCTGTGCTTAGAGAAAGACTTGCTGTCGGGGAAACGTTAGATCAAGTATTGCCCAGAGCCTTTGCTGTGGTGCGAGAGACCTCGCAGAGAGTCCTAGGCATGCGGCATTTCGATGTGCAGATGATTGGTGGGTTAACCTTGCATCAGGGAAAGATTGCCGAGATGCGTACCGGTGAAGGTAAAACGTTAGTCGCTACATTGGCCGCTTATTTAAATGCTCTTTCTGGCGATGCCGTTCATGTAATTACTGTTAATGATTATTTGGCTCGTCGTGACGCCCAATGGATGGC
>DCBC01000126.1:27299-27763 GCA_002313335.1 Porticoccaceae bacterium UBA1117
TGGGGTCTACTGATGAGGGAGAGCTTCAGCCGAGTGCTCGACAGCAGTCCTATGCCGCGGACATTACTTATGGTACCAATAACGAGTTTGGTTTTGATTATTTGCGTGACAACATGGCATTGCGTCTTGATGATAAATCACAACGAGGATTGGGCTTTGCCATTATTGATGAAGTGGATTCAATCCTTATTGATGAAGCGCGCACCCCGCTAGTGATTTCAGGTGCTGCTCAAGACAGCTCCGAGCTATACAAAACCATGAGTGGCCTCACGTCGCTGCTTACTGCCGTACAAGAAAGGGATCCAGAAGATACTACTGAGGTCGATCCAGAGGCGTCAGTGATCGGTGACTTTGTGATTGATGAGAAGTCTAGAAGCATTGAGTTGACCGAAGATGGCCATCAAAAAATTGAAGAAATTCTTATCAAAGAAGGACTTTTAGAGCAGGACCAAAGTCTTTATCAG
>DCBC01000150.1:0-2915 GCA_002313335.1 Porticoccaceae bacterium UBA1117
TGGTGTCTAGAATCAAGTAATAAAACGCTGAACACCTCATTCTGATAATCACGCATCTGAACTGCCAGATAATCTTCAACCTGCTTAGGATTAGCAAATATATTGTTACCGTTTAATTCCTCCTGCAAATAGCGCTCAGTTAACTCCAACGTCGCCTTAAGCTGACAATACTTTGCAATACCTAATCCCCTAATCGAACAAAAACTGTTTTGGTCCGCACAGAGCAGGGAACCAAGACTTCCAAAGTGGATTAACAGTTTAGATGCTAAATCAATAGCATTCATTCCTGCGACTCCTGTACGCAAAAATATAGCTAATAATTCCTGATCGGATAGCGCTTTTGCGCCCTTCTCTAAAAGCTTCTCTCGGGGCCTTTGATGCTGAGGCCATTGATGTATAGCCATAGTAAGTCCTTATTTATCACTATAGAATTCCTTTCTATAATGTTATCTTAGACCTATAAAAGCGGAGCGTATGGATTTTAAATGTGTAGCCTTTCAAACAAACGAATAATTGTTGGCGTTACTGGTGGCATTGCTGCTTACAAAAGCGCGGAAATTGTAAGGCGACTCCAAGATAGAGGAGCTGATGTGCGTGTGGTGATGACCCCGGGTGCAGAAGAATTTATAAGGCCACTCACAATGCAAGCGCTATCAGGGTACCCTGTACATAGTGGCTTGCTCGATGAAAAAGCTGAAGCGGGAATGGGCCATATCGAACTGGCTCGGTGGGCAGATTTACTACTAATAGCGCCTGCTACCGCTGATTTTATGGCAACCATGGTGCATGGTAAAGCAGATAGTTTGTTAGCCGCAATCTATCTTGCAACACCTGCGTTAGTGGCCGTTGCACCGGCTATGAATCAAGGGATGTGGCGTCATCCTGCAAGTTTAGACAATGTTGAAAAGCTCAGTCAGCGAGGCGTCACTATCATTGGCCCAGATAGTGGTATCCAAGCGTGTGGTGATACAGGCCCAGGACGAATGGAGCAGCCGGACACTATTATTGAGCAAGCCTCTGGTATGTTCTCCACTGGATTACTGCAAGGCAAAAAAGTTGTTATCACGGCTGGTCCAACACGAGAAGCGCTGGACCCAGTCCGGTACATAAGCAATCATAGCTCGGGAAAGATGGGCTATGCTCTGGCAACTGCAGCAGCAGATGCCGGCGCAGATGTAATCCTTATTTCAGGGCCCGTTAACCTGTTGGTACCAGATCGTTGTCAGCATATATCAGTTGTGTCTGCTAACGATATGTTAGTAGCCTCCCTTGAGTGCGCCAAAACAGCAGATATTTTTATCGCCACCGCAGCAGTTGCTGATTATCGCGCGGTGAGCATTTCTGAAAATAAAATAAAATCAGACGATAAGGTCTTGACCATCAATTTTGAGAAAAATCCTGACATCATACGCACAGTCGCCGCCGCTCATAAATCGGCGTTTATGGTGGGGTTCGCAGCTGAGAGTACCGATGTAGAAAACTATGCAAAAGGCAAACTCAAAACAAAGGCACTTGATGCAATCATTGCTAATGATATCTCTCGTTCCGACATTGGCTTTAATAGTGATGATAATGAGGTCAGTTGGATCGATGCGGACTCATCCATCACTTTTAGTAAAAGAAGTAAAGCCCAGCTAAGTCGAGATCTTATAGCTCAAATAGCAGGTAAATATAATGATCAACACTAACTCTACTGTCGTTTAATCACTACTTATGACCGTCTATCAATCCAACCCCAACGCTATCCAATCATTGGCCACTGAACACAGCGCTTTTGAACTGGTTGATGCTGTTTTCCGAGACTATGATATACGCGGTCTTGCAGGTAGTGAGTTAAATCCCGAATTCGCATTACGTCTGGGCAAAGTTCTGGGTCAACTAATTACTACGCTAAATCAAAACTCGATCTTTGTCGCTCGCGATGGCAGGCTAAGCTCAGGCATTCTAGCTGAGTCAATGTGCGCTGGTTTACGCTATTCAGGCTGTGATGTTTACGACTTAGGAGAAACTACCACCCCTGTACTAAATTTTGCCATCTGTCACGGTGATACTGCAGAGTGTGGAGTAATGATAACCGCTAGCCACAATCCAGGTCGTTATAATGGGTTTAAAATCGTCCTAGAGGGGCAGGGCATTTCCAGCGAGGGGTTGCAAGAGCTTAAGACGATGATGGCCGCTAATGATGCGCCCGTGAGGCCTGAAGGGGGCTCAACTACCCTGAATGTCATTCCTTCGTACTTAGACTACATTGTGGCCGACAATAGGCTAAGTCATCCATTTAAGTTAGTGATTGATGGTGGAAATTCCGTATCTGGCCCTATTGCGGTTGCGCTTTTCGAGCGCCTAGGTTGCCAGGTTGACCCTATCTTTTGCACCATAGATGGTCATTTTCCAAATCATGATCCCAATCCCTCGGACCCGAAAAATCTTCAGCCACTAATAGAGCACGTTAAATTAACTAATGCCGATTTAGGCTTAGCATTTGACGGTGATGGGGACCGACTAGTAGTAGTAAGCGGGCTTGGTGAGATTGTATGGCCTGATCGATTAATGATGATTTTTGCGAGAGCCCTACTCACTGACAACCCTGGGTCTAGGATTGTGTTTGACGTAAAAAGTAGTCAACGGCTTGGCGAATTAATAGAACAATATTCCGGCATTCCAATAATGTGTAAAACCGGACACTCTCACATCAGAAAATCAGTAAAAGATGCAAATGCCCTACTGGGTGGGGAATTTAGTGGTCACCTGTTCTTTAATGATCGCTGGTTTGGTTTTGATGATGGCTGTTATGCCGCTACGCGTTTATTGGAAATTCTCTCCACGCAGACGCATGGGAAAATACCCAGCCTTGACGAAGTAATTGCTGAGTTTAAAGAAACTAGTTTTACACCTGAGATTTTAATTCCCATCGC
>DCBC01000150.1:3300-8343 GCA_002313335.1 Porticoccaceae bacterium UBA1117
TGGCGCTATCAGTTCTTTGGACGGTCTGCGCGTAAAATATAAGTATGGCTGGGGGCTGATTCGAGCCTCCAACACGACGCCTAACCTCACCTTGCGCTTTGAAGCTGAAGATGATCTTCAATTAGATGCCATTAAACAGCGGTTTCTTACCGAGCTTGGGCCCTTTATAAACCACTTAGAAGATTATATTAAATGATGTCTCTAAATAGAAAAGAAGCCGCTACAACTGCGCAGGTTATTTCCCGAGCGCTGCCTTATATTCAGCGTTTTGCAGGTAAAACAGTGGTCGTTAAATATGGCGGTAATGCCATGGTTGATGATCGATTAAAAGCAAGCTTCGCACGAGACATTGTTTTAATGAAAGCTGTGGGGATTAATCCAATCGTGGTTCATGGTGGTGGTCCACAGATTGGCGAGCTACTTGAACGACTATCTATTAAAACCAAATTTATCGATGGAATGAGAGTCACAGATACCAAAACAATGGACGTTGTCGAGATGGTTCTCGGGGCGACCATCAATAAAGAAATAGTGAATTTGATTAATAATGCCGGGGGAAAAGCCTTTGGTGTGACTGGAAAAGATGGGCAACTTATCAAGGCTAAAAAATTAGTCGTGTCACATCAAACCCCCGAGATGTCAGTACCTGAAATCATTGATATCGGTCATGTCGGAGAGGTCGAATCAATTAACAAATCGGTAATTGATATGCTAGTGCAAGGTGGTTTTATTCCTGTCATTGCACCGATTGGCGTAGGAGCTGACGGATCTTCTTTTAACATTAATGCTGACCTTGTGGCTGGCAAAGTCTCCGAGGTACTTCAAGCCGAAAAGCTAATGCTGCTAACAAATGTCGGCGGCCTCAAAGACAAAGAGGGGAACGTTCTCACTGGGCTGACTGTTAACCGTGTCGACGAGCTCATTGCTGACGGCACTGTTTATGGCGGTATGCTACCCAAAATTCGCTGTGCATTAGACGCCGTTAAATCAGGTGTTCCGTTTGCCCATATTATTGATGGCCGCGTAGATCATGCGGTGATGTTAGAAATATTTACCGACGAAGGTGTAGGAACACTCATTACTAACCAAGAACCAGGAGGAGCACTCTAATGGCGGCTAAAAAAGGCTCTCGAGCACAAGAAATATTACAGACCCTAGCGCGCATGCTTGAAACATCTAGGGGCCGAATTACTACTGCTGCTTTGGCTGGTGAGTTGGGCCTTTCTGAGGCGGCTCTGTATCGCCACTTTCCTAGTAAAACTAGAATGTATGAAAGTTTAATAGACTTCATTGAAGAGACAATCTTTGGACGTGTTCGGGCTATCGTCAATGACGAGCCAGATGCGGTAAACCAATGTTATCGGATTCTTAGCTTGGTGGTCGCATTCTGTCAAAAAAATCCAGGGATTACTCGAATCTTAAATGGTGACGCTCTTGCCATTGAGAACGAGCGTTTGCATACTCGCGTAGCACAGTTCTTTGATCGGCTGGAGTCGCAGCTAAAACAAGCGTTGCGTGAAGCAGAGGTGCGTGATGGACTGAAGCTTAATGTTCCCGTCTCAGTAGCGGCTAACCTAATGTTAGTTTGTGTTGAAGGTAAGATTAGTCAGTTTGTTCGGAGCGACTTTAAAACCTTACCCAATCAACATTGGCCAGAACAGTGGGCCTTGATCACTTCGGCAATCTTTGAGCAATAGAGCCAATGCCTAGCTCACGCCATAGGTCTCTCTATAATTACCAATGGCGGCAATTAAGTCGGCCCTATCAGGATTTCCTGACAAGTAGCCTAAAATATCATCAATATCGATGATGCTAATAACCGACATATCGAATTGTCGTTCTACCTCTTGAATGGCCGACTCTAGACTCTTTCCTCGTTCTTTCCTGTCTAGGCCAATCACGACGCCCGCCGCCTGTGCGCCGGCGTTTTGAATAATGGCCATCACTTCTCTTATTGCAGTTCCGGCTGTAATCACATCGTCAATAATGAGTACGTTCCCTTCTAAAGGCGCGCCAACCAGAGACCCTCCCTCACCATGAGCTTTCGTCTCTTTACGGTTAAAGCAATAGGGAACATCTATTCCATGCTGATCATACAAGGCCACCGCTGTTGCCGATGCTAATGTAATACCTTTGTACGCTGGACCAAACAAAACATCAAATTGTATTCCAGAATCAACAATAGCGGACGCATAACAGCGCCCTAATTCTGAAAGGACCTTGCCGGTATAAAACTGACCCGCATTAAAAAAGTGTGGCGAGGTGCGCCCTGACTTTAAGGTGAACTCACCAAATTTAAGGGCACCGCAGCTAAGAGCATTTTCAATAAACTGTGTTTTATAATCTTGATTGATCGTCATAAGGCTTATCCACTTATTGTGCGAGAGCCATCTGCTGAACTCTCACTAGATCAGCAATACCTCTTTTGGCTAAGTCTAACATTTCAGTTAACTCTTCAGTACTAAAGGGTGCTGCCTCGGCAGTCCCTTGCACTTCAATAAAGCCACCGTCACTGTTCATTACTACATTCATGTCAGTTTCTGCGTTTGAGTCCTCAGCATAGTCTAAGTCCAGCACCGGTGTTCCTTTATAAACTCCAACTGACACTGAAGCAATCATAGATACCAGCGGATCGCCGACTATTGCTTTGGTGCGCTGTAAGTGTCTAATCGCGTCAACGAGCGCAACACAGGCGCCAGTAATCGAGGCCGTTCTAGTGCCCCCATCTGCCTGAATAACATCACAATCAATATTAATGGTGTGCTCGCCTAACTGCTTTAAGTCAACCGCAGCACGAAGAGACCGACCGATCAAACGTTGGATTTCTTGTGTGCGTCCACTCTGTTTTCCTCGAGCAGCCTCGCGGTTCATACGACTGTTCGTTGAGCGCGGTAACATGCCATATTCTGCAGTAACCCAGCCTTCCCCTTTTCCACGTAAAAACCGAGGTACGCCTTTGTCGACGCTCGCAGTGCAGATAACCTTAGTATTTCCAAACTCAACCAAGACTGATCCCTCGGCATGACAGGTGTAATCACGAGTAATCTTGACTTGGCGTAACTGTTCCGGCCGACGGCCACTGGGTCTGGACATAAATTTGCTTCCTAGAATGAGTTTTGTCTAAATTTGTCGGCGGAAGTGTAGCAAATCTAACACTACTGTGGCCGCCTTTGTTACCATGAAAGACGTATTTAAATCATTTGGAGATAATATGCCTCGCAGCATGACGGCATTTGCCAGAAACACTATAGATTTTCCTTGGGGCTCAGTTACCTGTGAGCTGCGTTCTGTTAATCATCGTTTTTTAGAGACCGGCTTTAGACTTCCAGAGACCTTACGTCAGGTTGAAATGTCTCTGCGTGAAATAGCCCGTAAAAAATTGTCTCGAGGTAAGGTAGACTGTTCCATACAGTTAGCATTTAATAGCGCTGATTCCACTGTTAGTCCCGACCTAATGTTGGCCAAACAGTACATTGACATTGCTCAACAGCTCGCCACACAAATAGATAACCCAGCAGCCATCTCTCCTCTGGATATTATGCGCTGGCCGGGCGTGTTAAAGGAACAAGATGTTGAATCAGAACATCTCCAAACTGCGGCAATTGAAACCTTTAAAGCAACGGTTATTCAGCTGTTGGAAGGACGGCAACGCGAGGGAGATAAGCTTGCAGATATGATTGAACAGCGCCTTGTAGGTATTCAGGAACAACTCACAATAGTGAGAGAGAATCTTCCGGATATTCTCGCCCATCAGCGTGCGCGACTTGAAGAAAAGATGGTTGACATGAAATCTCAACTGGACGAAGGTCGTTTGGAGCAAGAGATGGTTATTATTGCCAATCGCACCGATGTTGATGAAGAATTGGACCGATTAGACGTCCATATTGCAGAAATTCGGCGAGTCTTAGAAAGCTCAGACTCAATTGGCCGTAGGCTGGATTTTTTAATGCAAGAATTGAATCGCGAAGCCAACACGCTGGGTTCAAAGTCTATAGCCGGTGTCACAACTCAAGCGTCAGTAGAACTAAAAGTTCTTATCGAGCAAATGCGTGAGCAAATTCAAAACCTTGAGTAAAAAACTGCCGACCAAAGTATTGAGGCCTGAGAATACAGGTTTTTACTAGGTTTTTAACGTCTTTTGCGTGCTCATGCTGGCTTGATAACCCTAACGGCTTAAGTACCTACCTGCCCTGAAATAAAGCACAGGTCTGTTTTTAACGGGACCTTTACTTCATGGCTATAGAGACCTAAACCCTATGCTAGATTACGATGGATTTACGAATCCTATTTCTAATTTTTGCCCTCCCCTGATATGGGACGATCAACTTGCTGTTGGTGATTATTGTGAAGACAATTTTTCTATGTACCCATGATTTACCATGCAGTCTGAGTAGCTAACATTAGGTAGCATCGTCATATTTTCAGGACTTGGGATTCTATTGGCGACAGATCGGCATAAGTTGTCAACATACTCTTGGGATTCTGTATGGTTCAGATCTTTGTGTGCACAACCAGAAGTGACTAGAAGAACTATAAGCGCACTAATAATACCAATATTTGACATAATTTAATCCTCCGCTTTTACAGCAGCACCGGACAAGCCTACCGAGGTAGGGCTACGCATACATAATGCTACATCAAGTTAGAAAAGTCCTTCACCACATAATCACCATCAGCCTCGGCAACAATTTTTCCGGCGGTATCTTTGACTACAATATGAATAGTAAAATCATAGCGTCCCGTTGTCTCAAGAGACGCTCTCATGGTGTTAGCATCTTCGGCCGTAAATTCAGCCTCAGCTGTGATGTCCGTCATCGCAGGTCGCATGAACTTTATAGCCAACCCCGCGATAACCGGCTGATACTTGGGGTTATCAAGGTTATGTGCAGCAATTAAACCCCCTAAATATTCTGCGGTCATCCACATTGGGCCGGCATGCAATATATTGATATGGTTTTTTGTATTATTACTTAGCGGTGTGCAAGATCGGTATATCCCGTCTTCGATACTTTCAACCTTTAAGTCTAAAAAAGCGTATATAGG
>DCBC01000150.1:8776-12997 GCA_002313335.1 Porticoccaceae bacterium UBA1117
TCAGCGTATATGGCCAAGTAAGTCACTGCTATAAGTATTTGGCTTTTACCTTTTTAATGAACGTAAGCCACACCCCGTTTGCTTTCCAAATCGCATCCATGTCTTGTCTTGCAATATCTTCCGCTTCATCCAAGTAAGTAATACGGTATAAATAAGTAAAAACAGCGCCCCGCCAATTTAATTTACAATGCGTCAATGTTATACCACCCTCAGATTCAAAACCTTGCATAGCCGCAGCATAGTCATCAAAGTTTTCTAGAGTTGGATTCCCCCATTCCACGGCTATATTTCGGTACTGCAAACCCAATACCTCCATAAGTACACTTTCTTCACGTCTATCCCCGGGAAGTAAATCGATGACATTAGCAATGCCATCAGCTTTTAGTGCCTCGAAATGTGCGCGATCGGGTAACCCTGAACTTACCATAATCGGCGTATTCACTTGATAATTTTTCAGATCATTTAGCCTTCTAGAGAAATCTTCAGTTTGTGAAGTATTTCCTAAGGTAGGTATCAAAATAAGGCTACTTAGCAACACTGTTAGTAGTGATCTCATTAACCGTTTCTCCGAATAAACAACTAGTCGCCACGCATTACACATATGGTCTTCATACAGGGTTAACTCAATATAAACTGCCTTATTTTTGAGGGCAAGAACAAATCTCCGCTAGGTTTATAATTACACTAAATGCTAGCTGAAAGACCCAATCTATCTTTTTTATTATCGCCGAATAAGTGTAATTGGCAATCCATCAGTGGGCTTTGATATCGGTGACTGCTGCACGGGCATTTCATAGTCGTGAGGGACACTCCAACGATAATTTTTCAGCATTTCAAAGATCACTAGCTTAATTTGCATCTCAGCAAAATGGAGCCCTATGCACATATGTGCGCCCCCACTGAAGGGAATCCAACTGTATGCATTGCGCTTATGTTCTTTGCGTGCATCACCAAAACGAAGCGGGTCAAATACTTTCGGATCATCCCAGTAGCGATCGCTATAGTGCGTGTGAATAGGAGAGGTTATGACCATAGCCTCCGCAGGAATCGTATAGCCTTCGAACTCAAACTCCTTATTACTGAATTTGGGTAGGGTTGATAGCGGTGGATAAAGTCTCAAGGCCTCTTTCATCACATACTCTGTTTCTACCATTGCACTCAGATCTTGAGGTTTCAAATCCTTTCCCTCCAAAGCTAACATCTCTCCCCATAACCGCTCCTGCCACTCAGGGTTTTTTGCTAGCGCATAAGTCATGCTAGTCAATGCACTTGTTGTCGTGTCATGCGCTGCCATCATCAAGAAATTGATATGATCGACAATCTCTTGATCCGTATAACGATTACCGTCCTCATCCTGTGCTCGGCATAAAATCGAAAAAAGGTCTTGGCCTTCGCCTGCTTTTCTTTCTTCAATCATCGGCTGGAAGAAGTTGCACATGATCTTACGCGCGCGAATACCTCTCCACAGAAGGGTCCCCGGAAATGCGAAGGGAAACCGCCACATAGATGCGGCAACCGTTGATTCGAATGCTTTATTGATTTTTCTCGCATCCGCGCCAAGATCCATGCCCAAGAAGACCGTTGCAGCGAGATCGAGCGTTGTGTTTTTAAACATTGGGTAAGCCAGGGTCTTTTCGCTACCAACCGTTGGGGACCATTTTGCAATCGCGCGCGCTATCTGGGGGGCCATTTGCGAGAAATAGCCTTGCATTGCTTTACTTTTAAACCCAGCCTGCATAAGTCTGCGATGATAGCGGTGATCCTCCGCATCGCGTAACATCAATCCATTTGGAAAAAGACGTCCAATGATTTGATCCCATGCTTTTTTGTTCGATAGTATATTGTCAGGGTTCAACAAGGCTAAACGATTTGCATCTGCTCCAAACAGATACACAACCTCCATGTTTCCCACCTTTTGCATCACCACATTGCCATATTTTTGGTTCAAATGCTGCGTTTGTGAAAGCGGATCAGAATAACTCAGTGAAATTAATCGCCAAGACTCTAAGAATCCCAATTTTATAGGTGTTAGCGATTTGCTTGCAGACAAATTTAGGCCACTTGGAATGTCCAACATGTTGTTGCCTTTTTGAGTTAACTAATATTGCAAACGCAGATATCCATCATACATATGATAGCTGTCTGTGAAAAAGATTTGCTTTTGCTTATTTTGTTTTGAAGGCAGTATAGTACTAAAACATAAAAAGTAATTGGGTTTAAAAAGTAACGTACTGAGGAGGCGTTTAAAGCTTCAGCAGCCACCCCCTCGAAAAACTGGTCGTCTACTCCGGGTAAATAGTGTCTACCGGCACTTCTAGATAGGCCGCCATTTTTAGCATAGTAGATCGTCGAGGGCTTTCGATGCTTCCTTTAGCAACACGGTTAACAAAGGACTGGGTCACATCCGCTTCTCTGGCTAAAAAAGACTGACTAAGTCCTCGCTCGGTCATTAATCGTCCTAAAGGAGTATTATGTGCAGGTGTTTTCATAGTTATTTGGTCCATCAAATTTTGGTTAGTTTATGGGAGTCCGATTAAGGACAAATTATGCGTTTTCGTATATTACAGGCTATATATGGCTTTTGGAAATATAATTTCAGTAGCGTCTTTCGACAAAACTGAGTGCGAAGCTCGGGGAAACTTTTTGCCGCTACTGTATGTGCTGCCATTCTCTCGCTTAATACTAACTATAATATTTTGCTTAATTTGTTCAAAATCAGCAGGTTTTGGCGCAGAGGCTCACAAAGCAATCACTCAAATTGCCAAAAGCAGGCTAACCGATGTGTCTAGACAGAACATACATCAGATTACCTCAGGTCGTTCTTTACTCGAATTAGCCATATGGCCGGATCGAATACGCGGTCAGTCAGAATGGAGGCAATCTGCAAGGTGGCACTACATTAACTCTAAAGATGGAGAGCCTTTTCGTATTAAGACGCATGCAAGAAATGGCAATATTCTAAGTGCTCTTAACTACTATCACCAGCGTCTCTCTGATCCATCGCTAGATCGTCAGAAAAGACTGCAAGCTTTAGCCTTTTTTATGCATTTCACTCAAGATATTCACCAACCGCTTCACGTTGGCTATCAACATGACCGAGGCGGTAATGCTGTTACTGTTCAATGGCTTAATGAAAAAAAGCCAATAAATCTCCACTGGGTGTGGGATACAGGGTTACTCACGGCGGTTAAAAAATCATCTACTCAATATTTCGCCTTACTGAATAAGATCTCAGACGATGAGAAGAAGCTTTGGCAAGACAGTACCTTTACTGACTGGGCGATGGAATCAAAATTGCTGCGCGTGCATGCCTATCAATTTAATCATCCACCAAATAGTCAACTACCTATCCTAGATAAAGCGTATGTGGATAAAAATCAACCGGTGTTTGAGCGTCGCTTACTTATGGCTGGGGTCCGCCTAGCTAACGAACTTAATAGGATATTTGATCCTGATACTGTAAATTAATATTTTATGGTTACAGAGTATGAATTTGACTATGCCGCGTTATTTTAAACTTGTCTTCATGTAAACTAAGACCAACAACGTTTTGGAACAATCGACACTATGACTAAAGGTACATTGTTTATTATTTCTGCTCCCTCCGGAGCCGGGAAGACTAGCCTAGTTGCCGAGATACTGAAGCGAGTTGCCAATATAAAAGCTTCTGTCTCACACACTACAAGAGCATGCAGACCTGGCGAGCAGGACGGCGTTAACTATTTTTTTGTTAGCAAAAACCAGTTCCAGGAAATGATAAAAAATGCAGATTTTCTTGAGCATGCCGAAGTATTTGGAAACTACTATGGTACTTCTCAACGATGGGTGAGGGATAGCTTAGCCGACGGTACAGATGTGATACTCGAGATAGATTGGCAGGGTGCGGAACAAACCAGGCAGCAGTTCCCAAGTAGTAAAAGCATTTTTATTCTTCCCCCGTCTATCCAAGCACTTGAAGTACGGCTAAATAACCGAGGGCAGGACGATTCAATCGTCATCAACCAACGTGTTGCCGCAGCAAAAGACGAAATGAGCCATTATGCTGAAGCTGACTATGTGATGGTTAACGATGATTTTAAATTAGCTATAGATCACCTAGAAAAAATTATACTCGGTCAACTTAGTCATAATTCTGCAATCGTCGATGCAAGCCTCATTAACAATTTGCTTTCATAAGCTTATATGCACTGAAATGGGTAAGGATTTTCACTATGCGATATT
>DCBC01000150.1:13378-14562 GCA_002313335.1 Porticoccaceae bacterium UBA1117
TGGGCCTCTAATCAAACATTATCCGTGCAGGAAGATACCCTCACCGATGTAATTGTTATCGGTAACAACTGGGATGGGACTATCGATATATACGACCCACACACATTTACCCGCCTGAAAAAATTGAATGCTGTCCCAGACAAAGAGCAAAGACTAAAAGAATTGAGTGGAAGTCTAAAACGACTAGTTACCTCTACGTTTATCAAATATGTTCCGGGTGAGGGGCATCATCAATTGGTTGATGATATGTTTACATCCAACGACGGTCGTCAGCTATTTATCTCACGCCCAAGCTTCGCGGATGTTATTGCTCTGGATATCAATTCGGGGGAAATTATATGGCGGACGCCCGTTGAGGGAGCAAGATCAGATCATTCTGCTTTATCACCGGATGGTAAAACGTTTTTAGTCTCTGCATCGTCAGCGCGCAAAGTTCATGCAATTGATACAAGTTCCGGCAAGATTATTGGTGAATTTTTATCTGGGGACGGTCCTCATGAAAATACTTACTCTAGAGATGGCAGTCTTATCTATCATGCCAGTATTGGTAAAGTCTATATACCCTTTACCAGTCCTTGGCTTGACTGGATGAAAGGTGAGCGCTACTTTCAAATTGTTAACGCCCATAATTACGAAATAGTGCAACGTGTAAACATGGCAGAAAAACTTGAAGAATTTGGTTTCCCATGGGTTGATAGTGCGGTGAGGCCTATGGCAATTGCGCCTGATGGAAAGTTCGTTTATCTCCAGATTTCCTTCTTTCATGGCTTTTTTGAGTACGATGTAGAGGAACAGAAAATAACTCGAAAGTTAGAATTACCTATCCCTGACGAAATTCGTGCACTTAGCCTGCGAGATTATCAGCTTAATTCAGCGCACCATGGTTTAGCTATAAATCACGCGGGAACCCAGTTATGCGCTGCTGCCACTATGTCAGGTTATGTGGCCATAATTGATCGGAGCAACTTCGACTATCGCACTATAAAGTTATCCGAACATCCTCTAGACGCCAAACCCTACTGGGCTACAGAGAGTGCGGATGGGCAATATTGCTATGTGTCGGTCAGTGAGCAAGATCGTGTATCTGTTATTTCCTTTGATACCGCAAAAGAAGTATCGAGCTTTCCTGTAGGCGACCATCCACAGAGAATTAGAACTGGTAAGTTACAATTCGATGAGTAATG
>DCBC01000150.1:14932-16982 GCA_002313335.1 Porticoccaceae bacterium UBA1117
TGTTAGGATTAAGTTCGATACAATGATTGTTGTTACTCTTTGATTTAGGTAAACTGCGCGACCGGTGCAAAGAAATTTGCGGCAAACCAACATTTAACCTTTAAAACATCAGGGTCGTGCTAAAAATGGCTAGAATTACAGTAGAAGATTGCTTGGACCATGTTGATAACCGCTTTGAATTAGTCATGGTTGGTTCAAAGCGTGCTCGTCAGCTTGCGGTAGAAGGACGTCCAGCGTTGGTTGATGAAGAGAATGACAAGCCAACAGTCATCGCGCTGAGAGAAATCGAGCAAGGATTAGTCACTGCGGCTATTCTTACCGAAGTAGTTCAAGATTATGAAATTTTAGATGCTGCGGACGTGATAGATGCAGCTGCAGCAACCGAGACACCCGAAGAGCCTTCTGTGTAGGGCTCCGCTCAATAGTCAGGAGGGTGTAAAATATTGCTTCAAGGTCTTACAGACAAACTCTCCTCGTATCTTGATCCGAAAGAAGTCGATCGAATAAAACGTGCTTACCTATTCTCTGAGAAGTGCCACACAGGCCAAGTGCGTCAAAGTGGTGACCCCTATATTACCCATCCTTTAGCCGTAGCCAATATCCTTGCCGATATGCATATGGACTCTGAAAGTTTGATGGCAGGTCTTTTGCATGACGTCATTGAGGATACTGGCGTCACCAAAGGTCAAATCAGCCGTCGGTTTGGTCGCACTGTTGCGGATCTCGTCGATGGTGTTAGTAAGCTTGGTGAAATTGAAAGTGCGTCAAGGGCTGAGCAGCAAGCCGAAAGCTTTCAAAAAATGACATTAGCAATGTCCCGAGACATTCGAGTCATGCTCGTTAAGCTAGCTGACCGCCTACATAATATGCGCACCCTCGGCGTATTATCCCCCGAGAAAAGACGGCGTATCGCTCGAGAGACCATCGATATTTATGCACCTATTGCTCAGCGACTGGGCATCAATGATATCCGCCTAGAATTTGAAGACTTGGGCTTTGCCGCCATGTATCCGCTGCGCCACCGCCGGTTGAGGGAAGCTCTCAAAGCATCTCGGAAAAATCGTAAGGAAGTGGTCACTGAAATCCACCAAGCAATAGAAATGCGGTTGGAGCGAGAATCAGTAAAGGTAGTGGTCAAAGGACGAGAGAAACATCTGTGGAGCATTTACCTGAAGATGCGCGAAAAGAAAAAATCCTTTCGCGATATCATGGACGTGTTTGCATTTCGCTTAGTCGTTGATAATGTTGATGACTGCTACAGAGCACTGGGTATAGTGCATAATATCTATAAACCTGTTCCCGGAGAGTTCAAAGACTATATTGCTATACCCAAGACTAATGGCTACCAATCATTACATACTCTGCTAGTCGGTATGCACGGGGTTATAATTGAAGTTCAAATCCGTACACGTGAAATGGACGCGATGGCAAATTTCGGTATTGCCGCTCACTGGGAATATAAGTCGACCAATAACAATGTGGAAGTGAGTCAGCGTAGAGCTGCAAGATGGGTACAAGGTCTACTTGAAATGCAACAAAAAGCAGGGGATTCACTTGAATTTCTGGAGCACGTAAAAGCTGACCTTTTCCCAGATGAGGTTTATGTATTCACGCCTAAAGGCAAGATTATAGAATTACCCACTGGTGCAACCCCAATTGACTTCGCTTACTCGGTACATACCGGCTTAGGGGATCGCTGCATTGCTTGTCATGTAGATGGTCAGCTAACGCCCTTGTCAGAGCCTTTACAAAGCGGGCAAAAAATCGATATTGTTAGCGCCGCCGGTGCTCAACCAAATCCGAGCTGGCTAAATTTCGTAGTCACCGCAAAAGCTAGAAGTGCTATTCGTCACTTTCTCAAAAATCAACAGCATGATGAGTCAGTAGATTTAGGAAAACGCTTACTCGATCATGCCCTAGGAAATTTGGGGACCAGCTACAAAGAGCTTAAGAAATCGCAGATAAAGCGTTTATTAAAAGAAACCGGCGCGTCAACCTTTGAGTTCGTTCTTCAGCAAATTGGACTCGGCAATAGAGTGCCGTTTGCCGT
>DCBC01000150.1:17381-18340 GCA_002313335.1 Porticoccaceae bacterium UBA1117
TCTTCTCAAGGACTTGTATTGCAGTATGGGCGGTGCTGTCACCCTATTCCTGGCGATCCTATTCTCGGGCATATGACACCCGGGAAGGGTCTTGTTATTCACCTTGAGTCCTGTCGTAATCTAAAAGAAATTCGTTCAAATCCAGAAAAATGTATGTCCCTACTTTGGTCATCCACAGTCAAGGGAGAGTTTGCTGTTGAACTGAAAGCAGAAGTAACACCAGAGCGTGGCTTTATTGCAGCTCTGGCTTCCAGAATGACAGAAGAGGATGCTACTATTGAGCATATAAGTGTGATCGAGAAAGATGCCTTTACGAGTATAATTGATGTTGTATTAACCGTTAGAGACCGAATTCATCTTGCGGATATAATGCGCCGCGCACGCAGTTTGAAATCAGTACGTCGAATTTATAGAGTTAAAAACAAATAACAGTTGATTAGGAGACTTTCATGCCCAACAAAGCCATTATTCATACCGATCAAGCACCTGCAGCAATAGGTACTTATAGCCAAGCAGTTAAGGTTAACAATACTGTGTATTTATCAGGACAAATTCCTCTGGATCCAGAAACAATGGAAATTGTTAGTGATGATATAGCGGCTCAAATTAGGCAAGTTTTTGATAATCTAACCGCTGTTTGCGACGCTGCTGGAGGAGATCTCAGTAGCATCGTGAAACTGAATATATTTCTAACAGACCTAAGTAACTTCCCTATTGTCAACGAGATTATGGGCCAGTACTTTGAAGAGCCTTATCCAGCCAGAGCGGCCATTGGTGTGAGAGCTCTCCCAAAAGGTTCTAAGGTAGAAATGGACGGAATTCTAGTCGTTTAGTCAGTATTGTCGAGTCAACCATTCACATCCTTAAGTAATGATTGGTATCCCTCTTGATACGTTGGGAATAAAAATTGGTAACCGGTCTGGATTAACCTTTTGTTACTCAAGCAACGCGTCAAACCC
>DCBC01000150.1:18744-18963 GCA_002313335.1 Porticoccaceae bacterium UBA1117
GCAGTCTGTTGCTATGTACAATGATTCTAAAGGTGAATCTGCTAAACAAGCGTCAATTAAATACGCGATAATCCCAGCACAATCCTCGCTATGAATACGATTAGTCCAATACTCTGGCTTGGCTGGCCGGCCAATACCACGCTCAACCTCACTAATAAGTCTGCGCCGTCCAGGACCATAAATACCTGAAAATCTAAGCACAATGTGTTTACAACGTAA
>DCBC01000123.1 GCA_002313335.1 Porticoccaceae bacterium UBA1117
ATAACATAGACTTAAGTAAATTAATCAACCTTGTATCGAGAATATAACTAAGAGATGCTAGTGGCTCATCTCTTAGTGTTTAACTGGCTCAGGTGTTACTTCAAGGTATAAGCTTTGATGATAAAGGTGTCTTTGAGCATATCAATATCAATAACGTCAAGATTCTGGCTGCCATCACTAATTTGAACAACCTGGCGAATCTGCACGATAGAGCCCGTGCGTGTCCAGACGCCTCTAAAAGCACCGCCAAGGACCGTGTCTGAGTCGATAGCGCCCCGCCCCACTCCACTAACAAACCCGCTGACTCTGTCGGCATTGTAGGTAAGTCTATAACTGACATAGACAGTACCGTACTCGCCCATCTTTCCTGTTGCGTTAATGATGGTTTCTGTGTCACCTAGTGTTAATGAGGTCATAGTCATTTCGGCATCGGCTTGGCGCTTCTCTAGAGTCAAACCCTCGCCTTGCTCGTGATGACCTGCATATGAGACTTGGACGAAAGCCAGTAAGAGCAAGCTTATTAATACTTTTTTCATAAAACTCTCCAGTTACTTATTGGTTAAAGAAACTTTAGAATAGCGGTTGTTGTCACTGTTGTATAGAAGCACCCATATGCGCCTAGAGGGTATTATTCTTTACCCCTGACCATGCTAGTATGCGCGCTGTATAACAACTATAAGAATTAAAAATGTCCTTAGATCAACAGATTGACCAACTCATAAAGCCTATTGCACAGGGTTTATCTGACATTGTTTTTTATCAAATTAGTGTTTTCGGTCAAGGTTTCCCGCTTATCGTGTTGTGGTTGGTGACCGCTGCAGTATTTTTCACCGGTTATTTAGGATTTATTAACATTCGTGGGTTTTCTACTGCCATCAAAATTGTCAGCGGTAAAAATGGCAAGCCCAGCGGCCCTGGTGAAATCTCACATTTTCAGGCGCTTTCAACGGCAATATCTGGGACCGTAGGCGTTGGTAATATTGGTGGTGTCGCAGTAGCTATTACAATTGGTGGGCCTGGTGCGGCTTTTTGGTTGTTTATGGCGGGTTTTTTGGGCATGTCTACTAAGCTTGTTGAGTGTACTTTAGGGGTTAAATATCGTCGGCAAAACCCCGATGGTTCCGTTTCAGGTGGGCCCATGTACTACCTGGAGCGGTATTTGTTAGATCGTGGCTTTCCGCAGCTTGGCAAGATGCTGGGTGGGTTTTATGCATTGGCACTAGTGATTGGCTGTTTTGGTATAGGTAATATGTTTCAGTCCAACCAAGCGTATGTACAGGTGTTGAGCATTACTGGCGGTGAGAATAGCTTTTTTGCTGACAAAGGTTGGTTGTTTGGCCTCTTGTTGGCTGGGGCAGTCGCCGCGGTTATTATTGGTGGCATTCGCTCTATCGCAAGGGTAGCCTCAAAAATTGTACCTTTTATGGCGGTCTTATACGTCTTCTCTGCGATCATTATTATTGCCATGAGCGCTGAGCATCTTTTAGGGGCTATTGGTCTTATTGTATCTAGTGCCTTTGAGACAAACAGCATGACTGGTGGCGCAATTGGCGCAATGATTGTTGGCTTCCAGCGGGCAGTATTTTCAAATGAGGCCGGCATTGGCTCGGCGTCCATCGCACACTCTGCAGTAAAAACAGATGAACCGGTTACCGAGGGCTTAGTTTCACTGTTAGAGCCTTTCATTGACAGCATGGTGATTTGTACTCTTACATCTTTAGTTATTGTTACAACGGCCTACCCTAATGGTCTTATGGACGGTGGTCTAGAAGGCATTGCACTTACCTCTGCAGCCTTTGCGCACCACATTAGCTGGTCTCCCTATGTCATGAGCGTTGCTGCGCTGTTGTTTGCCTTCTCTACCAGCATTGCTTGGGCTTACTACGGCCTTAAGGGTTGGACGTATCTGTTTGGCGAAGGCGTCATTACGCAGCTAATCTTTAAGGGAATATTCTGTGGGTTTATCTGCCTTGGTTGCATGATCCAGCTATCAGCCGTATTAGACTTCTCCGACGCCATGGTATTTTTAATTGCAGTACCAAATATTATTGGCCTTTACCTGTATGGCCCAGAAGTAAAACGCGACTTAAAGGCCTACTTAGCGAAATACGGTTAAATAAGGATTTTATGAGGATGGAATTGCGGGTCGCTATTTTACGCGCTGATGATGTTAGGCCTGAACTAGCCGGCACCTTTGGTGAATACCCTGAAATGTTTGAGGCGCTACTTAGTGACGCTAATAAGCAGCGGCCTGCAAAGGACCAAGTTCTTCTTAAGGCCATGGCTTATGAGGCTAATCAAGGCATCTTTCCCTCTAATATTGACGATTATGATGCCTATATTATTACTGGTAGTAAAAGTGGTGTTTATGAGGAGCTACCCTGGATAGCCTTATTAGCCGATTTTGTGAAGGTGTTGCATCAACATAAGAAACCGTTAATAGGCATCTGCTTTGGACATCAGTTAATTGCTAACGTACTGGGTGGCAATGCAGGTAAGGCTTCCACCGGCTGGGAGATTGGTGTTAAGACAGCAACGTTTAATGCAGCTG
>DCBC01000053.1:0-2825 GCA_002313335.1 Porticoccaceae bacterium UBA1117
AATTGCGCCCCGGTCACTGCCTCCATTGGCTTCCGCGTAAGGGTGACTCTGTCTCCGGCTTCAGCAACCAATAATGCATTCGGCTCATACCCCTCTGGACACGCTATGTTTAGTTTAAAGTCCAGTATTATCGAGGCGTTGATCCACGAGTGGCAAACGTTATTGCCATCGCCAACCCATGCCACGGTCTTACCTTGAATAGAGCCTCGATGCTCAACATAGGTTTGAATATCAGCTAAAATCTGGCAGGGATGGTAGTCATCGGTTAGTGCATTAATAACAGGCACCTTGGAATACTCAGCAAAGCGCTCAATTTTATCGTGATCAAAGGTTCTAATCATCACCATATCGACCATCCGCGAAATAACTCGCGCCGTGTCCTCGACCGGTTCACTTCTTCCCATCTGTAAGTCATTAGATGATAGAAATAGTGCATTGCCGCCAAGTTGAGCCATTCCAGCTTCAAAGGACACTCTTGTTCGCGTCGAAGATTTCTCAAAAATCATACCCAGCACTTTCCCATCAAAGATCGGCGCCTGCTGACCTTTCTTATGGGCGGCTTTAAGTTCTATAGCGGATTGAATTATTTGGTTGAATTCATCAGTGCTCAAATCTCGCAGAGTAAGAAAATGTCGAATAGCGATTTGGTTGTCTCCTTGTTAATCAGACTCAAAGTTAATAATTAATGGTACTAGAATTGCGATGAGCATATCCGTCTCCTCGTCAGTCATAATAAATGGCGGCAGCAACCGAATCACTGAGTCTGCGGTGATATTAATCAGCAAGCCTTTTTCAATAGCGGCCGCAAATAAAGATTTACAGGGCTGGTTTAGTTCGATGCCTATCATGCAGCCAATACCGCGAATATCTAAAACATGGGGGGTTGTTGACAAGCCTTCCTTTAGACCTGCAATAAGTCTTCCGCCGATCACTGACGCTCTGTCAAGTAAGCCTTGGCTTTCAATTACGCTAATAGTTGCCAATGCAGCCGCGCATGCAAGCGGATTGCCCCCAAAGGTTGAGCCATGGTTTCCAGGTTGCATTAGCTTAGCCGCTTTGCCGGCTGCCAGACAGGCTCCAATCGGAAACCCATTGCCGAGGCCTTTTGATGTAGTCACTACATCTGGAATAATATCGCTATGTTGAAAACAAAAATATTTACCGGTTCTACCATTACCTGTTTGCACTTCGTCCAGCATCAATAACCAATTATTTTGATCGCAGAATTTTCTAAGTTGCTTTAGATATTCAGTTGAGGCGACTCTTATTCCGCCCTCGCCTTGGATGGGTTCGACAAAAATAGCACAAATATTTCTATTATTGTCTGCTATGGTCTGCAGTGACTCAATGTCGCCGAAGGGGGCTCGTGCAAACCCTGTTACAAGCGGCTCAAATCCAGCCTGCACTCTGCGTCCACCAGAGGCGCTAAGCGTTGCGAGTGTTCTACCGTGGAAGGCATTTTCCATGACCAGCACAGTGGGTAGTTTAATCCCTTGCTGATGACCAAAAAGTCGCGCCATTTTAATAGCAGCTTCATTGGCCTCCGCACCAGAATTACCAAAAAAAACGTTAGTCATGCCGGTGAGATGGCACAGCTTTTCTGCGAGAATTTCTTGATTAGGAATGGTAAAGAAATTTGAGCAATGAGTTAGGGTGTGAGATTGCTCAGTAATAGCTTTTGTTACTGCAGGGTGCGAATGTCCGAGCCCACATACGGCAATCCCAGATAATGCATCTAGATATTTTTTACCCTTTTCATCCCACAACCAGACCCCCTGTCCTTTGACGAGTGTCGCTGCGCGTTCACCATAGGTGTTCATCAGTGCTGTTGAAGTCATGTTGCCATTATTTCCTTTCCGATTTTGTATCGGAATAAAAAAAGGCAGCTGTGCTGCCTTTTGAACCGATGCTGAAATCATAACGTGGATTGAGAGGGCTGGCAAGATTAGGGGTTCCTATGAATTTTTTGCGAATACATGGACTAAGAGCGTTGTCGTAAAATAAATTTTTATAACGGTGTCGCCACCGATTGAAAAGGTTTAAAATTACATTTCTGAGTTAATTAAACATATAGGCAAGTTATAATGGATATCATGGAAACAATTCGCGATCAGGTAGAAAACAATGCGGTGCTTCTCTACATGAAGGGATCACCTAATCAGCCGCAATGCGGATTCTCCTCGAAAACAGTCCAATCATTAATGGGTTGTGGGCACAGGTTTGCCTACGTGGATATACTGTCTAATCCTGAAATACGCAGCAACTTGCCTGTCTATGGGAATTGGCCTACGTTTCCGCAGTTATGGGTTGCTGGAGAGCTTATTGGTGGCTGTGATATCGTCACTGAAATGCATGAAAAAGGTGAGTTAAAACAGTTGATAGACGAAGCTCTTGGTGAAAGTCCAGAGCAGTAAGTGTTGTGCCCCCAGTCTGTTGATTTCCAACGTCTACAGATCTCTATATTATTTATGAGAAATATCCTCAAGTGTTGCCTTTTTTATTAATGGCAGTCGTCTTTATTGGTCACAAATGGTAATTGTTCTTATTGACAATGCTATTAAGATTCATTATCATTTTATTCACTTATTAGTAGAAATGCTTTTTTACTTTGCCTACCATGCTCAATAGTTAGTCGAGCGCCTTAGTATTGTTACTTGGGTGATCCTCAATGGCGGTCTCTTTTAAGCATCATTACTTTTGATTAATACTTTGATTAATGAACACCAAAAAGGATGAACGATGATTTCTAACTCAATGTTTTCGAAAATGTTAATTACGCTATTGCTAGCGACTCTAGTTGGTTGTGGCAGCGGCACTGATACCCC
>DCBC01000053.1:3205-5267 GCA_002313335.1 Porticoccaceae bacterium UBA1117
GGAAACCGTTGATGGAGACGGAGATGGTGTTGGTGATAATGGCGATAACTGCCCAGCTGTAGCAAACGCTGACCAAACTGACACTGATATGGATGGAACTGGCGACGCATGTGATGAAGACCAGGACGGTGATACCGTAGGAAATGCTGATGATAACTGCCCTCTTGTGGCCAATACAGACCAAGCAGATGCGGATGTAAACGGTTCAGGTGATGCTTGTGATGCGATGCCAACAACTTATGCATTTACTAATACTTACTTTTCTGCAGAAGAAAATTCTTCAGTTAGCTATACCGGCCAGACCGCTCGTCAGGTGTTAATCTCTGACATGGCATATTACATGTCAACTGTACTTTCTGATGACGCTGCAAATACTGCGGCTTCGGTGAAGGCAAGTCTTGACTTTTTCGTCTACGGTACAGATGCCGATGTAACTGACACTTTAATAGGTACATATATCAAAGATGCCGCAAATGTTACTTTGAAAGATGCCGCTACCTATGGTGCTATTTCTTCAGGCAAAAACCTGCATAAGAAAATCGCTGGCGGCTGTGGTACTGGTTGTGGAGAAGAGTCTAAGTTAATTGGCGATTTCATTGGATGGAACCGCTCAGATGCTTCTGGTAATGCAATTACAACTCCCTTGGCATTGGTTAATGATTGGATTGCAACCCAAGCAACCTTGGCATCTGATGGTGTAGTTGTTCAGGTTACTGATGCTGACGGAGTTACCTCAGACGTCAATGTTAATACTGATGCTCATGGACGTAATTATCGTCAGTTAATGCAAAAGTTCTTGATGGGTGCGGTTAATTTCTCTCAAGGAACTAACGACTACTTTAAAACTGATTTTGCGAGCAAGCTTACTACCGATGACGGAGGTGATTCGCCGAAGAATTATTCAGCGGGCGAGCATAAGTTTGATGAAGGGTTTGGTTATTACGGAGCTGCAAGAGATAACCTGGCTTACACGGATCTAGAAGCGCGTGCCAAAAGCGGACGTGAAGGTTGGAACAAAGGTTACCATGATACAGACGCTGATGGCATGATTGATGTGCGTAGCGAATACAACTTTGCACACTCACAAAACTGCGCAAAGCGTGATGCAGGCTCTGCTTCAGGTCCGAACCCAACAGATTTCTCTGGTGATGTTATGACATCTATCCTAGCTGCTCGACAAATCATCAGTAATGCGGCCAACAAAACTGCGCCTGAGTTAACAGATGCTGAAAATGTGAAACTTCAAGAGCACATCAAGATGGCGTCTGTTGCATGGGAGAAGTGTATTGCAGCTACTGCGGTCCATTATGTTAATGACGTGATTGCAGACGTAAGTGAGTATGGAGCTAATGCCCCAGCAAGCTTGAAGAACTTTGAAACAGTGGCTAAACACTGGTCAGAGTTAAAAGGCTTTGTCTTGAGCTTACAATTCAGTCCAGCATCTCCATTTAGAGATGACGCTGTTACTTCAGTGAGCATGGCTGATCTAAGTATGATTTCTGATCTGATTGGTGATGCTCCTGTGCTAGCGGACGGGAGTCAGAATGGTGTTGCCACAACAGCGACTCCGTCTGACGCAGTTTATGCGTATATTGGTAAACTGACTCAAGCCAGGGCTACGATGCAAGAAGCCTATGGGTTCTCAGATGCAAATACACTAGCTTGGTAATATAATTAGATTAAGCCTTTCATATTATGATCTGAAAGGCTTTTCTTTTAGTAACATTATGAGCCAATCTAGGTTGGGTTATCGTTGGGCTAACTTAGGTTAGCCCTTTGCTATTTAAAAGGTATTCAAAAATGAATCAATTACGTGTTTTTATTCCGTTTTTAATGACTGCTGTTCTTACCGCTTGTGGCGGTGGAGGAGGTGGCTCAAGTCCAGCACCTGATCCAGTAGCACCTGGTGATACAACAGCACCCGTAATCACTTTAAATGGCGATAATCCACAAGGTGTTGATTTAAATGAAGAGTATCAGGAACTTGGAGCGTCCACAGATACTGGAGAGACAGTTGACATAGATGCAACGGCAGTAGACACAGCTTCTGTTGGAAGTTATA
>DCBC01000053.1:5658-31378 GCA_002313335.1 Porticoccaceae bacterium UBA1117
CGACGCCTGTGGATACTTCTATAACAATCAATGTTGAAGTCGCACCCAACAATAACGGTGCGGGTAACGTGTATGTTATTGATGGTGTTCAGAACAAGTCAGTCACATTGGAAGCGGGAAAAACCTATAAGTTTGTACATCCCTCTGGACACCCTTTAAGATTTTCAACGACTTCTAATGGGACCCATGGTGGTGGTGTTGAATACACTGCTGGAGTGACGACATCTACCGCTGGCGAAACTTTGATAGAGGTGACAGCTACCACTCCGGTTACCTTGTACTACTTTTGCACCATCCATTCTGGAATGGGCGGGACGATCAGCGTGGGCGACTCATCCGCGGAATCAACGAAATCTTCGGTATTAACCGCGGTAGTGGATGGAATAGTAATACCTAATTACAAAAATCTTGCTGACAAAACTGCAGCTTTTGCAGGTGTTGCTGGTTCGATCGCAGGTTACTGTTCCTCACTTGGCACATCTGATGAGTCAGTGAAGCTCGATGCTGCTCAAGAGGAGTGGAAGTCAGTGATGCAGGTGGTTCAAAAAACTGAAATGCATACTTTTGGTCCTGCGGCCCTCAACAACCTATCGTTGAGAAATCGTGTGCATTTTTATCTAGAAAAAGATAGGCAGATGCAAACTGTTTCTACCTGCGCAACAGACGTTGCAGTGGTCGACGCGAACAGCGCAACTGATTTCGAGGTTGCAGGTAGTTCAGCCAATCAGCGCAGCATGTCGGCTCTGGAATACTTGCTATTCAATGATAATCTTGATCATACGTGCGCAGCCAATGTCTCATCGGTGTCGTCCTGGAATACTCTGCCTGAGGCAGAACGGAAGGTCCAACGCTGTGCTCTTAGCAAACTTATTGTAGATGATGTTGCTATCAACGCAGAACAAATCTACGTTGATTGGACTGCGTCAAGAGACGAATTTTTAAACCCTGATGAAGTGGGTACGCGCTTCGAATTGATGACTGATGGACTCTTCTATTTCGAGAAGCATTCAAAATCGGCGAAGCTAAATGGCCCTATCGGGATTGATGATCTCTGTCCTGATGATCAATTGACCTGCCCTGAATTTGTTGAGTCGCCTTACAGTGAAACGTCTCTGGACAATATCAAAATAAACGCCGAACAGATGTTGGCGATTTTTGATAGAGGGCTCGATAACTTAGCCAACGAAACTGCGCCAGATGACTGGTCTGCCAAGTTTAAAGGGTTAATCGTTGATGTTATTGACGAAATTACAGCGATGCAGGCCGACGAGTCAATTAGTTCGTTGAAGGATCAGGTTGCAGGTCTTGTCTCTGCTAATGATGTGTCTGCCTGTCAAAGTGCTTTTGGCAGCCCAGAAACAGCGTCGGCCTATCCCATCTGTAACCTAGGTGGACTGGTAAAGAGGGTTACCGATGATCTAAAGATAGAGTTTATTATCTATCTTGGTGTTGATCTTCCAGAAGGCTCAGGGGGAGATACCGATTAAAACTTATAAAAGTGCCTTAGGATTGCTCGCTGTCTCTCTCGCGTCCGTAGCGTGGGGGGTTGACTTGTCGGATCCGATGATTAAGGAAGTGACGATTATTGGTACCAAAGAGGAAAAGAAAAGCCTCTCAGGGTCCGGCATACAGATCAGCGCGGCCGAGCTCAGGCGCCATGGGTATAGTGATTTAAACCAGATCGTCAGCTCGGTGCCTGGCGTTTATGTGCGTGAAGAGGACGGCTACGGGCTGCGGCCCAACATAGGCATTCGAGGCGCAACGTCTGAGCGTAGTCAAAAGATAACACTGATGGAAGATGGTGTACTCATTGCGCCCGCCCCTTATTCTGCACCTGCTGCTTATTACATTACTAATGCATCACGCTTGTACGCAGTTGAAGTATTAAAAGGGCCTTCCGCAATTCAAACCGGGCCACACACGGTTGGTGGTGCTATTAATTTGGTAACCCGTCCCGTCCCGCTGGAAGACTTTGCAGAAATTGATGTGTCCGCGGGAACCGACGGATATCACAAGGTGGCTGGTGCCGTAGGATATGTGATGGATAATGTTGGCGTGCTTCTCGAAGGCTTCAGCTACGGCAGTGACGGGTTTAAACAGCTTGATGGTGGTGGGGATACGGGTTTTACGCGCAATGATGTTAATTTAAAAGTACGTTGGCAGCCGAAAACAGAATTACCACAAACATTGATCGTCAAGATCGGCTTTGCTGATGAGGATGCAGATGAAACCTACCTTGGCCTCACAGATGCTGATTTTGCAACAACCCCTGAACGACGATATTCGGCCTCACAGCTGGACCGCTTTCAGTCTGAACATCGGCAAATTCATTTAAGCCATTCAATTTCGTTCAATACTGATCTTGAGCTCACCTCCAAGTTATATTTCAATGAATATCATCGGTCATGGAATAAGTTTGATGGGTTCATGGATGGGCCAAAAGTTCAGGATGTATTACGTGACCCTACCTCTTTTGTGTCAGCTTATCGCACACTTCAGGGGTTACGGGATTCAGTAGTCGGTAGCTACTCTGACCTGACGATCGACGTCACTGATAATGACCGTGAGTATACCTCTCAAGGGATTCAGTTCGATCTAAACCAGAACTTTGACCTTTTAGGTGCCGAGCACAAGATCAAAGTCGGTCTGCGTTATCATCAAGACGATGTTAGGCGGCGGCACCAGACGCGGAGCTATTCAATGACGTCTGGCGTTATGCTTTCTGACGGAATTTCTAGACCATTCAAAACTAATAACTACGCGCAAACTGAAGCTGTTGCTATTGCGGTTTCTGATGACATCTCTTGGTCAGATTGGACCTTTAATATTGGTGTTCGACATGAAGATATCAGTGGTAGTGTTGATAATAAGTTGTTAGACACATTAGCAGAAAATACCCAAACGATTACCACACCAGGTGTCGGGGTCTATAAGCAATTAACGGATTCTCTTGGTGTATTAGCGGGTATTTATATGGGGTTCTCACCCTCCGGGCCAGGCCAATCGGGCGCTGAATCAGAAGAAAGCGTCAATGTTGAATATGGTGTTCGTTATACTACGACTGATGTTTCGGGTGAGGTTATTGCATTTAAAAGTGACTATGACAACTTATTAGGGCGTTGTAGGGCGTCAGATTCTGATTGTCAGGTAGGGCAAGAGTTTAGTGGCGGTAGTGTCGAAGTCAGTGGTATCGAAGTCACCGGTCAAGGGCAATATGACCTCAGTGATAAAATGGTTTTAACCTCCCAATTCAATTACACCTATTCTGAATCTAAATTTAAAAGTTCTTTCTTCTCCCGATTCTCTCAATGGGGTCTTGTGAATGAAGGTGATGAGTTACCGTATGTTCCCAAGCATGCAGGTAGATGGCAGATTGGGCTTGAGAGCGATTTATGGGCACTTGATCTGGCGGTAAAATATCAACATGGAATGCGTGAAACGCCAGGGCTGGGTGATGTTGCAGAAGGCTTGCATACTAACAATATAACGACTATCGACGTCGCCGCTACCTGGTTTATCAATGAAGATGTTGATGTAAAGATATTGGCTAGAAATCTCACTGATGACTCTTCAATTGTCTCTCATCGGCCATATGGTGCTAGACCAAACTTACCTCGTACTTTACTGGCCCAAGTAAGGTATCGGTTTTAGGATACTAGGAGACGATTTTGCTTGAGCTGTTGACAGCCCCCGCTGAAAAATTCATAGATCCTTCTGAACGGGTCTTTTGGGGATATATGCTCAGTGCATTGGTCATAGCATCGTTTGTTGTGGCTCATCAGGAGCGGCGATTTAACCCGTTAGACCAACTTCGACGTCTATTTAATCCCAAGTACTGGCTGTCACGCTCGAGCCTCTACGATATGTTCCTGCTGACGTTTAATACGATAATGCGCCTAACACTGATAATTCCATTTTTTGGCAGTCATGTGGTCGTCACGGTGCTAGTTGGTGGGTTCCTACAGGAACATATCGGAGATGCGCCGGACTTAGAGCTTGGATGGTTCTGGATTGCGACTATCTTCAGTGTATCCTTCTTAATATTGGATGATCTAAGTAGGTTCATACTGCACTTTTGCATGCATCGCTTTGATTTCTTGTGGTATTTCCATAAAACCCATCACAGCGCCACTGTATTGACACCCTTGACTATTTTTCGGGTACACCCAGTTGAACATATTTTGTATTTTAGTCGACGACTAGTAGTCTTTGGTTTTATTACAGGAGTCTTTATTTGGTTGTTCTCGCATCGGTTGTCAGGCTTGCAGATTCTCGGTGTTGATATGTTTGGAGTGATGTTCAATTTTGCAGCGGCTAATCTACGCCATTCACATATCTGGATTTCATTCGGACGGTTAGAGAAGATATTCATTAGCCCAGCCCAGCATCAGATTCATCACAGTGTTGGAAATAGTAACGCTAATCTTGGAAGTATTTTCTCTGTTTGGGATGGATTGTTAGGAACTCGGACCTACTCAGGGCAGAAGCGAGAGTTAGAATTTGGGCTAGGGCCAGAGCAGCATGAACCTCAAAATAAAGAGGCTACTGTGTTGGTAAGACCTGCGGGTCCCTCACTGACCTAAATAGTTAGTTCTTCGACGGTTTGTGCTTGCTGGTCCAAGGGCGCCTTATGTCCTCTCTGATAACGTCAAAATGTCCCGTTTTACGATCCTCTAAATAATGGTCCAGCGTCACTTCCACCATTGGAAATGCCAGTTCATTCCAAGGAATTTCAGCTTCACTAAACAATGCTACTTCAGAGGATTCAGAGGTCGGCCCAAAAACAGGTTTTTCTAAATCTGCTCGGTAAAAAATATACACTTGATGAATTTGTGGGATATCAAATATTGCATAGAGTTCAGTGTTAACCACGGTAGCCAAAGACTCTTCAAAACATTCTCGCATAGCGCCTTCTAGCGTTGACTCGCCATTCTCCAGAAAACCAGCCGGCAGAGTCCAATAACCGACTCTTGGCTCAATTGAGCGTTTGCAGAGTAGAATCTTATCTTTATAGATGGGCAGGATACCGGCAATCACGCGAGGGTTTTGATAGTGGACCTCATTACAAGATTCACAAACATAGCGAGACCTATTGTCTCCTTCAGGTATTTTTTGGATAACAGCGTTACCGCAACTAGAACAAAATTTCATGAAACTCTCAGAAATAAACTTAGACTGCGTATAATGCACAAATGCTAACAACTATTGCAAATGAGTTAATCAAATTTCCGTTAAAAAAACGGCAGCCTGATGTAAATAAAACATTAACTACAGCAGCAGTGCTCGTTATTTTACATGGTGAAGATAATAATCCTCATGTTGTTCTCACTCAGCGTGCCTTGCATCTTAAAAGTCATCCTGGTGAGGTGGCTTTTCCAGGCGGTATGTGGGATCAAGGAGACACGAATTTACTGCAAACAGCGCTAAGGGAAGCAAACGAAGAGATAGGCCTTAATCCTAATTCGGTGAAACCTCTCGCTACCCTGCCTGCAGCTTCACCAAAGCGCAGAGAGATCAGCGTAACGCCCTTTGTGGCGATAGGGTTACATGATCTAGAGCTTACTGCTGATGCGTCTGAGACGGCAGCTATTTTCAACGTACCATTGAAGATCTTTTTGGATATAGATCAGTATCAATATTTTGAGATTAAAACAGAGATGGGCACTGGCGATGGGGTGATACGATTTCCATATCTAACGTATAACAATCACAAGATTTGGGGCTTCACGCTGAAGGTAATAACGGACTTACTTAACGCCACTTTGAATGCAGGTATTGAATTGAAGTATCCATCGCACATCACTGCAGATAATAATAACTAAAAGGCGGTACAAATGATTTATCAAATAGGTGAAGATACACCTCAAATCCATAGTAGTGTTTTTATTGCTGCCAGTGCCGACGTTATGGGTAAGGTTATTCTCAAAGAGGATTGCAGTGTCTGGTTCAACGCTGTGATTAGAGGTGACTGCGATGTTATTGAAGTAGGAAAGCGAAGCAATGTACAAGATGGAGCGGTACTGCATGCTGATCCTGGCCAGCCGCTTAAAATAGGTGAAGATGTGACTATTGGTCATCAAGCAATGGTTCACTGTCGTGAGATCGGGGATCGCACGCTAGTGGGGATTCAGGCGGTAATTTTAGATGGTGCCATTGTTGGAAGTGATTGCCTAATTGGTGCCAATGCCTTGGTTAAAGCAGGCGCAGTTATTCCAGATGGATCTATGGTCGTTGGATCCCCAGGTAAGGTTATTAGGCAGACGGATGAAAATATGCGAGCTTTTCTGCTGGCTGGAGCCACTATGTATGTTCAAAAAGCCGCTAATATGCGTTCTGATTTGAGAGAAGTTAAGCGATGACACCAGAGCTAAATATTACTTCACCCTGTTCGGCTATATGTTCTCTTAATGAAGACGATGTATGCGTCGGATGTAACAGGACGAGTAACGAAATTCGCGAGTGGCGAAATATGTCGGGTAATCAAAAGCGAGAGGTGCTCAAACTTTGCGAGCACCGCGCTAAGCTAGATAGTACTTTATAGAAGGTCTAGGGATTAACCGTCAGTCTGTCTAGGTTTTTTCATGGAGGAAACGCGTACCTTTTTAACCAAAGTGCCATTGATTTCTTCGGTTTCAAATCGGTAATCCGCGACAATGAAACTGACGTTGCCATCTGGAATGCTCTCAAGCTGCTCAAACACTATACCATTTAGCGTCTTGGGCCCTTTTGTCGGTAGATCCCAGCCCGTCGCCTTATTAATTTCTCGAATAGTCGCTGCGCCGTCAATCAGGTAGCTACCATCTCCCTGAGCGATGACTTCATCCTCGTTGTCAGCAGTATTGGTGGTAAAGTCTCCGACAATTTCTTCGAGTATATCTTCAAGTGTGACAAGCCCTTGAACTTCACCATACTCATCGACCACAATCGCAAAGCGCGTCTTCGCATTCTTAAAGTTTAGTAACTGATTGGTCAGGCTTGTAGTTTCAGGAATAAAATAGGGATCCTCGGCAAAATACCTTATGGCATCATGACTGATGTCCCCTGAGCGGAAAAGTTGATTTGCCTTGCGCCCATGATAAATACCAACAATGTTATTGATATCACCCTCATAAATCGGCTGTCTAGAATATTCAGAATCAAGCATGGCGGTTGTTAGACTATCAATGCTGTCCTCTAGGTCAAGACCCTGCACTTCGTTTCTTGGAATCATAATATCTTCGACTGTTACATTTTCCAGATCAAGAATTCCCTTGAGCATACCCTGATGACTAGTTGATAGTTTGTGCCCTGATAAATCTACCAGCGATTTAAGCTCTTCCGAATCCAGGCCGTCATCACGATCTTTGTTAGGGTCAAAACCTAGCAGTAACACTACGCCATTGGTTAGCTTATTAACCATCCATACAAGTGGAGACAGTAATTGCAGTAGTGGCTTTAAGATATGGCTTGCTTTAAAAGCAAACCATTCGGGATTCTGAGCTGCGATAGTTTTTGGAGTGACTTCAGAAAAAACTAATACCATGATGGTCAGTGACGCAGTAGCCACCCAAGGAGCGGCCGCTTCTCCGACGTAAAGGATTGCCAGCATGTTGGCAATAATTGCTGCCAAAATGTTAACCGCGTTATTGCCGATTAAAATAAGGCCAATCAATCTATCGGGTTGTGCCAATAATTTCGCTGCTCGCCGAGCGCCGGCACTTTTTTTGCGTTGATGGCGAAGTCGATATCGATTTAAGGCCATCATTCCGGTTTCTGAACCGGAGAAAAAAGCTGAAAGTACCAAGAGTATTGCAAGTGTTGCCCATAGTACTAGGGGGTCTGAACCGTCCAAGACTGATTTCCATTAAAATTGAATACAGTTATGTTGAATCACTTGGATAGTTTTGGCAACTGACAATTTAACATTAGTGGGTTAAATGTTAGTTGAGGATAAATTCGAGTACGATTTTACTACCTACATACCCCATTAAAATAGCGACAAACCCAACCCAGCTCCAGCTTATTGCTTTAATTCCCCTCCAGCCTCGGCTATGCCGTCCCCAGAGAAGTACGGCATAAACCAGCCAGGCAACGATACTGAGAGTGACTTTGTGTAGTAGTTTTTGATCAAATAAATCATCGTAATAAAGAAATCCGCTGATCAACGATAGCGTTAATATTATTTCACCGGCCAAGATCAGCTCAAAAAGAAAATCTTCCATTGTCTGAAGTGGGGGGAATGTGCGCATTAAAAAGTTTTGCTTTTTGTGTTTTAGTTGCCAATTTTGATAGCCAGTGAGTAAAGCATGCAGGGCAGCAATTGCGAGTAAACTATAGGCGAGTATAGAAATTACTATATGAGCCTGAATGTAGGGTGACATTAATACAGCGGGTTTAGTACTAGGAGTTTCTAAAGCAGCAATCAAGCTTAATGCAGATATAGGGAAAAGCAGTAGATACATGCTATGCAATGGCTTCTTGCGGCCGCTGATAAAAACAACCAAGTTAATTACAAAGGCGATTAAGACGAAAATTCTAAATAAACTCAAATCTAGTCCATCAGCAACAAAAAGCAACTGCACCGTGCTTAAACCGTGCAAAGTTATTGCTCCAGCTGCCAGTGTTTGTAGACCCGAGGTGTTAAAAGTGGGCTCTTTTAGCAGCTTAAATAGTAGGTAACTGAAACCTCCTAAGTAAAGGATAACGGCTGCAAAACCAGTGATTGAAGTAAACATGACGTTAAATCATTAACAAGTGGCCATGAGTGTGGCATATTCATGGCTTGGGGTGAAGAGGGCCGCGTAATTATTGTTATAATGCGGCTTGATAGAAATCAATTAGGAATGTTCCGCATGGCAATGTTTGAAAGTTTAAGCGACCGTCTTACGTTAAGTTTGAAGAAAATATCAGGAAAAGCGAGCCTTAGTGAAAAAAATATTGAGGAAACATTGCGTGAGGTACGAATGGCTTTGCTGGAAGCCGATGTTGCATTACCTGTGGTCAAGAGCTTTGTTGAGCAGGTAAAAACTCGTGCTTTAGGTCGAGAGGTCGGTAGTAGTCTCAATCCTGGGCAGCAATTTCTAAAGGTTGTTCAGGCTGAGCTTGAAGCCGTAATGGGAGAGAAAAATGAATCTCTGAACTTGGCAGCACAACCGCCTGCAGTAGTTTTAATGGCGGGTTTGCAAGGTGCAGGTAAGACTACTTCAGTGGCTAAGTTATCTCGTTATCTAAAGGAGCGAGAAAAGAAAAAAATTATGGTTGTGTCGGCCGACGTTTACCGCCCTGCAGCAATAGAGCAACTTAAAACGCTAGCAAACGAAGTGGATGCGGTATTTTTTCCAAGCGATGAAAATCAAAAGCCCGTTGACATAGTTACCGCGGCTATAGCGGCTGCAAAAACCCAGTTTATGGATGTATTGATTGTTGATACCGCGGGTCGCCTGCATGTCGATGGCGAAATGATGTCGGAAATCAAACAGATTCACGCGGTGGCAAATCCTGTTGAAACGCTGTTTGTGATCGATGCGATGATTGGCCAAGATGCAGTTAATACTGCAAAAGCATTTAACGAGTCGCTGCCATTGACAGGCATTATACTGACCAAGGTCGACGGTGATGCTCGCGGAGGTGCCGCATTGTCGGTCAGGCAAATCACTGGTAAGCCGATCAAGTTTTTAGGTGTTGGTGAAAAGACTGACGCATTAGAACCGTTTCACCCTCAAAGAATCGCATCGCGTATTCTTGGTATGGGTGACGTCCTCTCATTAATAGAAGATGTAGAGCGAAAGGTTGATAAAAAGAAAGCTGAAAAACTTGCTCAAAAAGTTATTAAAGGTAAAAGATTTGATTTGGAAGATCTGCGTGATCAGCTACAGCAGATGAAAAATTTAGGTGGTATGGCAGGGATGATGGATAAAATGCCGGGTATGGGCAATATGGCGCAATTGGCTCAGCAGAATCAAGCAAGTAGTCAGTTTGATCAAATGGAGTGTATTATCAACTCTATGACGCCAAAAGAGAGGCAAAACCCTGACATTTTAAATGGCTCGCGAAAACGTCGAATTACCTTTGGCTCAGGGACAAGTATTCAGGATCTTAATCGATTGCTTAAACAGCATAAGCAAATGAGCAAGATGATGAAGAAAATGAAAGGCAAGGGGATGCAAAACATGATGCGTGGAATGGGCGGGATGATGCCACCCGGCGGGGGAATGCCTCCGGGAGGACTACCTAAATTTTAGTAACGCGCAGAAGGTCTGAGCCTTGTCTAAGAAGGCATCAATTAGCAGAGATTATTTTCGACTAAATTAGTTTCATTTTTAAAGCTTTTGGCGTACCATACCGCGCTTTCCGGGATAGCTACGCTTAAGTGCGGGGCATCAACAAAAAGCATCGAGTTTGGCGATAGTGCCTCTCGAACACAGGATTTGACAAATGGTTACAATCAGATTGGCTCGTGGTGGCGCAAAGAAACGCCCTTTTTATCACATAACAGTCTCAGACTCGCGCAATGCTCGTGACGCTAGGTATATTGAGCGCATAGGGTTCTTTAATCCGGTTGCTCGTGGAGCGGAAGAGCGGCTGCGTGTTGATTTAGAGCGCGCTACATATTGGCAGGGTCAAGGCGCACAGGTTAGTGATCGTGTCTCAGCTCTACTAAAAGAGGCTGCCAAAAAAGCAGCTTAGTGGGTTTAGGATATACCTATGACTAGCACTACAAGTACTCCGGAAATGCTAGTTGTCGGTCGTATAACGACTGTTTTTGGTATTCGTGGTTGGCTAAAAGTCTTTTCGTATACTGAAAACGTTGAGTCGATATTTGATTATCAACCTTGGTGGATTGATTTGCCGGGGGGGCTGAAGCAAATAGTTGCCGATGATTTTAAGAGGCACGGTGACGGAGTAGTTGTTCACCTGCAGGGTGTTGATGACCGCGACGTAGCCAGAACTTGGTGTCAGCACAATATCTTAGTGGCCAAAAACCTACTCCCGTCGTTAACAAATGCGGAACACTACTGGCATCAACTGGTCGGGTTACAAGTATTTTGTCAAGAGCAAGGGACTGAATCGCGACTCGGTATTGTTGATTCCCTACTTGAGACCGGTGCTAACGACGTTCTTGTAGTCATAGGTGATAAGGATAGTATTGATAGAGAAGAGCGAATGATCCCCTACTCGAAAGAATTCGTGGTCAACGTAGATGTCTCTGAGCGTAGGATAGACGTAGTCTGGGATCCACACTTTTAGGTAGTTAGATCCGTCAACAGAGGTAAAAATTAATGAAAATAGCATTGATTACCCTGTTTCCAGATATGTTTGAAGCGGTCACTGGGTTTGGAATAAGTGGTCGCGCGGTGAAAAATGGCTTGGTTGAATTAGCTTTTTTTAACCCTAGAGACTTTACCGAAGATAAGCATCGTACCGTAGATGACAGACCCTATGGTGGCGGCCCTGGCATGGTTATGATGATTGAGCCTTTGCGAAGGTCGATCAGCGCTGCTCGGGAATGGATTGAAGAGCAGACTACTGTTGTCTACTTATCGCCACAAGGGAAAGTGTTAAGTCAAGCTGCGGTGAATGGGTTTGCTGAGCAGAAAAGTTTAATTTTGATTGCTGGCCGGTATGAAGGTATCGATGAGCGATTGATTGGTTTAGAAGTAGATGAAGAATGGTCTATTGGAGATTATGTACTTAGTGGTGGAGAGCTCCCGGCAATGGTGCTCATCGATGCACTGCTGAGACAAAAACCCGGGGTACTTGGCCATCAGGATTCGGCAGAGCAAGATTCTTTTGCGAAGGGTTTGCTGGATTATCCTCATTATACTCGACCTGAGGTTTATGGCGGAGAGAGTGTCCCACCGGTTCTATTGTCCGGAGACCATAAAAAAATTAATGACTGGCGGATGCAGCAGGCTCTGTTGCGAACTCAGTTAAGAAGACCAGATTTACTGGATGGTTTGGCGCTCGATGACGAGCAGCTGGGCATAATTAAAGAAAGTAGTACTGCGCTGACAGATGATGGCAAAGGATAGTGTTCATCCTCTCTGTACAGAGCTCTAAATCAGGTGGTCTACCACCAACCAATGAAAATTGAGGAGCAATAAATGTCAAATAAAACATCAATCATAGCTGCGATTGAAAAAGAGCAGATGAGTAAAGTAATACCAGACTTTAGCCCAGGTGATACGGTTGTGGTGCAGGTTAAAGTTAAAGAAGGCGCGCGCGAGCGACTCCAGGCATTTGAAGGTGTTGTTTTAGCTAAGCGTAATCGTCAGCTTAATTCAGCTTTTACTGTCAGAAAGATTTCTAATGGAATTGGCGTAGAACGTACCTTCCAAACTTATAGCCCCTTAGTGGACAGTATAGAAGTGAAGCGTCGTGGTGCCGTCAGGCGCGCTAAGCTTTATTATCTACGCGATCGATCTGGTCGTTCGGCGAGAATCAAAGAAAAGCTCGGTTAAAGAAACAAAAAAAGGCGGCCCAAGAGGCCGCCTTTTTTTATCAACAGTCTAATTTAAAGGCTAAATCGTAATATTTCCCAGTATTCTACCCAGTACTTTTGTTTGTAAGAAAGTAATCTATTGGCGCCAAGCCAGCGTAAAAAATGCGTCATTTATAAAAATCTAACCCCGCAATATAGATAAAATATGCGATGACCTATAGAATTACGTCTATTGATTATGTTTTTTAAAGTATAAGGTATCCTACAAAGTCTATTTACATTAATTCTTAATCGTATGAATTAAATTCATTAAAGGATTATTAAAATGCACACGCTTATAGTTGATGATCATGCTTTTGTTTGCGTTGGGCTGAAAGCAACGCTGCTAGATGGATTAAGCAGCATTAACGTTAGTACCGCTAGCGACGGGATTAAAGCTTTGGATATCCTGCTTAATGACTCCATAGATCTTGCTATAATTGACTTGTTTATGCCAGGTGGCGCTGGTGGCTTTGATTTTATAGATACAGTATGTCAAACCTATCCTTCCCTTCCCGTAATAGTCCTTTCCGCTTCAGAGAAGCCTGCGCACATAAGGAAATGTCTGGACATAGGCGCTATGGGATTTGTTACTAAATCTGCACCTAAAGAAATATTATTCACGGCTATCTCTAGAGTGCTAGCAGGCGACGTTTATATTCCAGAAGTTCTTCTTGCGTTAGACGCGGATAGCGATGGAGCGGCAGATGATCTTCAGACGAGTGTCGATGGCGTAACAGAGTTGTTAACTGGACGCCAGTTAGATATTTTAAAACTCATATCTAAGGGTCTTTCCAATAAACTTATTGCCCGTGAACTATTTCTTTCCGAGAATACTATCAAGGTCCATGTCAGTGCAATCTTGCGTGCTCTAAATTTGAGTAATCGGACCCAGGCAGGTCTTGTCGGGCAGAAGTTAGAAATCATTAGTGCCACACAATTTTCTGAAAATGGAGGCTTATAATGCGCTCCATTGAACAGACATTGCTAGTGCTGAGGGTAGTGTATTGATTTATTGGAAAACCCCTTTTTCGGGAATTTACTCTCGGATGGTGGTCACGACATTAATGCCATTAATACTATTTGGCTCATTAATTAGCTATTACATAGTCTCTAGTCAAAGTCGGGATATTGAAGACTTTCAGTATTTGATGGGCGAATTAGCAGTAGAGCAACTGGTCAACCATGCTGGCGATGCACTTGTAGATTACGATACTGTCTTACTCAGTAAAGAAGTAAATCATCTGTTCAATACAGCGGGTGTTGATGGCATCGCGCTTCACAATATAACGTTGAAAAAGACCTTGGCGTTTGGAAGCCTCAATTTGCAGAACATACCTTCCACAAGCAACTTTGATTCTGGGTTGCCTTGGGGAGATGCTGGCCACCAATATTTTTTCCGAAAGATTCGACGACCCGCAGACACGAGCAACCTGCGGTCCAATCAGGTTGATGTCGGTTGGATAATAGTGGCTATTGATCGTCAGTTTTTGGTAGGCCGGCAGGAAGAAAAGGTAGTTAATACTATCTTGGTAATTATTTTTAGCCTTTTTGTTGCGTCTTGGTTGTCAATCCGGTTCACCCGGAGTTTGTCTATGCCAATTGAGAACCTGAAGACTATGGTCAACAAGATGGCCCTTGGTAATTTGGATGATCTGGCCGTTGAAGAAGGCCCCTATGAGGTGCGCTTGCTAGCTAGTGGTATTAACAAGTTAGCGGTTACTATAAGGCAGGCTAACTCTCGAATGGAAAGCGAAATCACCCGAGCCACAGCCCAACTGCATGCCACTCTCATTGAGCTTGAAGAAGTTGCCGAGGCACAAAATCAGTTTTTGGCTAGGATGAGCCATGAATTACGCACGCCATTGACCGCTGTGATTGGTTTTTCACGACTCGTTGCTTCTGAAAAAAATATTGATAAACGGCAAGAGTATCTTGGAGTAGTTGACGTTTCTTCAACAATGCTGCTCACAATGATTGACGATATTTTGGAGTTTTCTAAGGCTCATTCTGCGGGCTTCCGGCTTGAAAAAATTAATTTTGATTTAAGGAGATGGTTTGATGATGTGGTTGCTATTCATCAACAATCTGCGTCAGATAAAAATTTGTCACTTCATCTGCATACGATAGGTGAACTACCGAACTTAGTTCGTGGCGATCCCGTTCGGCTCGCTCAGGTAGTCAGTAATCTGTTAGGCAATGCGATCAAGTTTACCGATGAAGGTTCGGTTTGGGTTCACCTAGAGGTAGACACATCAGAGTCAAATATTAACGTATTACATTGCTCGGTTAAAGATTCAGGCAAAGGCATCGCGGATGACAAGAAAACGTCTTTATTCGAGCCATTTTCTCAGGAGGATGAATCTATTAATCGGCGTTATGGAGGAGCTGGTCTTGGCCTGTCAATATGTAAGCGCCTGGTTAACTTAATGGATGGAGAGATAGAGATTGAAAGTACTCTCGGTCTAGGATCCGATATCAGTTTCACATGCCGTTTGTATGAAGCGACCGTCAACGGTCTAAGTGACTTGGATAGTAAGGCTGCGATGCCTAGCAGTGAGGTTCTGCGTGGATCCAGTATTTTGGTAGCCGAAGATAATCACTTCTCACAGAGACTGATCGTTAAACTATTAAAAAGTTATGGTGCTGACTGTCTTGTTGCTAATAACGGATTGGAAGCCACTGAAATTGCTCGGCTATTGCATGTCGACGCGGTCTTAATGGATGTGCATATGCCCGTCATCGATGGTGTGAGCGCATGTGATGCGATTGTAAATCAGTCATCAGGAAGCCCCCCTATTATCGGCTTAACTGCTGATATTACTGGGGATGGCGAAGCTAAAATGTTAGAGGCTGGCGCAGAGTTAGTATTGCAAAAGCCATTTAATGAAACCCTCTTAATAAATTCAATTCTCGCAATCTTAAAGAACAGAGAACAGATAACGCATTCTTTAGGGGATGGAATATTGTCATCTTTAATTCCGGTAGCTGAATTAAAAGAAACTTTAAATAAATGTCTAGATGAATTAGAGGGCCAACTACGGCAATTAAGTAACGGTAATTTACAGCAGGGGTTACATGACCTCCTTGGTTTGTCTGGGCTATACGGGATGACAAAATTCAGAGAAATGGCCATCTCATTCAAAACCCACCATGGGCGTTCATCTACCGAAGAAAATTTAAATAAGATAAACGAGATGAGACAGCATATGAATGAAACGCTGATACCTGATCAGGTAACCGGCTAATAATTGTTTGTACTCCCCACTAAATAAGACATAGACTAAGAGGATCTTGAGCCGGCTGTGACGCCTTTTAATAACTCTGCTTCTATATAAGCGTATCCATAATTAATTATGACTAAAAAAATAAAAACTAAAGATCCATTCGCTTCACGAGAAGCTGACAATTACTCTCGGCCTGTTCCAAGTAGGGAGTTCTTGTTAGACTTTTTAAGTGAAAGTGTTGGGCCACTGACTCACAAAGAAATATGTACCGCATTAAAATTGCATGATGAGGAGCAAATTGAAGCAATGCGTCGGCGCTTGCGTGCAATGGAGCGTGATGGGCAAGTTGCTCGTAATCGAAGAGACGGTTATGGCACCTTGGATAAACTCAGTCTAGTCAAAGGTAGAGTGATCGGTCATCCTGAAGGTTATGGATTTGTAAAACCTGCACATGGAGAAAGTGACGACATTTATCTTTCTAGTACGCAAATGCGTCGCGTGTTTGATGGCGATGTGGTCCTTGTTAGAATATCGGGCCGAGATCGTCGAGGTAGGCCTGAGGGTAGTTTGGTTGATGTTGTCGAGCGCAATACAAAACAGCTCGTTGGTCGTTACTTTAATGAAAGTGGTATTTGTTTTGTGCGAGCCGACAATCCTCGAATTAGCCAAGACATTCTAATACCTGCCGACAAATCTGGGCAAGCTAAGGCGGGCCAAATTGTTGTTGTTGATGTGTTGGAACCGCCGTCGCGAAGTAATCTGCCGGTCGGAGCGATTGCTGAGATACTGGGTGATCATCTTGATCCTGGCTTAGAGGTTGAGATGTCGATCCGTAATTATGGAATTCCCTACCAGTGGAGTACCTTAGTTCAAGCAGAGTCTGCTGAGATTCCAGACGAGGTTACAGACACTCAATATCGTATTGATTTAAGAGGTACGCCTCTAATTACCATTGATGGAGAAGATGCTAGAGACTTTGACGACGCAGTTTTCTGTCAAGCAAAACCTCGTGGTGGGTGGCGATTGCTGGTAGCAATCGCTGATGTATCTCACTACGTTACAGTCGGGTCAGCACTAGATCAGGAAGCGTTTGAGAGAGGGAACTCAGTATATTTCCCTAACCATGTCGTGCCAATGCTACCGGAGAAACTATCTAATGGGCTCTGCTCTTTAAATCCTGCGGAAGATCGACTCTGTATGGTTTGTGAAATGCATATTAGTGCCGAGGGTAACATTACGCGCTATCAATTTTCCGAGGCAGTCATGCATTCTCATGCGCGCATGACCTATTCCCAGGTTGCGCAAATTATCAGTCAGCAAGATGAGGGAAATAAGTCGGGTATCCGCAAGCAGTTTGCTGCAATTGTGCCCCATATTGACGATCTCAATGATTTATACCAAGTATTAAACAAATGTAGAGCAAAGCGCGGAGCAATAGACTTTGATTCTCAGGAAACACGAATTTTATTCGATGGGCAGAGGAAAATTAGTCAGATCATTCCGGTTGAACGGACTGCAGCGCACCGATTAATAGAAGAATGTATGCTTTGTGCGAATGTGTGCTCTGCTATGTTTCTTGAGAAAATAAAGATCCCTGCTTTATATAGAGTTCATGAGGGACCGAGCGAGGACCGGCTTGGTTCGGTCAGAGAGTTTCTCGCCGAACTGGGAATCGGGCTAGGGGGTGGCGAAGACCCGCAACCTGAAGATTACCAGCGCGTCTTGCGCGCAAGTAAACATCGTGATGACGCTGCGGTTATTCAGTCAGTAATGTTGCGTTCTATGAGTCAGGCAGTTTACCAACCGGAAAATTTAGGACACTTTGGGCTCGCATTTGAAGCGTATACGCATTTTACCTCGCCTATTCGACGTTATGCAGATTTACTGGTGCATCGTGCGATTAGAAGCTTAATTAGAGGAAGTAAAAAGGTCTCCAATGTTCACAGGGTTGATGGCGCGAAGTCTCTGCCAACTAACATTATTTATCCCTATGAAGAGGAGCAATTGGAGGCTACGGGTGAGCATCTTTCGGTTACTGAGCGACGCGCTGATGAGGCCACAAGAGATGTGGTCAATTGGTTAAAATGTGAATATCTAATGGATCGCGTGGGTGAGAAATATACGGGTGTAGTGACTGCTGTAACTGGATTTGGATTATTTGTGATGCTTGATGATCTGTATGTTGAAGGTTTAGTACATGTCACTGGTCTGCCAAAAGATTACTATTATCATGAAGCCTCACAGCACCGCATGATTGGAGAGCGCACGGGTAGAGTTTTCCGTCTAGGGCAAAAATTAACAGTAGGTTTGATGAGAGTTAATTTAGAAGAGCGTAAGATTGATTTTGAATTAGTTGATGATACCGATCAAAGTGCTGAACAGCCTAGTAGAGATAGAAATACTAAGAAACGCAAGGGATCCTCTAGCTCCGGCCCTTCCTCTGGTAACGGCGGTAAGCGCGATGCTCGAAATAAGCCAGCCAAGAAAAAAGGGGCAGGCAATGGCGAGCAAGCAAACGCCAGTAAAAAACGTAGATCAGGCATAAAAAAGACCGCTAAAAAAAAGGCGCCTAAAACGCGTTAATTACTCTATGTTGAGTTTTTTAGCATGTAAATGATTTGGTAGTAGTAGACTCATTATTTCAGCAATATAGTCGAGGAAGATTGTGCCCATATCTTCAGTATAATAAGTCGATTCACTGTTGCCCAGTGCCAAGACTGCCAAATTACCTTCATTACGTAATATTACTGCCGCGGCAGATCCTAAAATATTCAGGCTATCATCAAATAGAAAATTCATTTCTGATGCACTTAGACGACCGCAGGTAGCGCGGACACCGCTAAATACTGAGGGGATTGCTTGCTTAGCTTTGTCTTGCGAAGAAATTTTCGCCAAACTCTTTGGGAGGTCCTCCAAAGTGCCAAGCAGCGTCAGGCTATAAGCTTCGATACCATAATCCTTTTCCAAGCTATCATAAAGGGACTGCACGAGTTCGCTGAGATTGTTGGCTTTAAGGAGTTTGGCGACGAGGAGGTTGGTCCTTTCAAACATGGCTTCATTATCGTTAGCAATGGTGTAAAGGCTATCTAGCTGCGCACGCATTTCTTTGTTACGATCTCGCAACACCGATAGTTGCCGTTCAACGAGAGAGACTGCACCCTCTGGCTTGTGAGGGACTATCATGGTTTCTAGAATATCCGGGTTCTCATCTAAAAATGCTGGATGGTCGCGAAGAAAACTCCGGACTTGTTTAACACTGATATCGGTTGATTTATCTTTACTCATAATTTGATTTGTCCATGAAAGCTAGTGATCGCCGCACCACTCATAATAAGTGGATGGCCCTCACCGAGCCAATGAATTGTTAGATTTCCCCCGGTTAGTCCGACGGTGACCGGAGAATCTACCAGTCCTTTTTGAATCGTTGCTACTGCGGCCGCGCATGCGCCAGACCCGCAGGCTCGGGTCTCGCCTGAACCGCGTTCATGGACTCGCAGTTTAAGATGCCGACGATTCACTACTTGTACAAAACCAACATTCACTTTATTGGGGAAGCGTCGATGCTTCTCTAGTTGCGGTCCAATCTTGCTGACTGGCGCCGAATCTATATCGTCAACAAACATTACTGCATGAGGATTACCCATAGAGATTGCGGCAATCAAAACCGACTGATCGTCTAAGTCAATTGAGTAGCTTTCTGCTCTAAATTCAGCTTCAAATGGTAAGTCTTTAGGTTCAAACCCTGGAATACCCATATCAACTGAAATTGTATTGTCTTTATTGATACTAAGGCAGATGACGCGATTCATCGTTTTTACGCGAAAGGATTCTTTGCCAGACAACTTACGATCTCTTACAAACCGAGCTAAACAGCGAGCTCCGTTGCCACATTGCTCAACTTCACTTCCGTCACTATTAAATATTCTGTAGTTAAAATCTATATCGGCACTTGAAGGGGGCTCCACAATAAGTAGTTGGTCACAGCCGATACCTAAATGTCGGTCGGCGATACGCCTTACTGCCGCTGCTGAGAGGCTGACGTTTTGTGTCACAGCATCAATGACGACAAAGTCATTACCCAGGCCATGCATCTTAGTGAACTTCACCCACATAATAATTTTTAGCTATTAGACGATCAATTGACCGGCAAAAGCTGTTCTCCTCTCGTTAGGTCCTGAATAGTTTCTCGCTGACGAATTAGATAAACACTATCTTCATCGACCATGATCTCTGGAGCGCGCGGACGGCTGTTGTAGTTTGAACTCATTACAAATCCATAGGACCCTGCAGAGAATAGACACAGGTGATCACCTTCTTTTACTTTAAGTGGGCGCTCTTTACCTAAAAAGTCCCCGCTTTCGCAGACAGGCCCAACGACATCATAAACCTTCTCATCTAAATCGCTACTGTCTGAGATAGGCTGTATATCCATCCATGCTTGATACAATGATGGCCTTAACATATCGTTCATTGCGGCATCGACGATGACAAAGTTTTTATGATCATTGGACTTGATAAATTGCACTTCAGTGAGCAACACGCCAGCATTTGCGGTTATCGAACGGCCTGGCTCTAAAATTAATGTTTCACTGCGTTGTGCCAGTCTTGGCAATAATTCACTCATGTAGTCATCGACAGATTGAATAGATTCATCTCGATATCGCACGCCCAAGCCGCCACCAATATCAATATGATTAAGGCTTATTTTTAAGGCCCCTAGTTGATCAACCAGTATCAGAAGTCTATCCATAGCATCAACAAACGGCGCTACCTCGGTCAACTGCGAGCCAATATGACAATCGATACCAATAAGGTGGATGTTATCCATTAGGGAGGCATGCTGATAAACAGCCAAGGCATTATTAATATCAATACCGAATTTATCTTCTTTTAATCCTGTGGAGATATAGGGATGCGTGTTGGCATTAACATCTGGATTCACCCGAATTGACACAGGGGCTCTCATTGACAGTTCCGAGGCTATTTTGTTGAGTAATTCTAGCTCAGACTCAGACTCCACATTAAAGCAGTGAATACCAATCTCTAATGCCCGACGCATTTCCTGACGGGTCTTACCAAGACCCGAAAATACTACCTTACTGGGATCTCCACCCGCCATTAGAACTCGCTCAAGCTCCCCAACTGACACTATATCAAAGCCGGCACCTAGAGCCGCGAGAGTCTGTAATACGGCAATATTCGAATTAGATTTAACTGCATAACAAACCAAGTGAGGCTGCTCACCTAATGCTGTTACGTAGGATTGATAGTTGCGCTCAATCGCAGCCTTACTATAAACATAGCAAGGCGTACCGAACTGGTGAGTAATATCTGAGAGAGCGATCTTTTCCATAAATAGATCGCCGTTCTGCCGGCTAATAGTTGTGTGCATAAGCGTTTAATTGTCTCTAAATTGAGAGTCGGCGGTAAAGGTTTCAGCGGTGTCCTTAGGGAGATAAAGATCACCACTATTGCCACACCCACCAAGCGCAACAAGACACAATATTGCCAATAGCCCAGCGATATGTCTTTTCATGTTTTTATTCCTAATGATAGGGGCGAAGTATAACGGTAGTGGCAGATTACGACCAAACAATTATACTGCACCTCTTGCCGCAAAAAATAAGTATGGAAGAATAACAATGAATGAAGCAGAGTTTAATCAAATTGTCGATGACCTAATGTTCTCTATTGAAGAGACTATTGATGATAGCGGAGCAGATATTGATTATGAGAACAGTGGCGGTATGCTCACATTAACGTGCGATGTAAACGGATCGCAGATTATTCTGTCCAGACAACCCTCAATGCGAGAGATTTGGCTAGCTGCACAGTCTGGAGGCTTTCACTTTACGCTACAGAGCAAGGAGCAAGAGAGCTGGTGCAATACGGTTACCGGTGAGCTGTTATCAACCATGTTGAGTTCAGCGTGCTTAGCACAATCATCAGAATCAGTTCACTTCGATTTTACTTAGCGACTGCCGACTTTTTCTAAAGCTCGTGCTGCTGCTGCTTTAACTTGAGTCGGTGCTGTGCCACCAATATGATCACGGGCAGCTACTGACCCCTCCAGTGTTAGTACTGAGAAGACGTCATTTTTTATTTGATCTGAAAATTGCGCTAATTCCTCAAGGCTCATATCTGACAAGTCTTTGCTCTCAGCAATACCGTAAGCAACTGCCTTACCAACAACCTCATGCGCATCACGAAAGGGAATGCCGGTCCCGACGAGATAATCAGCTAAATCGGTCGCTGTAGAGAATCCGCGTTTTGCCGCTTTATACATTTCAGCTTTATTTGCCTCAATAGCAGGCACCATGTCAGCGAACGCGCGAAGGCAGTCACGAACGGTATCAACGGTATCAAACAAGGGCTCTTTATCTTCTTGATTGTCTTTGTTGTATGCCAATGGCTGAGACTTCATAAGCGTTAAAAGAGAGACAAGATGTCCATTAACTCTGCCTGTTTTACCGCGGACCAACTCAGGTACATCAGGATTTTTCTTTTGAGGCATAATAGATGATCCAGTACAAAATCTATCGGGTAGATCAATAAATTGGAATTGTGCTGAGGTCCAAAGAATTAGCTCCTCCGACATTCGTGACATATGGGTAAGCAAGATACTGGCGAAGGCGCAAAATTCAATCGCAAAGTCTCTGTCACTGACCGAGTCTAACGAATTTTCAGTTGGTTTATCAAAATTCAAGCTAGTTGATGTGTGATTGCGGTTAATTGGATAGGTGGTGCCAGCCAGCGCAGCGGCGCCCAGAGGGCAATGATTCAGGCGCTTACGGCAGTCCTTTAGGCGTCCAAAGTCGCGCTCTAGCATTTCATTCCATGCTAAAAGGTGATGACCAAAAGTGACTGGCTGAGCAGTTTGCAGATGAGTAAAACCGGGCATAATAGTATCGCTTTCAGCCGATGCTAGCTCAATCATACCTGTTTGTAGTGCACTTAAAAGTAACGCAATAGTATCAATTTCATCTCGTAGCCATAGTCGTATATCAGTGGCCACTTGGTCGTTTCGAGATCTGCCGGTATGTAATTTTTTACCTACGTCACCTATTTTAGCTGTCAGTGCGGCTTCAATATTCATGTGCACATCTTCAAGGGCGATTGACCAGATAAATTTTCCAGTTTCAATCTCGCTAGCAATAGCCTCTAATCCATCGGTGATCGTCTGAGCTTCTGTGTCGGTAAGCACGCCTGCATCTGATAGCATCCAAGCATGAGCGATAGAGCCGCGAATATCGTGCTTAAAAAGGCGTTGATCAAAGTCTACTGAAGCCGTAAAGCGAGCAACGAATGCATCAACTGGTTCATTAAATCGACCACCCCATGACTGATTAATCTGGGTGTTTTGCGTTTTGTCAGCCGCCGACTTTTTAGAAGTGCTCATAGAACTGTTGCCTAATTAGTAAACCGAGGAACGCGATTATAGCCAAACATTAGCGCAATAACTCAAAACTTAGGTATATTCTAAAAATCTTCATTGACCAAGAGGTGAATATCAACCAAGAACATCTAATTACTATTGATCTCTGACAAAAGTTGCGAAATCGTCGATAATGGATGATCTTACTGATATGAGCCGATTCAATGACCGGTACGCTTCGTATAGCAACTCGAAAAAGCCCTCTGGCGTTATGGCAAGCTGAATTTGTGAAGACCCAACTGCAGCGCCATCACCCTCAGCTAAATATTGAGCTGGTCACTATGACGACAAAAGGGGATAAATTACTCGATACGCCATTGGCAAAAATCGGTGGCAAAGGTCTCTTTGTTAAAGAGCTTGAGACCGCGATGCTTGAGGGTTTTGCTGACATTGCAGTTCATTCAATGAAGGATGTTCCGATGGAATTTCCTGAGGGACTATGTCTGTCAGTGATTTGTGAGCGAGAAGATTCTTCTGATGCCTTTGTCTCCAATCACTTTGCAGCGCTGAACGAGTTGCCAGAAAACGCAGTCATCGGAACCTCAAGCCTTCGTCGTCAGTGCCAGGTTCTTGCTCATTTTCCCAAGTTACGAGTAAAAGAGTTACGCGGTAACGTAAATACTAGGTTGTCTAAGTTGGATGACGGTCAGTATGACGCGATTATCTTAGCCTCTGCTGGTTTGATGCGTCTGGATATGGCGGATCGAATTACACAAAGACTAACCTCTAGTATTTCTTTGCCAGCCGGTGGACAGGGTGCAGTTGGCATTGAGTGCCGCAGTGATGATGCCTTGATTCAGGAACTGATAGCACCCTTACATCACCTTGAATCTGCCATTTGTGTCCGCGCAGAACGGGCCACTAACAAGCACCTTCAAGGTGGTTGCCAGGTCCCTATCGCCTGCTTTGCAACGCTTAGTAATAATGGCACAACGGTCAATCTGAGAGGGTTAGTGGGTAGTGTTGATGGCAAGCGTATACTGCGGGCACACTCTTCAGGTGATGCGGATACTCCCGAAGAACTAGGTATTCAAGTGGCTAAAGATCTGCTGTCGCAGGGCGCTGAAAAGCTATTGGCTGAGATTTATGACGTTTAATAGATTGTCAGGTAAACGTTTGTTAGTGATTCGTTCGCGCAGAGATCACGATGAGTTTTTACAACTTGTATCTGAAGCCCATGCCAAGGTAGTTTATATCCCAGTAATTGATATTGAGCCGACCATAGAAAGCTCCAAAGTCACAGAGCAAATATTGTCTTTTGACCAATTTGATATCGCTATTTTTTCGAGTGTGCATGCAGGCCAAATTGCTATGCAACGATTAGACGAATACTGGCCTATGCTACCGACAAAGATTGATTATTTTGCTATTGGGCGACAAACAGCGTCCTTTATAAAGAGCTATGTTCACAAAGTTCATTGTCCGGGCCAAAAGGCAAGTTCAGAAGGTTTGCTAGAAATGTCTGCACTTCAAGATATTAAAAATAAGTCAGTCGTTATTTTTCGAGGTGGTACGGGACGCGAACTACTTGGGCAAGAGCTTAACGCACGGGGTGCTCGAGTAGAATATTGCGATATTTATCGCAGAGTTAGAAACAATGAAAAGCTTCAGTTAGCATATCGACAGCTTGCTGAGACCGACTTTTTAATTGCTCATAGCGGAGAGTTACTGAAAGCCATGGGGCCATTGAAAAATCTTGAGCGTTTTGTAAAGGGTAATTTGTTCTCTGTCGTTGTGCCTAGCCAAAGAGTCGCGGAAATAGCTTATAATTTGGGTTATGGTTCTGTACTGGTGGCTGAGAATGCGCTACCTGAGTTGATGGTTAAGGCATTACAGCAGAATATCTAAATCAGTAATTTGAGTGAATGAAACCAAAAGAGTAATTGTAGTCGATGATTAATGGGGGGTATGAAAATGTCTGAATCGGAGGAGAATGCTAAAGCCCTCGAAAATCCAACATCAGAGGCGAACGTTAAAACACAACAATCGACACTCAAAACGCTTGGTCTGACGGTTTACTTTTGGTTATTACTTGGATTAACAGGACTAGTAGTAGTCATGGCTGTAAGTTGGTTTGGGTGGCAGAAATGGCAGCTTCTTCAGACTGAGGTAGAGAGAATAGCAAGTTTGAATATTGTGTTGGATGAGCAGGTACAGCAGGCTAACAGGCAGAACATTAAAGATATTAATCGGATACTTGAGCAAGTAGAGAAAAGCAAAAATCTATCTCAGCGAGTCATTAATTTACAGTTACAAGTTAATGCTCAGGGTGCGCGAATTACTGAGTTAGGCTCAACCACACGCAGTGATTGGTTTCTGTCAGAAGCTGCTTATTTGGCGCGTTTAGCCAGTCAGCGGTTACAAACCGAGCGCAGTACAAGAAATCCGTTGGCGTTATTACAAAAAGCAGACTCAATATTAGTTGAAATCAATGAAGGGGGGATGCTAGCGGTCCGAGCTGCTATAGCTACAGATATAGCGGCACTGAGACTAGCCGGTGAAATTGATATTCAGGGCATCGTTTTAGAGTTAAATGCACTCGCAGAGCAGATTGGTCAGTTGCCGATGATCCAGCTCTCAGCACATCCATTAGTTAGC
>DCBC01000030.1:0-467 GCA_002313335.1 Porticoccaceae bacterium UBA1117
CAAGATAAGCGAGATGAAACGTAAGCCAGCCAAGAAAATTGGGTGTCCAACCGATACGTCGCGCTACGGCGCCGTCAAGGCCTCCGTGTGGCACTCCTATGATTAGTACTGATAGAATAGCAATATAGTCTAGGCTAGTCATGACCAACTACCTGGCGCCAAAGTTGGCGAATAAATACACGTTTTGGCATGGCAAAAATTACTTTAATCCACTCGATTACACCCGCAGAGCCAAGCATGAATCGTGCAAATTGGTTGCCATCAAGCGCTCGACCAGTACGCATGAAAATATCTACAGCGAGATCGGGTCTAGACAACAGGACGCCATTAAATACTTTATCCATGGTATCCAGATAACTAGATGTAGGTTTAGGCACGGAATAATCACCCACTGAAATTCCTTTAGCAAGTCTCGTCATTTGAGTTTGAATGGCGGAAAATGCGTACCCTGATGATAGTCTTACTGC
>DCBC01000030.1:855-13028 GCA_002313335.1 Porticoccaceae bacterium UBA1117
ACACCGACTTCTTCTCGGAGTAATTCATCCATCTGTATATTATGACGTTGTAACCACTGGCTTATGGCGTCTCGATACCATTGCTTGTCTTCTAACGTTCTCGAGATCATTGTCGACTCTAGAAATAGATGGTTGCTAGAAAACGGTAGGGCGTAAATAAAATGTAGCCCCTTTGATTGATCGACACGAAAGTCCATTAAGGTGGCAATATCAGTTTCCGTCATTGGGGCTTTGGTACGAATTTCCCAACCCATGAAATGCTGGCGCAAACTATTACCGGCGGTGGCAGCTGGTCGACTATCAAATACAGTTTTTGCCGTGTAGTTTTGCCCATCTGATTTAAATGCAGTTATACCCGCGTCTTGGACAAGCTGTCCGACGGCACTGCGCTTTATGTTATCCGTCCCTGCCAAGCTATCTTCACAGTGCTGTAAGTACTTTGCAGCACTCAAGCTCATATATTGGTATTCATCGCTTTTAAGGACTACCTCACTAACATCATCAATCAGTCGCCATTGCGCCCACTTACCCAACATCGAAGGCTCTAAGCTTTTACATTGGGTGGGTGTTGCCCAAAGACTCCAGTTGCAGTCGCGCTGTTGCGGAGTTTTAGGTTCAAACACGAGCGTCTTTAAGGGTGATTTTTGAGCAGATAGTGTTGATGCCAAGGTTATGCCTGCGTTACCGCCACCAATGATTGCGATATCTAGCTTAGTACTAGTAATGTTGGACACCGGCTAATCCTTCTAAATGCTGGTGAAGACTTTGATTGTGATTAGGCACCTTAATGGGGAGTAGCTCCGTTAGGCTGCGCATACTTAGCCGTACTTTTTCAGCTTTTCCAACCATGACTCTGCCTTCCCACCAGGCTAGCTTTTGACGACGCAGTACCCAACCAATTTGACGATAAACGCGCAGCGCAATAGCGATGGAGAGTCTTGATCGAAACGGCAAAAGTCGAATACCGACCAAGGCGCTGGCATAATATTTTTCTGATAACTGCAATAGCCTATCTATCGCCTCAGCGACGGGCTGCTGACAACCAGCCTCTGCGGCAGCGATCTGTTCAACCGAGATTATCGATTCAAACCAGTTTGCAGGCAAATAGCGCCGGCCCATTTTTGCATCCTCTAGAACATCGCGTGAGATATTAGTTAACTGCATAGCGATACCTAAATCAATCGCAAAGCTATCAGCTCTTGATTGCGTACAGTCTAAGATGCGACACATCATTAAACCAACAGTACCGGCAACGGCGTGACAGTAACGCAATAATTCTTGTTCAGTACTCAGTTGCGTAGGTTGTTGATCGAGCAGCATACCATCCAGTAGTTCTCTGGCAGCAGCCATGGGAATATTATTACGTTGGGCTAAGTCTTTGAAATTAGTTAGCTCTGGAATATTAGGGTCGTTTTTTTGTTCATTATCCTGATCTAGGCAGGCGCGAATATCTTCAAGGGAGTCTTGCCTGTGAGGCAAATCGCCGTCAGCAAGATCATCGACAAAGCGACAAAATTCATAGAGCTGTGCAGCACGGTTTGCGAGTTTAGAACCAAGAAAAAAACTAGCCCAATAAAACGATTTGCCATGCCGCGCAAGTACCTGGATGGACTGCGGGTTGTTCATAATTTAGCTACTAAGCTGTTTGCTCTTGCCGCACGATTGCAGCAGTCTCTTTTACTGATGATACAAGACCCTCAGCTACTGCTTGCAACTGATTAGGCATTAGCGGAACCAGCAGGTCAGCTTGAGATAACCAGTACTCTACTAGTTGGTTGGCTTGTAAGATCGCGCCACTGGAGGCAATTTTTTTCTGCCAGTGACCTACATCAGCGGTGTCCCCAGAAGTATACCAGCTGTTAAATCTCTCATTTGAAGTATTATCAAGGTCAGCATAAATACTCACAACAAGATTGGGCTTTCGGCCGTCTAGATCTGAGGAGCGGTGAGATGATGGAACAATGTCATTAATATCATTGCGTCCTTGATAGGCAAGGCCGCAAAACGCAACCAGTTGATCTAGGTGATCTAAGTTACATTCAAGACCTGTCGCAATAGCCGCTCCTTTGATTGGAGCCGCAAGCAGCGGTGCAGTCTTACCTTTAGCAATGCACTGCCAGTCAGACAAGTCAGCACAGTGACGCTGTTTGATATCTGAGATTTGCCCGCTACAGGTTTCTTGCATTGCCTGAGCGAGGAGAGCAACTAATTTACCGCCGTGATTTTTATCTCTAGCAGCTAGCTCAAAGGCCTTAGCTACCATCCAGTCACCAAGGCAAAGAGCCATGTCTGAACCGAAGTGCTGGTTAATACTAGCCTGCCCGCGTCTATGCGTGCTGGCATCGCTAATATCATCATGTATAAGGGATGCGTTATGCAAAAGCTCACAGGCTGCTGCCCAATGCAAAGAATCTTTTTTATCTTGATTAACGGCGCGACCGGATGAAAGCGCTAATTGTGCTCTGAAGGATTTACCTGGATTTTGGAAATGATAACGAGCAGCTTCAAATAGGCTGCTGCTTGAGTGAGGCATCTCACTATTGTAGAGACTATCAAGTGGTGACAGTCTATCTAACCCCTTACTGAATGAATCTATTGGGGACATCTCTCGTACCCTTCATCTGTATTTCGATTGGTAGTTATGGCACTACCTTTTTGTTTTAAGAGCTTTACTGTAAGAAAGAAAGAGCCAGCAGTGCTGGCTCTTTCTATCAATCTAACAGACTACCTTACTCTGAATCAGCTACTGCAGCTGCCCAGATGATCACACCAAAACCAATCTTGTTAACAAAATCAGCTAGGTTGTAAACGATGTTTAGCATTGCTGGATCAGCACCGCCGCCCATGTAACCGATTGCATAGCCGATAGGATAGATAGACCAGCCAATCGTTACGCAGATAAGCATCGCTTTGTAAGCGCCTTGAACGTTAGCGTTTGAAAGTCCTGCATTGATCTGGCTCGCTTCGCCTTTGAAGATTTCCCAAATAATGAATCCCCAACCAGCCATTGCAAGAACAAAGGCCATTGTGACGTTCATCATGCCTGTCTCACCAGCATAGCCGAAGCCGAGCATGACGATAGAGCCGATTAGTAAGCGCCAGAAAACACCAGCTGGTACTTTAGTCACTGCAGACAGGACCAAGTAGAACTCAACCATCAATAATGGCACGGTTAAGAGCCAATCGATGTATCGGAATTCAGTTGGAGACTCTCCAGTAGCAACCCACACATCACGCATGTAGAAATAGTGCACAGCGGCGATCAATGTAACTAAACCAGAAACTGTCAAAGATGTCTTCCACTTGCCCGCAACACGATCACGTTCAACGAAGAAGAAAGCTGTGGCAGCTACTAAAGCCATAGAAATCAACCAAAAGGACATGCCGACATAATCGCCGGACGATAGATTATCACTCATTGTAAAACCCTTCTTTTTTGTAGTAGATAGAGATGAGGGATACCTTTCGGAAGGTGACCAACCCACACCGCGTAGTACAAACCTCGAAAAAGTCAAACTTATCGAGAATTCGGTGTAACGAAGTTAGCTTTTTTTTGTTCGTATTGCAATCCATTCTCAACAACACACCCAAATTAAGTTGGTAGACATTCCAACTTTGGTAGGGTTTATTAGCTAAAACAACAATATTTTGGTTATAAAAGTGTTATTTTTCAGTTAATTACCAATTAAGTTGGTAATTAATAAGATTTTTATACACTTATGGATAAAAAAAGTTTGCTGGTCACAAAAATACACTCTCTGGGTTAACCGTGATCAACTATAACTATCTGAAATTGATTTTGACAGTTGCTGGGTACCTAAAGACGCACTCAACTCTTCAACCAGGGTCCCCGGGGCAAGTTAAGGAAAGGCGAGCTTGGAATGAAGTGGCAAAGGTCTATGCTAGGGTACCCAAAATATTTATTAAATTGGCCAGTCGGCAGCATCCATCGAATCCAGTGGTTCAAAGTTGCTGCTCCCTTGCCAGCGGTGTACGAATTCACCGGTAGGGTCATAGGTTGCGGTCTGCTTATTCAAATCAAACTTTCTGTGGCCTCTCGGGTCAGCGCCAACCCCTGCTAGATACTGCCAATTACCCCAATTAGAGGCGGTATCGTAGTCGATTAACTGCTTCTCCATGTATGCCGCACCATAGCGCCAGTCTAAGTTGAGTTCATGAACGAAACAGCTAGCGACAAGCTGGCGCCCTCGGTTGGACATATACCCAGTATTGTTGAGTTGATTCATCAGAGCATTTACGATTGGGAATGGTGTATTTCCATTGCACCACTTTTGGTATCGTTCAGGATAAAAGCTAGTGCTGGGATTACCCGTACCAATGCCTTTGAATGTGAACAGTGCTGATTGGTGCCTGCGGGCATACCACTGGTAATATTCACGCCATAGTAATTCAAAGAAGATCCAATAAGTTGAGTCATTAGATTCAATATCTCTTTCGTAATCACGCAGTTTTGACATTATTGATCTTACCGAGATACTCCCATTGGCCAGCCATGGAGAAAATTTGGTTGAATAATTCATACCATCTAAGCCATTACGCGTTTTTTTATAAGTACTGGCAAGATTTTGGCTAAAGTAGCGGTTCAGGTGCCTGAGACCTGCATTCTCACCTCCTTCAAACATGCCGTTATCGGTTGCTTGGGTACTCTCTGCCAATGGCTTAAATGAGTTTTCTGCTAGCGGGCTTGGCGGCATAGAGATCAACGCGGGCTCAGGAGCAATTATTTTGACACGTTCAATGACCCGTCTGAATTTAGAAAAACTGTCCGGTAAATCGGCTACATTAAATGGCAGTTGATGTTCGTCAAATAGGCTGTGGCTGTGCTGTTGCTGAAATACAATTCCAGGGTAGCGTGATGTCAATATTTTCCATTGATGATTTTCATACCATCCGGCGTGGTAACTGCTGTAGATGTGGCTGACATTATACAATGTTATTAACTCGGGCACGATATCGAGCACAGACTGCTCGCGCATCAATAAATGCTGATGGTGGTGTTTTAGATTTTGATCAAGCGCCTGTAATGATTGCTGTAAAAAATAGAGCCTATGATTAGACAGTTTTGCTGGCCCGCGAATCGTACTTGAAGGCGTAGGTTGCTCAGAGCAATGCAGACAAATCAGCTTGTCCATTTCACGACTTGCCTGCGCCAAAGCTGGGTTGTCTTCAATCCGAAGATCGTTAGTAAATAAAAAAATTCCAATCTTTAGCATGTGATTATTTGCCGTCTGAGGTCGCTCGGTTAGTCATTACTTACGTGTTGGCTATGCGCGCGGATTGCCTCATCATAAATCAACATACGCCTTGAAGAATGGCAACCAATCTAGCTGCCTGTAAATTCCGTACACACGGTTAACAAAAAGGATATGAAAAAATGCCTTCAAAGGTGCTACCGACAGTTTTACCGAAAGTGATGCAAATACTTGGCTATGCTGGGCTTCTGCCTTTTCTGATCCCTATGGTAGTGATGGTGAATGCCGTTTGGAATGGTCCAGGGTTACAGAGCGCCGCTATCTTTGACTTGTATGCTCCTTACGTATTTATTAGTTATAGCGCCGTAATTTTGAGCTTCATGGCTGGAAGCGTTTGGGGTAAGTGGGAGTCGAGTGAGAATAGCGCGATGACCAATGCCATAGTTGTGTTTAGTAATGTGGTTGCACTTACGGCATGGTTTGCGCTGTTAGTTATCTTCATCTCTTCTGCCATGACGGTCTTCGCTGTCACTGTTTTATCCGTCGGCTTTGCTAGTCTTTTATGGGTGGAGCGCTTGGCAAAAATCACTACAAATGACTATTTGAAAATGCGATTCAGGTTAACCACCGCTGTGCTTGCAATGCACGCTGTGGTGATCTACCTAATGCTTCAGGATCTTTAGACGATGACAAAGTTAACAATTTTTTATGACGGCGGTTGTCCCCTCTGTGCCGCTGAGATGAACCACCTGCGAAAGCGTGATAACCATCATGCGATTGCTTATGAAGATATCTACGCAGATGGCTTTGAGGAAAGGTTCCCGTACATTGACCGACCGCAGGCAGATCGTATTTTGCACGGGCAGCTGGCCGATGGAAAAATTATCTATGCTCTGGATGTTACCTACGAGGCATGGGCCTTGGTTGGTAAGCGGCATTGGGTAGCGATTTTGCGCTGGCCTTTCTTTAAGCAGGTCGCAGACTTAGTGTATGTTTTTTTTGCGAAGTATAGACACACGATCTCAGCCTTGATTAGCGGCGAAAAACGCTGTGATTCATGTTCGATAGATAGTGAGATCAAACGATGATCACTATGAAACGTTGCGCGCTAGTACTCGGTGCCAGCGGTGGTTTGGGCGGGGCAATGGTAGCCGAATTCCTCAATGATCCAGCGATTGATAAAGTATTTGCGGTAAGTAGTAAACAGAATACTACTGACTTGAGTGGAGGCCACTCTCAATCAAAATTGGTGTGGCTGCAGAGCGAGTACAATGAAACGGCAATGGCTGATACGGTCTCTCACTTAATGCCTTTCGCGGGCATGTTTAGCAGAGTATGCATCTGTCATGGGCTATTGCACTCAGACAAGCTGTGGCCAGAAAAGCGTCTTGAAGATATAAATAGTAATGCTCTTCAGGATATTTTTCAGAGTAATGCTGTGGTTCCCGCGCTGTGGCTTAAGGTGCTGTTTAAAGTTTTGAAAGGTCAGGTCCCTTGTATTGTCGCGACTATGAGTGCGCGAGTTGGCAGCGTCAGCGATAATCACTTAGGAGGATGGTATGCGTACAGAGCCTCTAAATCCGCCTTGAACATGATTCTAAAAACAGCTGCCATTGAGTATGCGCGTCGCGCAAAAAATGTAAAATTCATAGCCTTTCACCCAGGCACAACCGATACACCGTTGTCCAAACCGTTTCAGGCGACCGTTCCCACCGGCAAATTATTTACACCAGAATTTGTGGCCGAGCGATTGGCCATCATTATGGATTCAGCAAAACTTGATGGCGAATTGGCTTACCTTGACTGGGATGGACAATCAATTGCGTGGTGATCTTTTATTGTGAGTTTTATAGTCATCAATTCGGTTAAACTAGACGTTCATCCGGACACCAACTGTTCCACAACAAAAGCTAAGAAAATACTATGGGTGCTAATACAACCTTAAGTTGCGAAATTACCGACCTTCTTCATGACGGACGAGGTGTCGGAAGAATTAACGGAAAAGCCTTCTTTGTCGAGGGTGCGCTCCCAGGTGAGGAGGTTGAGTTCAGAGTGACTCGCGAAAAACGCAATTTTGCAGAGGCACGGTTAACCAAAGTGTTAGTAGAGTCAGACCATCGCATGGCACCAGAATGCGGGTATTTCTCAAAATGTGGTGGGTGCAGTCTGCAACATCTCAAGCACTCACAACAGATTGAGTTCAAAAAAAATCAGCTTTTAAATAACTTTCACAAAATAGAGATCAAACCAGAAAATATCTTGGACTCTTTGGTCGGTCCTCAGTGGCATTATCGACGTCGGGCTAGGCTAGCGGTTCAGCGCGCAAGGGACGGGCAGTTTTTGGTAGGGTTCCACAATCCTGGCAGTAACCGCATTGAACCGATTGCCAGTTGTTTAGTACTGGATAAATCACTGGATGCTGTGCTAATGGCTCTACCTGCAACTCTCAATAAGCTTACGCACGACATTAAGGTTTTTGAGATAGAGTTGGTGGCTGCAGATAATGCTCTGGCGGTTGCTGTGGAGGCTAGTCGAAGTCCATTTGACAGCGAATTGGTATCGCTTTTGAACGATCTTAGTGGCGTCACTAATGTGCCGACACAATTATGGTGGCGATCGTCCAAAAATGGCCAGCTCTTGCGCATGGATGGGGGTAAAGAGGGTCTTTTTTTTGGCGCTAAAGACGACCTAAAGGTCAATTTTGAACCCGGCCAGTTCATTCAAGTTAATGACACTATCAACCGACTTATGATTAGCCAGATGATAGCTTTGTTGGATGATAAAAAGCTGGGGGTGGCAGTGGACCTCTACTGCGGTTCCGGAAACCTCTCTTTGCCGCTAGCAAAATATTTCAATAAGGTTATTGGCGTTGAGGGTTTGGCGAGCCTTGTTGCGGCTGCAGATAAAAATGCTAGGGATAATTATATTGTTAATACTGAGTTTGTGGTTGCAGATCTTGCTGATGCAAACAGCTTAAAGAAAGTGTCCAAGATGACCAAAGTAATTGATTTAATCGTTCTTGATCCGCCACGTAATGGGGCAGCCGCTATTATGCCTTGGGTTGCGAGATCTGGAGCCAAACAGATTATTTATATTTCGTGCCATCCTTCGACAATGGTCAGAGATGCTGATGTTTTGATGCGGGCGGGATACAAATGTAAGGATGTGGGGGTGATGGATATGTTTCCTCATACCGCCCACGTAGAGTCAATTACGCTGTTTGAGAAATAATTCAGTGTGGTGAAAAAAGAACTGAAACCTTCGTTTTTGAGACTACAAGAGTAGTCCTAAATAAGATAGAATCGCGGAGTTTTCAAAATCAAACAACCTTTAGGAAAAAATTCAATCATGTTCGATAAAGACCATACAATTGCCAAGATTGACCCCGAATTATGGCAGGCGATCCAGCTTGAAGATCAGAGGCAAGAGCAGCATATTGAGCTGATTGCATCGGAAAATTATACTAGCCTGGCCGTTATGGAGGCTCAGGGCGGCAAGATGACCAACAAGTACGCTGAAGGCTATCCGGGCAAAAGGTATTACGGCGGTTGTGAATATGTTGATTTGGCTGAGCAGTTGGCTATCGATCGTTTAAAGAGTTTGTATGGCTCTGAATATGCGAACGTTCAGCCTCACTCTGGGTCGCAGGCGAACAGCGCCGTGTTTTTAGCGCTTATCAAAGGCGGCGACACGATTTTGGGTATGAGTCTTGCTGATGGAGGGCATTTAACGCATGGCGCTAAGCCCAATTTTTCTGGCAAACTTTACAACCCTGTGCAGTACGGCTTGAATGCAGAAACAGGTCTTATCGATTATGAGCAGGTAGAAGCGTTAGCTATTGAGCATAAACCGGCAATGATCATAGCTGGATTCTCCGCCTACTCTGGCATTATGGATTGGGCGAGATTTCGTGAAATAGCAGACAAAGTGAACGCTTACTTACTGGTAGACATGGCTCATGTATCGGGACTTGTGGCGGCTGGCGTTTATCCGAGCCCGGTTCCTCATGCGCATGTGGTGACTTCTACCACACATAAAACGTTGCGTGGACCCCGTGGTGGCATTATTTTGACCAATGATGCGGATATAGCTAAAAAGTGTAATTCTGCGGTTTTTCCTGGTAGTCAGGGCGGTCCGCTGTGTCATGTGATGGCAGCAAAAGCGGTAGCGTTCAAAGAAGCGGCTAGCGAAGACTTTGTGGTTTATCAAAAGCAAGTAGTTGCCAATGCGAAAGCGATGGCCGCGACCTTCATTGAGCGCGGGATAGAGATTGTTTCCAACGGCACTGAAAATCATCTGATGCTGGTGAGTCTAATTGGCAAGGAATATACCGGAACCGATGCTGACCGAGCGATGGGCGAAGCATTTATCACCGTGAATAAAAATGCAGTGCCTAATGATCCAAGGTCTCCCTTTGTAACGTCTGGTCTGAGGGTCGGTACGCCGGCTATCACTACGCGTGGGTTTGGGCTTGATGAAACGATTCAATTAACGCACTGGATGTGTGACATTCTAGATAGTTTGGAGACAGGAAATTCAGAGCTTGTGATTGCTGAGGTCAAAGCTAAAGTTCTGGAAGTGTGTGCCCGTTTTCCAGTGTATGGCTAAGCTGTTAATGGCAAAATAAGTGTGAGTAGTACGAGACTCGCTCACTCACTCAATCATCAGGCAAAAAATATGACTGATTCGACTATACCCATTCGTCTAGCAGGGACTGCCGTTCTTTTGCGTGACTCGGCCGAAGGTCTGGAAACGCTTTTGCTGCGCCGTAATGCCAAGCTTGCTTTTGCCGGTGGCGTATGGGTTTTTCCCGGTGGCGCCATTGAGCCGTCGGAGTTGGAAGCTGCGGGCACAGAGGATGAGGCCGCCAGAACAGCGACAGTACGAGAGGTGCATGAGGAGTGTGGGCTAACGGTCGCTGAAGATAGCTTAGTACATTTCTGTAATTGGACCACACCCATTGGAGAGAAGCGACGGTTTGCCACGTGGTTTTTTGCCACTCAGGTTGGCCAATGTTCAGAAGATATATTCATTGATGGCTCTGAAATCCATGAATTTCGGTGGCTAAGTCTGCGAAAGTCGATGGCGCTTTATCATTTGGGCGAGCTAACACTGATGCCGCCTACATATCTTGCGATTAGTCTTATTAGTCATTGTGAGACAGCCAAAAGTGCATGTGACATGCTTGCAGCACGTCAGTCATTTAATGTAACACCTCGCCTGTGTAAGCTGGATGGGCAGATGGTTTGTTTGTATCCTGGCGACGCAGGTTATGAGCTTAACGATCCGCTATTAGCGGGTGCGAGGCACCGAACATTATTTACGCCCAAAGGTATGGAGTACGCTCATTCAGGTGAAGACGTGGGTGTAGCGCCAATGGATAAACCGTAGCCTGATATAGTCTGAAAACCGCGGCTATTGTGTTAAACTAAGCCTCCCTTTTTCCGAGCATCACTATGTACTGTCCATTTTGTAATGCGGATGACACCAAAGTTGTCGACTCTCGCTTGGTTGCCGACGGTGGGCAGGTGCGGCGAAGGCGTGAGTGCGTAGTTTGTAGTGAGCGTTTTACGACCTATGAATTGGCCGAACTTGTTATGCCGCGGGTTATCAAAAGTGATGGTAATAGAGAGCCCTTCGACGAAGATAAGTTGCGTGCAGGTCTGCAGCGTGCGCTTGAGAAACGTCCTGTCTCAATTGAACAGATAGAGATATCCCTGTCACACATAAAGCATTTTTTACAAGTCACCGGTGAGCGCGAAATCCCTTCACGTATTATTGGAGAAGAGGTCATGCGTCAACTTCAAGAATTAGACGAGGTTGCGTACATTCGATTTGCTTCAGTTTATCGAAGCTTTCAAGATTTAAGTGAATTTCAGGATGAACTCAATCGCTTGAGCGATGCAAAGCCCATTACGAGCAGTGAAAAATGATGTTTTCGATTCACGATCGCAAGATGATGGCTAGAGCATTGGTGATGGCCGCCAAAGGAAGATTTACTGCCGCACCTAACCCTGCAGTCGGATGCGTCATTACTGATAATGAGAATATTGTTGGCGAAGGATACACCAGGCCCGCAGGAGGGAACCATGCGGAGATCGAGGCTCTTCAGATGGTGAGTGATCCAGCGGGGTGTTGTGTTTACGTCACCCTCGAGCCTTGTAGTCATCAGGGTAGAACAGCATCCTGCGCTACTGCCTTAATAAACGCGGGTGTAGCGAGGGTGGTAATAGCTTGTGAGGATCCAAATCCTCAGGTTTGCGGTCAGGGCATTCAGTTGTTAAAAGATGCTGGGATTGAGGTTGATTGCGGATTGCTAGAGGATCAGGCAAGAACGTTAAATAGAGGTTTTATAAGACGTCACGAACACGGTCTACCTTGGGTGTTGGTGAAGATGGCGGCAAGTATGGATGGCAGAACGGCTATGGCGAGCGGTCAAAGTCAGTGGGTAACTACGCCGGCTTCACGTCACGATGTTCAAAAATTGCGTGCAAAAAGCTGTGCGATCATTACGGGTATTGGTACTCAATTGATGGATGATCCGTCGCTGACAGTTCGTATAACCAGTGAGCAATTGGGCGTTGATGATGAGCTGCAGCAACCGTTGCGTGTTGTCGTTGATAGTCAGTTGCAGATGCAAGCTACAGCGAGAATGTTAACTCAGTGTGGCGATACACTCATTGCGACGCTAGATGGGGAAAGTCAGCGCGAAAAAGCCGTTGCGTTGGTCGCGGCTGGCGCAGACGTAATTTTTTTACCAGCACACGGCAAGCACGTCGATTTACATGCGTTATTGAGGAATTTGGCTGACCGCCAATGTAATTCAGTGATGGTAGAAGCCGGGGCTGGTTTAGCAGGAGGATTTATTGCTGAAGGGCTATTGGATGAACTGGTTTGTTACTGGGCGCCTAAGCTATTTGGCAGTGAGGCCCGTCCAATGTTCAATTTGCCCATTAACAC
>DCBC01000100.1:0-7328 GCA_002313335.1 Porticoccaceae bacterium UBA1117
CGGGCATAACATAATCTTTCTCTAGCTGCTCTGAGACGCTTACAAACAGCTCCGTTAGATCTGACATCATTACACCCAGATCGGTTTGAAACACAACACCGGCAACAACCACGAAGCCAACCGCGACGCATACGTCGCTCACTAATGCCAAACTCCAGCTAGCAGTCCCTCTAAGAACGTTGGCTACTATTAAAGTGTTAGCCAACGCTAAAATCGACATCACTGCAATAAACGGACTCGACTGCCCTGCAAAGTAGCTCACCACGAAAGGCAATGACGCCCAAAGAGTAACCAGTGCACCTTCAAAACTACCCTTTCGCAGAGTTACTAACCCTACCGCTGCTGGCCCGATTAACGGTACCAAGACACCTAAGAGGGCTACCAAGCAAGCCTGCGCTCGCCCACGCATTATAAATTCAGCTAGGGTTCGCACGGTTCAATACACTCTGTTACTTATGACTGTCAGTATAAGGTAGCAGCGCGATGTAGCGCGCTCGCTTAATGGCTTCTGACAGTTCACGTTGATACCGAGCCTTTGTTCCAGTAATACGACTAGGTACAATTTTTCCGCTCTCCGATACGTAGCCTTTCAGCGTATCTAAGTCCTTATAATCGATCTCCGTTGCGCCTTCAGCGGTGAAACGACAAAATTTTCTACGACGTACAAATTTAGCCATGATTATTCTCCACCTTCCGAGTCAGATTCAGCTTCAGTAACTTCAGCTACCGGGGCAGCTGGCTCTTCAGGTTTTGCAGCAGCTTTCTCAGCGGCTTCAGCCTTAATACGAGCTGCATTACGACGCTCACGAGCTTCTTTATCAGCTTTATCAGCATTCTCAAGTTTCATAATCGGTGATTCGCCAGTAACCGCATCATTACGTCGGATCACCATGCTTCGAATCACTGCATCATTATATCGAAAGGTTGAATTTAGCTCATCAAGGACTTCTTGTCCGCACTCGATATTCATCAAGATATAGTGAGCTTTGTGGATTTTGTTGATTGGGTAAGCCAACTGACGTCGACCCCAGTCTTCGCTTCTGTGAACTTTTCCGCCGCCAGCAGCAACCGATGCGCTATAGCGCTCGACCATACCTGGGACTTGTTCGCTTTGGTCAGGATGGACCAAAAACACGACTTCATAGTGACGCATTGTATCTCCTCGTGGGTTAAAGAGTCTCCCGTTAGTGGCATGTGCCACGCGGTAAGACAAGGAGTGCCGAGACATTTTTGACTCGACGCTTTTAAGGCGATGCATTGTAGTTACTTAAGTAGTTGCTTGCAACTCACTTTATTAAGTTAATGCACTAATTCTTAGAGCCTTTTAGCGTTAGTGTCTCCACGCATGAAAAGACGCCATGCTGATCCCACATTCGTAGCTGGAGATTTTAAAATTATAGTAATAAGTATTTCTTCTGACGCCACTAATAAATAAAACAAAATAACTAGCCTAAACCACGTATCAGCATCCAGCAAAATAAGCATATAGTAGGCTGGCGCAATCAGTATCGCCGCCACTTTCGCACCCCACGTATGATAACTGGGGTATTCACCAAATTTAACCAAAGCCGCTACCAAAGGTATGATAAAGGATAACGTAGCGGACAAAAGGTATGCTTGCTGATCAGTGAAAATGCTTGGCCAAAGTTGATAGAGCCCAAAAATCATACTGGCATACGTTAAGGAATCCCCCCAACTATCAAGCTTGGCACCGAAATCACTGACCTGATTGAGCTTGCGGGCAAGGTGGCCATCAAGTACGTCGCTAACCAGAGATGCCGCCAGTACTCCCAGAAACCAATAAGGCGCGCCCTCTAATGCAAAAAAAACCAACACTGGCACCAACAGCAGCCGCAAGAAACTGAGTAGATTCGCGATCGGAAATGTCTTAGAGTTCATCGCATCCATTTAAGTGAACCTAGGCTAAAAAAATTTAAATTGTTTTTTCAAGCCTATCGCTAGTTGGTAGCCAAAAGCAACATTCCTATTAAAATATCTGCGCCAACACCTCTAGCACAAAGCAGGCTTAGCTAAATGCACTTAATAGTAATGACAGACCAAAAGTCAGATCTAAATAAGTACCGAGCGCTGGCGAACGATTTCGAAAAGGCACACGCCGGTGGCTACAGAGACATTTAGGCTCTGGACCTCCCCCGCCATCGGTAATTTAGCCAAAAAATCACATTGCTTGGAGGTAAGTTGGCGCATCCCATCACCCTCTGCGCCCATAACTAAAACGATTGCTCCGGTTAAATCCATTTTGTACAGAGACTTTTCTGCCTCACCGGTAGTTCCTACCGCCCAGACTCCTAGCTGCTGGAGTTTGTCTAGCGTTCTTGTCAAGTTAGTTACCGTAACCAAGGGCACGGATTCGGCGGCACCACAGGCAACTTTTTGCACAACAGGCGTCAGGCCTACGGAATTATCTTTTGGTACAATAACGGCGTGAACCCCTGCTGCATCAGCTGATCTTAGGCACGCACCTAAATTATGTGGGTCAGTCACGCCATCAAGCATTAAGAAAAAGCTTTGGTTGCCGTGGGTCTCAGCGAGTTGTAACAAAAAAGATTCATCTCGCGCCTCTCCAGGCCTACACAGTGCAATGACTCCTTGATGCCTCCCTTGAACTTTGGCATCTAGTTTCTTTATCGTAACTGGCTGCAGTGGAATTCCATGCTGTTCAGCTAAATTATAGATTTTCTGCAGACGATCATCACGGCGTCCACTTTGCACCTGTATTTCCTCTACCCTCTGAGGGGCAGATTTCAACATAGTTTGAATAGCATGAATGCCATAAATCCAATCCACAAAAAAACTCCTAAGGTATGTTTTTATCAATCGAGGATTGCGCATTGTACTGGCTTTCGGCACACTTCTGGTACCAATCGTTCTCTGATTTTCAAATAATCAACAAAAGCGGCGTTACTTAAACGATGAGCCCAGTGAAAAAGAATCCAACTCACTTAACAACACATCCAAGCGCCAGCATAGCGCGCCGCATGGCAGCAATGGTCTACGACCTTTTCTTATTGGCCGCTATCGTCATGGCATATTCCCTTGCCGTCATCATGCCTTTAAGGTTCGCGGTTTACGGAATGCCTGATAACGACATTGGTTGGGTGGGTTTTTCGCTGATTTTTAAGCTAGTACTAATGATTGGCCTGACATTTACTCTCTGTGGATATTTTTTTATATGCTGGCGCAAGCAAGGCCAATCGATGGGAATGAAAGCATGGCGATTAAAACTTCAACAACCTAGCGGGGAACTTCCCAGTGCCAAACAATGTTGGTGGCGCTGTTTGCTAGCGCCTGCTTCTCTAGCTTGCTTTGGACTAGGATACCTATGGTGCTTGATTCCGCCCAATAAAGAATGCCTGCATGACCGTCTTACGGGGACACAAGTGGTGACATTACCTAAAAGTAAATAAAGCCTAACGTAGCGTGGACGCTTATGAACTCTAAACATTTTATTCTTGCCATAGATCAGGGTACGACTTCGTCGAGAAGTATGCTATTTGATCAACAGTTTTTGGTAGCAGAACAATCGCAGTACGAATTTCCTCAGTACTTTCCAGAATCTGGCTGGGTAGAGCACAATCCTGAGGATATTTGGCAAACAACGTTAAAGACCTGTAAAGATGTCATCGCCAAGACTCGCACTGGCGCCTCAAATATTGCCGCCATTGGCATTACCAATCAAAGAGAAACTACTATTGTTTGGGAGCGCTCTACCGGCAAACCAATTTATAATGCGATCGTCTGGCAAGACAGGCGGACTGCGAGTCTTTGTACCTCTCTAAAAAGGGACGGTATCGAACCCCTAATTAACGCCAAGACTGGTTTACTATTAGACCCCTATTTTTCAGCGACCAAAGTCGCTTGGATTTTGGACAATGTCAGTAATGCACGATTAAAGGCGGAGCGAGGAGAGCTTGCTTTTGGGACGGTAGACAGCTGGATACTTTGGAACTTAACCGAAGGTAAAGTTCACGCTACTGATGCCACCAATGCGTCACGCACTATGCTCTACAATATCCATTCTGGCGATTGGGATGAGGAGCTATTAGAAATATTTAATGTGCCGCGCTCAATGCTTCCAGTGGTTAAGAATAGTGCTGATGATTTTGGGACCACCACATTATTTGGCTCTCCTCTGAAAATTTATGGCATCGCAGGCGATCAACAAGCGGCGGCTATAGGCCAGGCTTGCTTTGAGGTAGGTATGATGAAGTCTACTTATGGAACAGGCTGTTTTGCGCTACTCAACACCGGTGACAATGCCGTTACCTCAACCAATCGCTTGCTAACTACCATTGCCTACCAACTAGATGGCAAAGTGACCTATGCCTTGGAAGGGTCAATTTTTATTGCGGGTGCCGCGGTGCAGTGGCTGAGAGATGGTCTTGGCATTATTGAGTCTGCCGAGCAGAGCGGTGCTTTAGCATTACAAGCGGACCCCAACGAACAGGTATACATGGTTCCGGCCTTTACGGGGCTTGGCGCACCATGGTGGGATGCAGACACACGCGGGGCAATTTTTGGTTTAACACGCAATACAGGCCCAGCCGAAATTGCAAAAGCCGCCCTTGAGTCCGTTTGCTACCAAACTCTGGATCTTCTAACAGCAATGCGCGCGGACTGGAATCATCCTCAAAAAACAGTGTTGCGAGTGGACGGTGGTATGGTCGCTAGTGACTGGACCATGCAATGTTTAGCGGATATTTTAGAGTCGCCAGTGGAGCGCCCACGCATCATAGAAACTACCGCTATCGGCGCTGCTTGGCTTGCAGGATCTAAGACAGGACTGTGGCCAAATCAGCAAGAATTTGCGGACTCTTGGCACTGCCAGCGACGCTTTGAACCAAAAATGGAGAAACCCTTACGAGACAAAAAGGTAGCACATTGGAATGACGCAATAAACCGGTTAACCGCTGCGCCGCAAAAGATATAGCCCAACTAAAATACATAACAATATGGGTGTAATGACGGCAAAAATGACGGGGAATCCGAACACTAAACTGAACGGTCCAAGTAAATCCTGCAGAATTTTAAAACTTAAACCGACTAAAACACCAACAAATATACGAAACCCCATGGTTGCATCTCGAAGAGGGCCAAAAACAAAAGAAATGGCGATTAGCACTAGCCCTAAGACAACCAGAGGTTGCAGTAATTTCCGCCAGTATGCTAGCTCATAAACAGCGGTATCTGCGTTTTGTTGACGTAAAAAATCGATATGATTATCTAATGTTCTCACCGGTAATGATGCCGCCGGCAAAATATTAACCGTGAGTATTTGGGGAGACAACTCAGAATTCCAACGACGCGTTATCCGTTTCTCTGTTACCGTTTTATTTTCATCAAAGCGCGTAATAGAGACGTTTTCTTCGACCCAAAACTGTTCGGTAGCGTTATAGGTAGCTCTGCTTGAAAAGCTTGCCTGTTGTAACTTTTGCTGATCATCAAATTGATAGCGCGTAACGCCATAAAGAACACCTCCGGGAAAGACTGCATTGAAGTGCATGAACTCGCGCTCTTCGCGAATCCAAAGTCCAGCGGCGGAATCTTGAGAAGAAGAGCCTTTGCGCAAGTATTCACGAGTTCCTTCTGCCCGCTGATCTAAATAAGGTGAAAAATACTCTCCGATACCCACACTCAACACAATAAACACAAGTACTGGCTTCATCACAAAGTACACGATACGCACTAAGGAAACTCCTGAAGCACGCATTACAGTCACTTCACTGTTACCGACAAGTAACCCCAGACCATAAAGACAGCCAATAAGAGAGGAAATAGGCATATATTCGTAGACCGTCGACGGTAGTTTTGTGAATACATAAATTAGCGTATCTACGAAATAATAGTCTCTTTGAATTGCTCGGGTTTGATCAATAATCTCCGCGACGACATCAAGCCCTACAATTACACAAAGCGCCAAAAGTACTGATCTAAAGACTGTGCCGCCAATATGCCTAGATAGTCGCCGCATCATGATGATCTCCCCCAACGGCTAATCAGGCTATCTTTTAAATATCGGAATCGCTCAGAGCCTGCCAAAATCAACCCCAGCAGTAAAAAAGCGAGGTGCACAGGTAGCAATGTAACATCAGACGCAATGCCACCGGATTCAATACTGCTTCGCGCCGCACTCAAAGAGAGTAAGTAGGCAAAGTACAACATAATTGCTGGCAACAGCCGAGCGAACCGTCCCTGTCGAGGATTGGTTCTGCTTAGAGGAACCGCTAACACTACAATTATTATTAGCATCAACGGCGTTGATAGCCGCCATTGCAACGTTGCCTTTAGCTCCGACTGCTGCGCACCCCAGAGCTTAACGGTGGGCATGGCATCGGTTTCGAGATCCTCGACAACTTTCTTTGGAGAGCTAAGTTTTGACCCATATTGTTCAAAGGAGGTAATTTGATAATCATTGTTACCTGGAATACCCTCGACACGGTACCCCTGATCGAGAACAAAAAACCTTTCTTCCCCGTCTATAGACCGCTGCTGCCGACCCTTTTTCGCGAAAATAACAACTGTTCGACTGTCAAAGTTTTCTGGAGAACCTGCAGTCACCGCTAAAAAAACATCCTCTAACTCTCTATCTTCGTTAATTTTTTCAGCATAAGTGATGCCCTTGTTCCCGCTGAGTTTATAAAATCGTTTAGGACTTACTTTGTCTAGTTCGGTCATTTCTTTTTGAAATTTTAAAATAGTCTCTGCTTTTGCTGCACCGGCTGGCGATATAGAAAGACTCAGCCATGCAACGAAAAGAGCAAGTACTGACGCCATCACGAGCGTATAACCAACCAAGTTCGCCTCAGAAACGCCGCATGATTTAAGTACGCTCATTTCATTTTCAATATGTAGTCGGCCAAATGATAGTAAAATAGCCAAAAAAAATGCGAGAGGGATAGTCAACTCAAGAAAGCCAGGGATCCGATAACCGATGACTGCAAATATCACCCCAGGATCCATATTACCGGCCATAGCGCTAGATAAGTATTTAACGAACCGACCACTAATCAGTACTAATAAAAGCACAACACAGATTGCAAAGGTCGTCGATAAAATTTCACGGGTCAAATAACGGAAAATAATCACAATATTAGACTTATAGCCCTTGGGTGTAGTTGAACAAACTGGTATTGTTACCGACCGTATATTACATCATATCTGCAACCACATGGAGTTCACATGGAGTTTAATGCTTCTTCTGCCCAGCTATTAAAAATCACAGCCGACTCTCTCGTTTTACCAACAGGGTCAAAACTAGAGAATATCGCTAAAGAAATTGATACGTTACTGGATGGCGCTATCACATC
>DCBC01000100.1:7713-23611 GCA_002313335.1 Porticoccaceae bacterium UBA1117
ACATCCCCTTTCAGCGAATCATTTTGATCGGTACAGATGGTGCTTCGAGTTCACAAAAGATAATTAGAGCGATTGAAGCTGGCACTGCTGCCGTCTTCAAAACCCCAGCGGTAGATGTAGTCTGGGCAACTGAAGGTTTGGCAAAAGATCATGATTGGCAGGCAAGCATCATTGCTCGTAGTACAATGACTGCGGCCTATGCATACACGGGCACAGGTAAAAAACCTGAGCCAAAGAAGCTCAAGACGGTCACTTACTGGTGTTCCGCTAAGACCGATTTGGACGCCGCTCAAAAGGGCATTAATTACGGAGCCGCAGTTGGTGCTGGTATGAATACCGCTCGGCAACTCGGCAACCTTCCTGCGAACATATGTACGCCTAATTATCTTGCAGAGCAGGCTAAGGAGCTGGCAAAAGGGCAAGCTAACCTCACTACCAGCATTGTAAATGAAGCTCAGATGCAAGAGCTGAAAATGGGATCACTACTATCGGTGAGCGCAGGTTCAGTAGAGCCAGCAAATCTGATAGTAATGAATTACAAAGGCGCCGACAGTAGTGTAAAACCCGTTGTTTTAGTCGGCAAAGCAGTTACCTTTGACACCGGCGGTATTAGCTTAAAACCCGGTCGCGGGATGGATGAAATGAAATTTGATATGTGTGGCGGAGCATCTGTTTTTGGTGTTATGAATACACTGTTAGAAACCAAGTTACCTGTCAATGTTATCGGAATCGTTCCAGCAGTAGAGAATATGCCGGCTGGCAATGCAACTAAGCCGGGAGACGTGGTAACCAGCATGTCGGGTCAAACCATCGAAGTGCTTAATACCGATGCTGAGGGCCGTCTGATCCTTTGTGATGCATTGACCTATGCCGAACGTTTCTCGCCAGATACAGTCATTGATATAGCCACATTAACCGGCGCAGTTATTGGTGCTCTGGGTAAATTCACCTCCGGGCTTTTAGCGAATGACGATGAACTTGCCGACCAACTTTTACTGGGAGGTACCAAAAGTGGTGACCGTGCTTGGCGACTACCCCTGTGGGAAGAGTATGACAAGCAGATAAAAAGTAACTTCGCCGATATGGCTAATATTGGCGGTGAGGCCGGCACTATTACGGCGGCGTGTTTTCTTGCTCGGTTTACCAAATCCTACAAATGGGCGCACCTAGATATTGCTGGAACAGCTTGGTTATCTGGGGCCCAAAAAGGTGCTACAGGTAGACCAGTCCCTATGCTTATGGAATATATCCGCAGCAAGACTGTCAGCGAGTGATTTTCCCGGTCAATCATATTGGGCAGTCTAAGTCTTGACTAACGTATCTTTTTATAAACTGGCTGGAGATCAAATGATGGGTTTCTCATTGGTCTGCCAGCTCGTTAAAAAGTCACTGGCACAGGGGCAACAAGTCCTCTGTCTAGTTACTGACAGCACCGCTGTTAAGCTACTGGATAACCATCTTTGGCAGTTACAGTCTTCGTCCTTTATACCCCATGGTATTGGGATAGAACACGCTCCTGTGGCGGTGAGTTGTGATTCAAATCCTGGCGATCACCATCAAATTTTAATCAATCTCCAGCACAGCATTCCAACTTGGTTCAGCCGGTTCGACCGCGTCATTGAGATCATTTATCAAGATGATGCCTATGAGCAGGCGAAACGAGAAAACTTCCTTTTTTATAAACAGCGTGGCTATGCACTGAACTACCATGATCTCTCTGAAAAGTTTAGCGGCTGATCGGTTTTTGTAATCATAACTCTAAAAGTTAACTTCAATTAGTCGGCAAAGCTAGCGACAAATCTCGGCAAGCTCTATAATCAGGCATCAGTTAAATCAACTCACTTCACAAGTACCTTTGGGATATAAAATTCAATAATGGACAAGACATTCCAACCAAAAGACATAGAAACCAAATGGTATAAATCGTGGGAGAGCAATGGCTACTTTGCCCCATCCGGCAATGGTGATCCCTATAGTATTGTTATCCCTCCGCCCAACGTCACAGGAAGCTTACACATAGGACATGCTCTGCAGCATGGCATTATGGATGCTCTTTCGCGCTATGCCCGAATGCAGGGTAAAAATACTCTTTGGCAGGTCGGTACAGACCATGCCGGGATTGCCACACAGATGGTGGTAGAACGAAAGTTAGCTGCCGAAAATCTGCCTGGTAGAGAGGAAATGGGCCGCGAGTCGTTTGTTAAAGAGATATGGAAGTGGAAAGAACAGTCCGGCGGCACTATTACTGAGCAAATGCGGCGCTTGGGCAACTCAGTTGACTGGGATACTGAGCGATTCACCATGGATGATGGTTTTTACGATGCGGTACAGGAGGTCTTTATTCGCCTGTACGACTCAGAGCTGATTTACCGAGGAAAAAGGCTAGTCAATTGGGATCCAAAACTACATACGGCAATCTCTGATTTAGAGGTTGAAAACCGCGAAATCAAAGGCAAGATGTGGCACCTTCGATACCCTCTGGCTGATGGAACGAAAACCTCAGATGGAAAAGACTACATTATTGTCGCTACCACTAGACCAGAAACAATGCTTGGGGATACTGGAGTTGCAGTAAATCCGAATGATCCGCGCTATCAAAGCTTAATCGGTAGCTCCGTTAACTTACCCCTTGTGGCTCGGTCGGTCCCCATATTTGCCGATGAATACGCTAGCATGGAAAAAGGCAGTGGCTGCGTGAAAATCACACCGGCTCATGACTTTAATGATTACGATGTTGGCCAACGTCACTCTTTACCTATGATTAATATGCTAACAACTAATGGTGATGTTCGACATTCTCCAGAGTGCGTGAATAGCGACGGCAGCGACAATCATGATCTTGGCGCAACAATCCCAGAAAAATATCAGGGTATGGAGCGATTTGCTGCACGACGAGAGATCATTGCAGATTTTGAGGCATTGGGGCTGCTCGAGTCTATCGAAGAAAACGATATGACAGTGCCCTATGGTGATCGCGGAGGTGTTGTAATAGAACCCATGCTGACTAATCAATGGTATGTGGACGCCAAAAAATTGGCTGGCCCAGCAATTGAAGCTGTTGAGGATGGGCGCATAAATTTTGTACCCAAGCAGTATGAAAATATGTATTTTTCATGGATGCGTAACATACAAGACTGGTGTATCTCTCGACAACTTTGGTGGGGACATCGTATTCCAGCTTGGTATGACGAAGCAGGCAAAGCTTATGTGGGTAGCAGCGAGGATTCGGTTCGTGAAAAGCATAATCTGGGTGACATAAAGCTGAGACAGGATGAAGATGTTTTAGATACATGGTTCTCTTCAGCCTTATGGACTTTCGCGACTCAGGGCTGGCCTGAGAATACCGATAGGCTAAAAACATTTCACCCGACTGATGTGTTGGTGACGGGTTTCGATATCATTTTCTTCTGGGTAGCCAGAATGGTGATGATGACGATGGAGTTGGTGAAAAATGAAGATGGTAGTCCGCAAATACCCTTTAAAACTGTCTATGTCACAGGGTTGATTCGTGATGATCAAGGTCAGAAAATGTCGAAATCTAAGGGTAATGTCTTAGACCCCCTTGATATGATTGACGGCATTGATATTGACAGTTTAGTGGCAAAACGCACTGGCAATATGATGCAACCCAAACAGGCCGAAAAAATTGCTAGCCGCACGCGAAAACAATTCCCTATGGGCATTGAAGCTCACGGCTCCGACGCTTTGCGTTTTACTCTCTGCGCGCTGACCTCTACAGGTCGTGACATCAATTGGGATATGAAAAGGCTTGAAGGTTATCGCAACTTCTGTAATAAAATATGGAACGCATCACGCTATGTTCTTATGAATGCGGAAGGAGAAAACTGCGCGCAAGACGGTGGTGATTACACTCTAAGTTTGGCTGACCGTTGGATTATATCTAGACTTCAGCAAGCTCAGACAGAGGTCAACTCAGCCATTCAAAGTTATCGCTTCGATCTCGCCACACAGGCCTTGTATGATTTCATATGGAACGAATACTGTGACTGGTACCTTGAGCTATCTAAACCGGTACTATGGGATGAAAACGGCGACGAGTCAGTGAAGACGGGTACCCGTCGGACGTTAGTGAGAGTACTAGAGGCTACATTGCGTCTTGCTCACCCGTTACTACCCTTTATCACCGAAGAGATTTGGCAGAATGTTGCCCCATTTGCCGGAATTCCTGTGGACTCAAAAAGTACGATTATGTTGCAACCCTATCCTATCGCCGATAGTCATCAGATCGATGAAAACGCATTGCAAGATATAGACTGGCTAAAAAAGGTGATTGTTGGCGTGCGCAATATACGTGGCGAAATGAATATATCTCCCGCCACTGCACTGAATGTGTTTTTCACTCGCGGTGATGATAATGATCAGCGGCGTATCGACGAGAATCATCAATTCCTAAGTAAACTAGCTAATTTAGCGTCCATCACTTGGCTAGATGACCCTAGTAAAGCGCCACTAAGTGCGACTGCACTTGCAGGAGAACTTGAAATACTGGTCCCTATGGCAGGCCTGATTGACATAAGCGCGGAGCTAGCGCGTCTTGATAGAGAAATTGACAAAATATCGTTGGAAGCAAAAAAACTGTCTGGAAAATTGGGTAACGAAAAATTCGTGAGTAATGCACCGACGGAGGTGGTGGCTAAAGAACGTCAAAAACTTACTGATTTTGAAAGCTCCTTGAGCCAACTGCAGCAAAAACGCAGCTCCATTGCAGAATTGGCGTAAGGTTTAGTGTCCAATAATCTAAACTCGCAGCAAAAAGCTGCCCTAAAATATATCGATGGGCCTCTGTTGGTGCTTGCCGGTGCCGGTAGTGGTAAAACCAGCGTTATTACACAGAAAATTGCCTACTTAGTAGAGCAATGTGACATTCCGGCCCGAAATATAGCTGCCGTAACCTTCACTAATAAAGCTGCTCGTGAGATGAAGGCAAGAGTTTCAAAGCTGATGCCCAAAGATAAGGCTCGCGGACTAACAGTGTCTACCTTTCATAATCTTGGGCTAACCATTATTCGTACAGAAATAAAAACGCTAGGGTTTAAGCCAGGTTTTTCTATTCTTGACCAAGAAGATTGTCGCAAACTATTAAAAGAACTCATGGTTCGTCACAGTGAGTTGGACGACAAACTACTTGACCAGGTGCAAAGTACTATTTCCAACTGGAAGAATTCATTGCTTGAGCCTGGGCAAGCAACAGGTGCGTCCGATAGCACTGGTGAGCAAGGGATTGCGATGCTTTATGAGCGTTATCAGAGGGCACTCAAAGCGTACAATGCGGTGGACTTTGACGATCTTATAATGACGCCAGTTATGCTCTTTAGACAGTATCCAGACATACTTAGCAAGTGGCAACGGCGGATCCGTTATCTGTTAGTTGATGAATATCAAGACACAAACCTAGCGCAATATGAATTGGTCAAAACCCTTGTCAATGAGAAACAAGCACTCACCGTAGTAGGCGATGACGATCAGTCTATTTACGCATGGCGTGGCGCTCGACCAGAAAATTTAATGCAGCTACAAACCGATTTTCCTGGTCTAGAGATTATAAAACTGGAACAAAACTATCGCTCAACTGGGCGCATTCTTCGTGCTGCGAACACCCTGATTGACAATAACCCTCACTTAATCAGCAAGCAACTTTGGAGCGAATTAGGCCCTGGAGACCCACTCCGCTTAATCAGTGCAGAAAACGAAGAAGATGAATGTGAGCGGGTGGTCAACGAAATCATCGACATGCGACTCAAGCGGCGTTGCAAGTACAGTGACTTTGCTGTCCTATACCGTGGAAACTATCAAGCCAAGTTGGTCGAAATTAAACTGCAATCACAGAATATTCCCTACGAGATCACTGGTGGGCAGTCGTTCTATGCAAAAACCGAAATTAAGGATGTGATGGCTTATCTTCGCCTCCTCATTAATCCAGATGACGACAATGCCCTACTACGTATTATTAATACCCCTCGCCGTCAGGTTGGACCAACCACTCTCGAGAAACTAGGTAATTATGCCAACCAACGCGGGCTGTCACTCTATAGTGCCATTGATGAGGTTGGTCTAAGCGCAAGCATGCCAGAAAATAACCTGCAGCGACTTAGACGATTTAAACACTGGGTCCAGCAAGTGAGCAAAAATGTTTATTCTGGCAACCCTATCGCTGCCATTAATGAAATGCTGAGTGACGCAGACTATCTTGGTTGGCTACACCAAAATGCTAGTAGTGACCATGTTGCTCAGAAACGTTGGGAAAATGTTAACTTTTTGCTGGCTCAACTTACCCAAGTATTAAAAAATGACCCGTCTGATAATGAAAATGATAAGGGCGACAGTGCTATTGAGAATGCCATCGCCAAGCTTATATTGCGTGATATTTTGGATCGAGAAGAGCAAGAGTCTGCCGATGATAAGGTACAGCTACTGACCCTCCATGCAGCCAAAGGTCTAGAATTCCCCCACGTATTTATGATCGGCATGGAAGAGGATATATTGCCACATAGGAACAGCGTAGAAGGCGGTCAAATTGAAGAGGAGCGACGTCTTGCCTACGTCGGCATAACTAGAGCCCAGCGTACCTTAACGATGACCTGTGCACGACAGCGCACTCAGTTTGGTGAGAAATCAGCTACCACGCCCAGTCGCTTTGTCGATGAGTTGCCTGAAGACGACCTTATCAGGATTGGTAGTAATGTGGAGGTTAACGCAGAACAAAATCAAGCTAAAGGAGAGGAGTCTTTAGCCGCGCTTAAATCGTTATTTAGTTAACGAGATTAAATACCATTATTCACGCGCGTCCGCAGCTCTTTGCCTGGCTTAAAATAAGGCACGTATTTACCACGCAAATCTACTGCGTCGCCCGTCTTAGGATTACGGCCTACTCTAGCCGCACGATAGTGTAATGAGAGGCTTCCAAACCCTCTAATCTCAACCCGCTGATTATCAGCTAATGTCGACGCCATGCGCTCCAGAATCATTCTCACGGCTAATTCCACATCGCGTGGAAGCAGCTGATCTTGATTAGACGAAATTTTTTCAATGAGTTCAGACTTAGTCATACGAGCTCTTTATTTATAAGGATGGAATTTTTATTAGTGGTTGATTTTATTCAAGTTTTGAAAAAATTCAAGTAAAAACTTAATAGATTCAGATATTTAAAAAAAAAGGGTGGCAAAGCCACCCTTTTCTATCTTCTTTGGCAGATTACTTATCCATCTGCGCCTTGATCAGATCGCCAATCGTAGTCGGAGCTGCTACAGAAGACTCTTCTTCAGTGCTACGATGCGCTTTGACCGCAGCCTTCTCTTCAGAGACATCTTTCGCTTTAATCGACAAGTTAATCACACGATTCTTACGATCAACATTAATAACCTTGGCTTCGACTTCAGCACCTACCGTCAGTTCTTGACGAGCATCTTCAACTTTCTCGCGAGAAAGCTCAGACCCCTTCAGAATGGCTTCAATACCGTCAGCCAGAGTAATGACCGCTCCCTTGGCGTCGACTTCTTTAACAGTACCGGTAACAATTGTACCTTTGTCATTTTGGTCAACATAGTTGCTAAACGGATCATCAGACAGTTGCTTAATTCCAAGAGAAATACGCTCTCTTTCTGCATCAATACTTAGAACTACTGTCTCTACCTCGTCACCTTTCTTAAAGTTTCGAACGGCTTCTTCGCCAGTTTCGTCCCAAGAAATATCAGACAGATGAACCAAACCATCAATACCGCCGTCAAGACCAATGAAGATCCCGAAATCGGTGATCGATTTGATGTTTCCAGAGACTTTGTCGCCCTTAGTTTTGGTTCCAGCAAAGTCATCCCAAGGATTGGTAAAGCATTGCTTAATACCCAGCGAGATACGACGACGTTCTTCATCGATATCAAGGACCATAACTTCAACTTCTTGACCAAGATCAACAATCTTTGAAGGATGGACATTCTTATTAGTCCAATCCATCTCTGAAACGTGAACCAAACCTTCAACACCATCCTCGAGTTCAGCAAAGCAGCCGTAGTCAGTAAGATTAGTAATTGTTGCTTTAACACGAGCACCTTCTGGGTAACGTCCTTTGATATCGCCCCAAGGATCTTCGCCCATTTGCTTCATGCCCAGTGAGACGCGATTACGCTCTCGGTCAAACTTGAGAACCTTAACATCGATTTCATCACCAACATTAATCATCTCAGACGGATGCTTAATACGCTTCCAAGACATATCTGTAATATGCAACAGACCATCAATACCACCAAGATCGACAAATGCACCGTAATCAGTCAGATTCTTGATCACGCCCTTCAATGATGCACCTTCTTCAAGATTAGCAAGCAACTCGTCACGTTCAGCAGAGTTTGCACTCTCCATAACAGCACGACGACTTACAACGACATTATTTCGTTTGGCATCAAGCTTAATAACTTTAAATTCTAAATCGATATTCTCTAGGTGAGTAATCTCACGCAGTGGACGAACGTCTACCAGCGAACCAGGAAGGAATGCGCGCAAGCCACGAACATCGACAGTAAAGCCGCCTTTGACTTTTCCGCTGATAACACCAATAACCACTTCATCCGCGGTATGGGCTGCTTCAAGTTCAATCCAAGACTCAGCACGACGGGCTTTTTCACGAGACAGTTTGGTAGCGCCAAAGCCATCTTCAACAGCTTCAAGAGCGACCTGTACCTCGTCACCAATGGCGACTTCTAGTTCGCCCTTGTCATTATAAAATTGATCTAACGATATGACGCCTTCAGACTTTAGTCCAGCGTGGACTGTTACCCAGTCTTTATCGATGTCGATAACTACGCCAGTAATAATGGCGCCAGGATTCATCTCAACGGTTTTGAGACTCTCTTCAAATAGTTCTTGGAAATTTTCGATCATGGGAAGTACCTAGGGTATGACAGAGGATCAACTGCGACAGATAGCAGAGGCCTCTTTTTTCCGCAATGCCAGTTTCTGCGGGTCAGTTACAATTAAGGCTTACAGCAGAGTAAAGCTGGCGACTGCTGGGCTGCCCGATAAGTTACGTGTTTATACCAAACGCTTAAAATCAATTATATGAAGCACCTTGTCCAGTACTTCAAGAGCGCTCATATTTGAAGTGTCTAGCACTACAGCGTCCTCAGCGGCAACCAAGGGCGACACCTCTCTGTTAATATCTCTCTCATCTCTTGCCTTAACCTGCTCCGCAAGGGCGCGCAGACTAACATCTTCGCCCTTTTCAATCAACTCTTTGTGACGTCGCTTAGCTCGTTCATCGATACTCGCTGTCAGGTAAATTTTTAGATCTGCCGCAGGAAACACTACGGTTCCCATATCTCGACCATCCGCGACCAAACCGTTTCCCCGGGCAAACAGTCTTTGTCGCTTCATAAGCGCATCACGCACTTCAGAGTAGGCCGCTAGCTGTGACGCTAGAGCGCCTGTTGTCTCGGTGCGCACATCACTGGTGACATTCTCCCCTTCAAGTAAAATATCAAAGTCCCCTTGGGCGGATGTTTTGAAAATGACATCCATATGCTCGGCAATTAATGCCAGCTCTACTTTATTGGCCGTATCTACGTTACGGCGCGTTGCCGCAATACTTAAAACTCGATACAAGGCGCCACTGTCCAAATATTGAAACGATAATTTATCAGCCAAGAGTCGACTTACCGTACCCTTTCCTGAGCCACTGGGCCCATCGATAGTAATAATTTTAGTCATTGTGCGCCTCAACCTGAATATTCAGCCCAATGGCAGCCGCAGACTCAATAAAATTGGGAAAAGAGGTTGCAACATTGTTACAGCCTTGCACAATAATCTCGTCTTTTGCTCGGAGTCCGGCGATAGCAAACGCCATCGCTATGCGATGGTCATGATGACTCAATACATTGCCTCCCCTCAATTCTCCACCCACAATCACGATTCCATCAACTGTAGAGCGGGCATCAATTCCCAACGTCACAAGGCCATCTGCCATACTTTGAATACGATCACTCTCTTTGACACGGAGTTCTTCTGCACCAGTAAGCGTTGTGGTCCCTTTCGCGCAGGCAGCTGCGATAAATAATACTGGAAACTCATCAATAGCCAGTGGAACTTGATCTGGAGGTATATCTATACCCTTTAGTTTACCGTACTCAACTCTTATATCAGCCACCGGTTCACCGCCCACTTCACGCTCATTGGATAAACTAATTTGCGTACCCATTTGACGTAAAATATTAATAACCCCAACACGGGTTGGGTTGATGCCGACGTGCTGTAAGTTAATGTCCGAACCCGGTGTAATAGCTGCGGCAACCATAAAGAATGCGGCTGAGGAAATATCTGCTGGCACATCAATTCTGGTGCCTAAAAGATCACCTCCACCAGTCAAACTAGCGGTCCTTTGTCCGACATTTACGGTATAACCAAACCCTCGCAGCATCCGCTCAGTATGATCTCGAGTCGGGGCGGGTTCCGTCACTGATGTGTCACCCTCAGCGTAGAGTCCAGCTAATAAAACGCAGGACTTAACCTGTGCACTGGCCATTGGCATTAAATAGTTAATTGGGGATAGCCGTTGACCGCCTCTAATTTTCAATGGCGGCGTTCCGTTTTTAGAGGTTTCAATATTCGCGCCCATAGACCGCAGTGGATCAGCGACTCGGCCCATCGGTCGACCAGAAAGAGAAATATCTCCAGTCAACTCGGTATCAAAAGACTGCCCGGCGAGAAGGCCACTTAAAAGCCGAATAGAGGTCCCCGAATTGCCCATATATAGAGCCTTAGCAGGCGCCTTAAGACCATGCAAGCCAACGCCATGAATAACGACTCGGCCGCGCTCAGGACCCTCGATAACAACGCCCATATCACGAAAGGCTTGCAGTGTAGCCATGCTATCTTCTCCCTCAAGAAAACCAGTGACTTCGGTCATCCCCTGGGCAAGAGAACCCAGCATAATGGAGCGATGAGACATGGATTTATCACCTGGAACCCGCACATCACCGCGTGCATTACCCCCAGGAGAGATTCTATAATTAATAGCTTTTTCAGTCATTGGACCCTGCAGTGCTTTATTTTCAAGTAATTTCCCAAAATGATTCCGCGCGTCACGAGCTCGAGTAAAAACATCCATCAAATAATCTTGATCGCCGTCATCGATTGCCCCGCGCAAGGCTTGAAAGTTATCCATCACCTGATCAAGAATGCTGAGTATAGATTCACGGTTAGCCAGCGCAATGTCACGCCACATAACGGGATCACTAGCTGCTATTCGAGTAAAATCGCGGAACCCACCTGCGGCATAACGAAAGATCTCTCGATTGTCGCCCACCGAAGCCAGTGTATCGACCAAAGAATATGCCAAAAAATGCGGCAAATGACTAGTCGCAGCCAAAATAGCATCATGCTCGTCAACACTCATGGTAGACACGACAGCTCCTACATCAGACCAGAGCGCACTGACCAAACTCAAATGCTCACAATCAGCAGTGTTATGCGGGGTCAAAATAACTCTGTGATCTTGAAATAACTGGCTATTAGCGGCTTCAACACCACTTTTTTCAGAACCGGCGATGGGGTGGCCGGGCACAAATTGACGGGGTAGTTTGCCATATACATCTAATAAAGCTTTGACGACACTACCTTTGACGCTAGCGACATCGGTGATGGTCACTCTATCACTGAGAAATTCATGGCAGACTGCAATGATCGAAGGCACGCTCAATGTCGGGACACCAATAACCACCAAATCCCCAAAATCGAGTTCGGAAGCTAGCGCCTCCAGGCTGTCACATGCTCGGTCAATAACGCCTAATTCGAGCGCTAATTCAAGAGTGGATGTTCGTCGAGAAATACCTATAACGGTCTTAGCTAAACCTTGTTCTCGCGCGGCAATGGCGAGACTAGATCCAATTAAACCGAGCCCTATAATCACTAGTTGATTAATTTGAGGCTCGGAGTTTTCAGTTTTACTCGACATCAGGATACTCTGCTATTGGTCATTGAAGGGGCTCAACGTGCCAGCTATAAAACCGCACGTGGATAAGACCCTAAGATCTTAAGGTCAGCGACATCAGATGCTAATTCTGCGAGTACGCTTTTAACCGCTTCGTCTTCAATATGTCCCACACAATCAATGAAAAATACGTAAGACCATTTGCTGCTACGCGATGGACGTGACTCAAGACGTGTCATGTCCACATTGTAACGCCTGAAAGGCTCCAAAAGATCATGTAAGGCACCCGGCTTATTGCGCACAGACACCACAAGAGACGTTCGATCATCCCCGCTGGGAGGAATATCGTCACGTCCTATAATTAAAAAGCGAGTAGAGTTATCTGGCCGATCCTCGATCTTTTCCCACAACTTTTCCAATTTATACAACTCGCAGGACATGTCCCCGGCGATAGCTGCAGAATTCCACTCTCCTTGAACTCTTTTCGCCGCATCGGCGTTACTACTGACCGCTACACGCTCAATATTTGGATAATTCGAATTCAACCACTGTCTACATTGAGCCAGAGACTGTGCGTGGGAATATACCCGAGTAATATTTTCTTTTTTGGTATTCTCACCCATCATAAAGTGATGATGAATCCGTAACTCAACTTCACCACAAATCTTAATCGAGGAATCCATGAAGCTATCCAAAGTATGACTGATCACTCCTTCGGTAGAATTCTCTACTGGCACAACACCGTAGTGGCAGGCTCCTGCCAATACTTCACGAAACACCTCATCAATTGCAGACATAGGCACAGCAACTGCGCCATCACCAAAATGTTTCAGCGCGGCCTCTTGAGTGAACGTGCCTTCAGGGCCTAGAAAAGCAACTTTTATCGGCTGTTCAAGCGCCAAACAGGCGGACATAATTTGACGAAAAAGTCGGGCCATATCCTCGTTATCTAGTGGGCCCGTATTAGACTCCATGACACTTCGCAAAACCTGAGCTTCTCGCTCAGGACGATAATAGGCGGTATCTCCTAAACTCTTTTTTACATGGGCAACCTGCTGAGCAAAATTAGCACGCTGACTGATGCTCTCCATAATTTGAAGATCTAAGGCATCAATCTTATCTCTTAATCCCAGTAATGCATCTTTTTCAGACATCACTTACTCTCCATATGGCGATACTTTTACACATAAAGTTATTTTACTCAGCGGAGACTTTTTCTTCAGCGGCATCATCGACATCTTCAGAAACAGCAAATTCATCCTCTTCAGGCTCAGCAATTCGTGCCAAACTAACCAAGTTTTCATTGTCTTTGAGTCGAATAATACGCACCCCTTGAGTGTTTCTACCAACAACCGAAACCTCATCCCCTCTGGTACGCACCATGGTGCCTTGATCAGAGATCAACATGATTTCATCACCCGAGAATAGCTGTGTCGCGCCGACTAAGGGTCCATTTCGCTCACTCGCCTGAATAGCAATCATGCCCTTACCACCGCGCCCTTTAGTTGGGAATTCTTCAACCTTGGTGCGCTTGCCATACCCATTTTCACAGACGGTCAACAAAAATCCATCCTGCTCCGGTATGACCATTGAGATAACCGAACTTCCTTCCGGAAGGCGCATACCACGAACACCTTTAGAGACTCTACCCATCGACCGAGCATCAGTGCTCGCAAAACGTACCGCCTTGCCTTCGGAGCTAAACAACATAACGTCACTAGCATCATCAATAATAGCCGTTCCAACTAGATGATCTCCCTCCACTAAGTCAACCGCTCTCAAACCAACACTTCGTGGTCGAGAGTACTGGGTTAGTGCGGTCTTTTTAACAGTCCCGTTGGCAGTCGCCATGAGTACAAATTTGTCTTCGCTATACTCCTCGACCGGCAGTATCGAACTAATCCTCTCACCCTCTCCTAGCGGCAACAAGTTCACCACGGGCCTGCCTCGAGAGTTACGTCCCGCAATCGGAATTTGATAAACCTTGAGCCAATAAACTTTCCCAAGGTTAGTAAAACAAAGAATTGTTGTATGAGTGCTAGCTACCAAAAGATGCTCTACGAAATCTTCGTCTTTAACCGCTGTCGCAGATTTACCCATACCACCGCGGCGCTGCGCTTGATAATCACTCAAAGGCTGAGTTTTAGCATAGCCACCATGAGAAATGGTAACCACTCGATCTTCTTCAGTAATGAGATCTTCAACAGTCAGGTCATGCATTGATTCAATAATTTCTGTACGTCTTGGATCACCGAACTCGGTCACCACTGCCTCGAGCTCTTCCCGAATGACAGTCATTAACCGATTTAAATCACCGAGAATATCTTGGTAGTCGGCTATTTCTTCAAGCTTGACTGCAAATTCCTCAATGATTTTATCAGTTTCCATACCCGTCAATCGATGTAACCGCAGTTCAAGAATATCTTTGGCCTGCTCAGGCGATAGGAAATACTGGCCATCACGCAGCCCATATTGATCCTCTAACCATTCAGGTCTCGCCGCGTGCGGCCCTGCGCGATCTAACATCTCCAACACTGAACCAGGGTTCCAGCCACGAGCGATCAAACTCTCGCGAGCATCTGCAGGCGTTGAAGATACTTTAATTAGAGCAATAATTTCATCAATGTTTGCCAACGCAATAGAGAAACCTTCTAAAGTGTGGGCACGCTCGCGCGCTTTACGCAGTAAAAAGATCGTTCTACGTGTCACAACCTCGCGACGGTGACGCACAAACGCCTCAAGCATCTGCTTAAGATTAAGGATTTTTGGCTGACCATCCACCAATGCAACAACATTAATACCAAATACGTTTTGCATTTGAGTCTGCGCGTAAAGATTGTTCAAGACAACTTCACCGATCTCTCCACGCTTAATCTCTATAACAATGCGCAGACCATCTTTATCCGACTCATCACGCAGCTCCGAGATGCCCTCTAACTTCTTCTCCTTGACTAATTCAGCAATACGCTCGATCAAACGCGCTTTGTTTAGCTGGTAAGGAATCTCCGAAACAATAATTGTTTCACGACGCGTTTTTTCGTCGACCTCGATCTCAGCACGCGAACGCATGTAAATACGGCCTCGACCAGTACGGTACGCTTGAATGATTCCAGCCTTACCGTTGATGATAGCCCCTGTGGGAAAGTCTGGCCCAGGGATATATTCCATCAATTCATCGATGGTGATTTCGCTATTATCAATCAAGGCTAGGCAGCCTTTGACAACCTCAGTAAGGTTGTGTGGCGGAATATTAGTCGCCATGCCAACAGCAATACCAGAGGAACCATTGACCAGTAAATTAGGCACGCGGGTTGGCATAACAACTGGAATTTGCTCGGTTTCATCGTAGTTGGGTGCAAAGTCGACGGTATCTTTTTCTAGATCCTCAAGTAACGCATGAGCAATTTTGGTCATCCGAATTTCGGTGTAACGCATCGCCGCAGCACGGTCTCCATCTACCGACCCGAAATTGCCCTGACCATCTACCAACATATATCTTAGTGAGAACGGCTGCGCCATTCGAACGATTGTCTCATAGACCGCTGAATCACCATGAGGATGGTATTTACCAATCACATCACCCACCACCCTAGCAGACTTTTTGTACGCCTTGTTCCAATCGTTGTTTAGTTCACTCATAGCGAACAAAACCCGTCTATGCACGGGCTTGAGGCCATCACGCACATCCGGCAATGCCCTACCAACAATGACACTCATCGCGTAATCTAAATAGGATTGTTTGAGCTCATCTTCAATGTTTACTGGAACAATTTGCTTGGCTAGATCGACCATAATTTATTGTTATTTCCTGAATTATTGGAATCCTTTGGGTGGGCGCCAATAAAGGTGGCACTACTCCAAAAAAAGCTCAGGTGTTGTCCTGCTAAACACCCCCTTAAACAGGAACAATTTTAACATAGTAAGGCACCAAAATGTGGCTTTTATTCGCCCCTCATTACATAA
>DCBC01000031.1 GCA_002313335.1 Porticoccaceae bacterium UBA1117
AGTGCCTGACTGAGACTATTTACTGGCGCGCAGGGGATACGTTTGTCTTCGAGTTGAGATAGCCAAAATGCGCAGGTATTAACCCTCAGTAATGCATTCAAGGTACTAGTAATCATATCCCGGTCTTCCCATCGACCGGGTTGACTATCGTATTTCACATCGTCGAAGGCAGGTGAGTGGACTACCTGTTTGAGATTTTGCCAAAAATTATCGGTAATGATCGCAATTACGATGAAGCCGTCAGAGCAGGTAAAGGTGTCATAGGGCACATGGACGAAATGGCTATTGCCAATCGGGTATGGGTCATTTCCAGATAAGAAGTGCATTGTAGCCATATAGTTGAGCATAGAAATTTGGCAGTCCAACATTGAAATATCTACGTGTTGACCCTGCCCGCTTCGCTCTCGCTCATACAGTGCTGCTAAAATACCCATGACCCCAAACATCCCGCCGCCAAGGTCTCCAATAGGAATGCCGGCGCGCACCATATGCTTCTGATTTACCCCAGTGATAGACATACCACCACCCATTGCCTGCGCTACCTGATCAAATGCAGGTCTTTTACTACCCGGGCCATCAGAGCCAAACCCGGAAACGGTGCAGGTAATAACGCGAGGATTAACCTCGCTGAGTGATTGGTAGTCAATACCTAATCGCTCTGGGACCCCGGCTGCAAAATTACTAATGACAATGTCGACGTGCTTCACTAGATCCTTAAAAAGTGCTAATCCCTGTTCAGTTTTAAGATCTACCGCAACACTCTTTTTATTGCGATTTAACGTTATATAATAGGCGCCCATTCCATCCAGAGAATTATTAGGATCTGTCGCCAATAGCTTGCGAGTACCCTCTCCATGGCAGGGTTCTACTTTTATAGTTTCAGCCCCTAAATCAGCCAATATCATGCTGCCATAAGGCCCCGATAGCATATGCGTTAAATCAAGTACTCGAACATTGGAAAGCGCTTGATTCATAGCGCTGACCCTCGGGTATGCATCACAGCAAAATTTAACACGCATAAGGCACCACCAAGAGCTTCATCACAGCTCTTACGGCGAATTTGCTTAAGGCACCACGCCTTGTCTAAAGTATAAATATCCATTTATCTCCAGAGTGTTATTGCCACCAAAAAAGCCTATTCAAGCTAACTATTGACCTGTAAAATCATAGTTTCATGACTGGGCGTTGGAAAAACATCGCTTAATGGTATATTGTTATACCAAAGTATCAATTTGGGTACAACCTCTATTTTTGACTAACTCATCATTAAAAGGAATCTTATGAAGCCCACCACAGGCGACATATTGTTTAGTCACAGCCAACGAAATAAGGTATCCGAAGAAGCGCCCTCGCCGCTGTATCATCAACTCTATCGTCTTATTAAAAGCTATATTATCGATGGCACTTTTCACCATGGTGAAAAACTACCCAGTGAAAGGGAGCTAGCAGAAGCGTTTGATGTATCACGTATTACCGTTAAACGAGCCGTTAATGAGCTCGCTGCAGAAGACTTGGTCGAGCGTGGCCGCGGTAAAGGTACGCATGTCACACATAAGTACACTCCCAAGCCAGTGCAAGCACCCCTGCTGGGTGTTTTAGAAGAAATTGATAGTATTGCGCAGAACTCAGTAGCGCAGGTGATCGATTGCCGCCTTATAGTCCCGCCGCAAACTATCCGTGGAGAGTTTTCAATCGACGGCAATGAGTCGCTTTTTCACTTAGTGCGAACACGTGAACGTGCAGGTGCTATTTTTGGTTACTTTGATAGCTGGAGCGCTGGTGTTGATATGCCTGACAGCACTGACATTTTTATCAACCAATCACGTCATCAATATTTTCGTGAAAGTGGCATGAACGTTAGCCATATTAATCAGACGATCAGTGCGGTGCCTGCTAGCGAAACTATTGCTGCTTATCTAGAAGTAGAAGTAGGTTTTCCGTTGCTAAGTCTCGTACGCCGTTCTTACTACCTGCAGAATGATAAAGAGGTTTTGGTTGATTACTTGTTAGCCCTCTACAACACTGAATTGTTTCAATATCAAATGGACCTTAAGTTAGATTAGCGCCACCGCTGAATAACACTGTAAGACAACTATTTTTCAGCTATCGCAGCACTTTTCACCGCTTTGAATCGGAGGGCAGACGACATCTCCAAAAGAGCAAAACACACAACAATCGCCGGTATTCGGCTTTAAAATTATTTTACAATTTAAGCATTCATAAAAAAACTGGCAGCTGTTAGTAGACATTATTTCCGTCTTTTTAAATGCACACTTAGGGCAGGTGATGGTTGAGTTCAGTTTCATAATCGATACTTTTTAGTTAACGTTAATCGCTAATTTCTAGCCATACAAACATCGTCTTGCCACCCATCAAGTCAGCGCTACAAAAATCATTAAAAATCAAAAATCCTTTATAACTTGCGATGGGGTCCAGGAAAAAAACGATTAGTGGTTTGCTGATAATCTTTATACGCAGGTCTTTTCTGGGCAGAGAAGTACTCCGACGGCACCGCACCCGTTACATAAACTAAGGTGCTGTACATAACTCTGGACGTAAATAGTAGACTCAAACCAAGCAGCCACCAAATGATAGTATTTTCAGCATCCTGCAATGCCAACCAAGAAGGTATCGCAGCGATGATAAGGCCATTCCATACCATCCACTCAGCAAAATAATTGGGATGTCGGCAGTAGCGCCACAATCCTACGTTGCAGACTTGACGTTGCTTGCCCGCTTTTTTCATTTGCTGTAAAAAGGTGATTTTTTGTAGGTCCGCCACGGTTTCCATGGCGAATGCCAACAACCAGATCACTAATCCAATGATCTCTAATACTAAAAACTCTGGGCTACTATTTGAGGCGATAATAAAAATGGGAATTGCCAAAAATGAGGCATTAGCCAAGCCTTGAGAGATGGCATCTACCTGCAGGGCCAATGCTACGTTTGTTTTACCCTCTTTTTCCCAGCGTATGCGTTGATATTGATAACGAGGAAACTCCTTCTTTAACAAACCCATTTGCCACATTTTCAAAGCGCCCAAACCCATGCGCAAACCAACAAGAATAAGGACAATACTAACAACCAGTGACCGAACCCAATAACCATCGCTGAGGAAAAAACTGACTATGCCAAGTAACACCAGTCCCCAAGGCCAACCAATATCCACATAACTCATTCGACCTGTACGCCAAATGGGTATGCATACCACCCCAGTAAAAAGAATCAGCTGGCCAAGGCCATTAATCAAACTTAAGTTAGCAAACGACGCGGTATTTAAAATCAAAGCCCAACCCAGTAGAAAGGGGTAAAGGGGACGGAAGTAATTCATCACTAGTTAAATTTCCTTTTTAAAGTGTTGGTATGTAAATCGGCTATTCTGACAGCGACAAAGAACTCAATGAATGTTTAGCAATATCACTGCCTTCAAAATAAATATCCCGCCATTCTTTATCTCGATAGCGCACTGTTTGATCACTAAAGTTTTCAGAATCTGGTGAACCTGACTGGCTATATGACAAAATGGCCTGAGCTTGCGGGCCCTCATCAGTAAAATTAAGTGTCATTATAAAGCTCGAGCCATGGGCAATATTGTAACCGCTGCTACTAAGAGTTTTGCTGTCACTCACATGATCATTGATTCCAGAGAATATTGCAGAATCTATGTAAGGGCGCGTCACTTGAAGATTGGCAATACCCTCATGGCTATTACCTCCATGCACGGGGATTGCAGTGCCTGCTCGGTGCGCTGTTTGTAGATCTCCTAGCTGAATATCTAACGCGATACCCTCATTATTTAGGAGCATAACAGCCTCTGCGAGTGAAGTAAGACCGCGCTCTCCTTTAGCAAGTCCCACTGGTGTCAGCGCAGGATTTTTTACATCGAATTTACCACCAAACAAGGGGCCCTTAAATCGTGTAGCGGTGATGTCGTAACGCGTTATCCATTCTCTAAATAATACCGCCCCTCGACTATCCAGATTATAGCGATTATCCCAGTTGTCTAAAATTTTACAGGCATTAGTTAAATCAACCGTACCCTCAGCTAGTGAGACTTTTGAGTTTTGTTGGCAACGCACGAGTAATTCCGGCTTGAGTAGATGTGCAGCTAAGCCTGAATTATCAAACAGTGCCGTTTGAATCTCTTTAGCTGAAAACAGCCCATCCTCACCACGAAAATCAAATCCGGCTAGCCCATCCAGTAAATGGATATTCATACGCGTGCGAACGCTTCGTGGTGTTTCAGTAGTACCATATAAGGGGGAATAGCCGGTAGCTGGGCGCTTAGGATCGCTCAGCCAATAGCTGTCATTTGAATTGAAGACATAATAATCACTTTCAATCAACGGCCGCTGTTCAAATGGTGTTGTGCCAGGAATCAAAGCATCTGGATGAGTCACCCATTCATCTCGACGAGTACTTCCATCCAGAATGACTAGCCCTTTGGTTAAATATAATTGCTTTAATTGAGGTACCTGCTCGATACGATTATTCCAGGCGTCTATTGCCTCAGAACTGAGCGCTCCCACATTACTGTTATCAAGATAGACTGCCCGGCCATCTGCGCTGGTTGATATGGTATTTACCCATGGCATGGCATTGTAAGTTTTGTGTGCTTGAATAAATTCATCCATAGATTGGGCTTGCCCCATTGCCAACCACTGAGCCATCACCTGGATATTGTCACTATTAGCATCACGAGTGGCATAAGCTTTTTCCGTGGTCCATGCCAGGCCCGGCATTTGGATGATTGGACCGTGGTGACTGAACCAAATGGGCGAGGTTTGAACTTCTACCCCTTCGCTTGTTAGCACGCTAACAGATACATCACGCATTTCAAGTGAACGCCATTCACCCTCATAACGATATTGTGTCGGATCATCCGGATTCAAGGTCAACTCATAAAACACTACGCGTTTGGAATCCGATACGGTATGTGTCCACCCAATGGCATTATTGAACCCGATGGCAACGCCAGGGTTTCCTACCAAGTTAGTACCGTATACGTCTAACTCGCCAGGGATAGTTAAATGCTTTTCCCAAAAGCGGCTGGTCCCATACCACGGGTAATGTGGGTTAGCTAAAAGCATACCCTTACCATTTTCAGTGGTTTTACTTCCAAATGCCCAGCCATTGGATCCCATACCTTCGAGTTTAATAGCATTGAGTGCGGCTATCTGCTGTGATGGGGACACTTTTATAGTGGCTGTTATTTCAGGCGGCTGAGCTGCTACAACAGCACCAGCCATGCGAGTAATAGTATGTACTGAGGCCACATACTGAGCCATAAAATCTTCGGCACTTGCGGGCTTGACCCAAGGTGCATGATCGCACCAAGAATTGAATTTTCCTGCAGAATCCTCTAAATATCTGTTATAGCCTGCGGTATATCCCTCAATCCAGTCTTTGATTTTTCCTGTCTGAGCAGTAAGCGCTTCACGCCCCTTCGCTTGCATATTTAGCGCGTGCATCACCATATCACTATAAATATAAGCTTTATCAGGCCCCGCACCCAAATATTGTGCGGCCTCACCTTTTGCGGTAATGAGAGCAACAGCCATATTACACACTTGATCTTGTCCAGAAGCATAAGCTTCGCCATAGCCTAAACTGCCGTAGTCCGACGCTTTAATATGGGGTACACCAAATGTTGTACGCGTAATATCTACTTGATACTGTGATGAATGTTTAGTCTCTGACTGACAGGCGGCCAGTGCCATCATTATTATGCACAGTGGAACAAAAATCTTTTTCATCTATTGCCCTTCGTAAAAGTTACTGCATTAGTTAAGGTGGCAATAGTGTAGTTTTACAGAGAAATTTTTCAACCCTTTTAGAGACCTCTGTATCAATAGATTTGACACATACAACTTAATAAAAAAAGAGCTTTACTGCTAAGTGATTTTTCATTTGAGATTTTGGTACTGTATAAAAATATAAACTGCAGAAAACATCTACCAAACGGCAAAAATTAGTCATTTTTTTATTCTATTTTAGCCTATCCATTGGCAGACTATAAATTGTGTAAGCACGTTATAGCAGAGCAGTTATTAGGGACGGAGGCAGAAAAAGTGATAGTAATTTATGCCTTTTTTAGTATTTTAGTTAGATGTTAACGATATGAGTTCCCATAACACTGGATGCCCTAGTATCGCTTCTATTAAGACATACAAATAAACTGCGTTCTCTAAGCCAACTATAAATTTAAGACGCTCTAATTAGGGTGCCATAGTCTCCATCACCCTTAGCAATACTCGTAAAAGCTGAAGCCTCACGAGTATCGACGATAGCTATAGTATTAACACCTGATTTTAACAGTGACAGAGCTTCTTCTACTTTTGGAATCATACCATCCACAATGATCCCGCTATTAATATGCTCTCTTGCCGCGGTTGCATCTAAGTAAGGAAAGCGACTCATGGGATCTTTTATATCGTGAAAAATACCACCGACACCGGTTACAAAAATTAGGAGCTCTGCAGACATTTGTCGCGCTATCTGAACAACTGTGGTGTCCGCATTAATATTAAAAACATGGCCGCTAGGGTCCATACCTAAAGATGCGATTATCGGCACTAGATCAGCTGACAACAATTGATCTAAGAGAATAGTGTTAATCGATGTAACATCTCCCACTTCCCCAAAGTCTATAAGCTCAGAGCCTCCACCAGACACGCGGGTGGGCGGGCGTTTTTCAGCCTGAATAAGCTTCCCTGAAGCTCCATGGCATCCAAAACCATTGATGCCATGTGCGTGCATCAACGATACGAGATCTACGTTTACTTGGCCACATAACACTTGTTTGACCAACACTAGATCTTCTTTACTGGTAATACGTCGCCCGGCTACTTTACGAGGTTGGATACCACAACGAGACTGCATAGTTGATAGCTGCGGACCGCCACCATGCAGAACCACCACTCGCCAATTTTCGTTTAGGAGCCCTGTAATGTTTTTTGCTAAACCAATCCGTTGATTGTCATCGAGTAAAATGTCGCCACCTACTTTGACTACGGCAAGGGGTCTCTGACTCACTTTAGCGCTCGCCTGATCACTCATGGCCACATACCTAGTGGGTCGAGCTTGTAGTTGTTATCGTGACCTGTCATCAAATTAAAATTTTGCATAGCCTGGCCTGCACCACCTTTAATAAGGTTATCCAATACGCTGGTTACACACAGGGTTTTTGATCCGTCACTGTGCATTTCACTGACATCAATACCAATTTCTATACGAGCAGAGTTTTTGATGGCAACAACCTCAGGTGCAACTCCTTTAGGTAACACCGAAATTAATGGGAAACTTTGGTAGTAATCTTCATACATCAAACGCAGTTCATCTTCACTAACACCTACCGGCATATCCAGCTGAGTAATTGACATCATTCCTCTGGACAGTGGCGCAGAGACCGGTACAAAATCAAGTTTGACCTCACTTGCACCAGCGGCCGTCAATGTTTGCACTATTTCTGGCGTATGCTGGTGATTGAATACCTTGTAGGCTTTTAAATTATTGGTGCGAACAGCGTGATGATTACCCATTTGCGGATGCACACCTGAACCACTTGAACCGGTTAATGCCACAATCCTAACCGCAGATTTATGCATATGCCCGGCATTTGCCAGCGGCAACAATGACGTTGCTATACAGGTAGCAAAACAACCGGGGTTGGCTACATGCTTAGCTGTTTTAATTTGCTGTGCATACAACTCTGGCATCCCATAAACAAAGGACCCTAAACGCTCAGGACAAGGATGTTGATCGGCATAGTATTGGGTGTAATCGTTGAGGTCTTTAAGACGAAAGTCTCCTGACAAGTCGATAATTCGTACATCTAAGTCAAATAATTCCATCGCAACCTGCGCTGTTACTACATGGGGCATTGCTAAAAATACAATGTCGGCCCCAGCGGCGCATTCACAGGGTGGAATATCTTCAAGAATAACCTCACTAAGCCCCCAAAAGGAGCGATTAACTTCGCCAATATTTTTCCCGATGTGATCCTTGCTAGATACACGCAATATTTCTACGTCTTCACGGCTTAGTAAATTACGCAGTAACTCTGCTGCAAGGTAGCCGGAGCCCCCAATAATAGAGACTTTAGTTTTTTTCATAAGATACTCTCTGTTAAATTATCTTCGGGCCTAATTATGACCAGAGCTCGCTGCCCAATAGCGACATTTTCATTAGGAAATAAAATTCGCTCGCCACCATTAGCCACAATGTATTCATAGCCTTTGTCGGTTGCCAATACATCACCAATATCAAACTCAGTAAAATTGACAGTGTCACTGGGAAAACAAAGGCGGAAATGTTCGCTGTGTTTTATCACCTCACCCGCAACACTAAACCGTTTGACGGGATTATTAATCATAGATAAATCTTCATCCCCAACGATCGAGCGCGCTAGCCCCTCTATTACTGCGGAGAACTCACCTAAGTCATTTTCACCAAACGGCTTTACTTGTCCAAGCTCTAAAGTGAAACTTGTTGCACCACAGGTATTTGCTGTAAATGACGAATAAGTTGGGCTTTTTTGTTGTGTACTTAATATGGCTTGGATACCCCAATGACCCAGTAAGCCATATTGATAGTCAGCTTCTGACATTCCAATGGCATTTGGTGAGATCGCGAACTGCGTGTAAACAGAGCCTCTAATAGCTGTATGCAGATCGTAATGTATTTTTTTTACAGCCTCTCGATTGAAAAAACCCTGGCTAAGCTCCATTAGTCGTTGGCTTCTATGCCGCTCATTACTCTGGTCGGTTTGATGTGTAAAGTTACTACTAAACAGCCGGTTCATGTTTTCATCAACTTCTCGACTGCCCGCATTTATAGCCTCTGGGTTGGCGATCACAATTAATAGATTGTGCTTAACAACTATTTTCCCTGCAAAAATATCAGTCACTAGTTGGTCGATAATTTCTATAGGTGCTGTCTCATTACCATGAACACCTACTGACAATAATAATGAGTTTTGCAGCGAATCACCCTGCGGATGAAAATACAGAACACCATTATCCCAAAGTTCTACCCGTACATTGTTGCCTAAGACTACATGAGACTGCACCACCATAGGCTTTTGATCTAGCGTGAATTCTACAAAGCTTTGTGTACCAAATAATTTTTGCTGAGCACTTGTCATTGCATTACACCTGCTGAAACTCATAAAAACTGCCTAATTTCATCATTTGCGTTAACTCATCTAACGCAGCCCTGCTCTCTAAGAGAAAATCCGGATCAGCTAAGTCGCCGCCACACAGTTCATCTCGATAATGTTTGTCGACCCAGGCGTTCAGTGTCAAAAACAAATCCTCGGTAAATACGAAAGATGGATTAATATGCGCGAGCTCTTGCTCATTTAAAACAACTCGTAACCGCAAGCAGGCAGGTCCACCCCCATTACGCATACTTTGTCGAACATCGACAAACTCCAAATGCTTAATGGGTGTATCTTGCGCGATGAGATCTAGCAAATAACTATGCACACTTTTGTTTTCTTGGCTTTCCATTGGCAATATCAATGTCATACCTTCACTGCCGGGGACATTAACTAATTGCGAGTTGAACAAGTAAGACTTTATCGCATTGTCCAAAGACACCTTATGTTCAGGCACTTCTATAAAATGGACAGGCTGATCGCCGTAGGCGCTCTCCACTTCTTTAAATAAACTAGCCTTATCAGCAAATGCAAGCTCATGCATGAATAGAACATTTTTGTTACTCACGCTGACCACGTCATTATGAAACCCACCGGCATCGATAACCTGCGAGCTTTGACAAGCCATAACTACCTTGCTGGATGATAAACCATGTTTTCGGGCTATCGCCGTTGATGCCTCTAAGGACTGCCTTGCCGGAAAACGATTACTTGATCTTGAAGGACCAAAATCGTGCCGACCATAGACAAACAGCTCTACACCTTGCTCACCATATTCAGCACATAGTCGATTATGATTGGCAGCGCCTTCATCGCCTAAATGTATTCCGCCAAGTAGCGCATCATGGTGACAGAAATGATCATCATTATTGAAAATGACTTTAAGGATATTGCTAGTCATGTTGTGCTCTATGGAGCGATGAAACATGCTTTTTAAGTTTGCGGGCGTAAAGTGGACTCGCCCATCATTAGTGTCGCTGCTGGGTGATACTGTAGCGGCATTAGCGGCCCACATTGAGGATGCTGAGTAGCACATGGCCAATAACCCAGGTGCAGATTTATGGACCTTTTCTATCACCGCTTGATCAGTGCCTCTAAATCCCATTTGCCGCAATGTTGGAATATGCGGCCGCTCCTGAGGAATTAGAATACCTTGCTTTAGCCCCAATTGGTGTAAACGATACATTTTTGCCAAGCCTTCTTTGGCGGCTTGACGTGGATGTGACACGCGTTTGGCATTATTGGTTGAGGCCAAATTACCCTGTGATAAACCCGCATAATTGTGGGTATTTCCAATGAGTCCATCAAAATTCATCTCAACGGTATGGGACACGTTTCACTTCCTATTTTAATAAAAAACCATAACCAATAAGTAAGGCAACTCACACTAAAATGCACTTACAATTTTACATATCTAACAGAATCATCTATTGATAAATTCAACGCTTCTAATGTGGCAGCTGGCAGTTTTACAGTGCCATCAACCATTATTTTAATGCCACTAATACAGGTCGCAAAGGACGTAATATCACTGCCACATACCAAGTACTGAGTGTCATCAGAATGGGCCGCTTCGCCTGAAATAGTTCCAACTGCGCTTGACCTAATAGTGTCGAGTTGGTCAATAAATGTATCGACACTAGGAGCGCCATCAAAAATATCGATCTGACCACGCCAAAGAAAGCCCTCTTTTTCCAGCATAGCCAAGGCCGCCTTACCCTGATCATTGGGGCGACCGATCACATCTCGCGCCTCTTTAGAGAGCAAATTGACATAAATAGGCTGCTTGGGCATCAAGTCAGCAATAAACTGATTACCATTTACTGCACCAAATAAATCAGCTGCCGCAAAGTCCATATCGAAAAAATGCTGGCCTATAGCATCCCAAAATGGAGAACGGCCATGCTCATCAAAATAACCACGTAAATCCGCCATCACCTGGTCAGGAAACCGATGTCTAAATTGGGCCATGAACAAGTAACGGCTGCGAGACAGTAACTTACCATTACCTTTTTTACGGTAAGGTTGATCCAGAAATAATGTCGCCACTTCAGCAAAACCCTCGAAATGGTTGGACAGATTGAGTGTTTCAACACTCACCTTCTTATCTAAGGCTTTACTGCTGTGAGTAACCTTATTAATTTTGTAGGAGTAAAACTGATCATCCTCACCCAATTGCGAGATAATGCCCGCGGTACCAGCCAATCGCTTAGTTTCAGTATCTTCCATAACCAGCAAATAGTTTTCACGCCCAGGTTCGGTAACCTGCTTGGACAAACTCGAGGTTGATTTTTCAATTTTTTTGATCAATGCATCCCGGTCCGGTGGCAATGTAGTCATCCCCGGATACGCTGCCTCAGCTAAGCGCATTAAATTGTCAATGTCCTCTTCCCTAATTGGCCTTACAATAATCATAATAAATGACCTTCATATCACATTTAGCTTCAAATTAAATTTTGCAGGGAAACTTACAATACCTGCGCCATAACGCTGCGTACCGACTCATTAAATATATCAACGATATTATCAATATCTTGGTGAGTGCAAATGAGCGGTGGTGAAAATGCCATTGAATCCAATGATGGTAATGGTCGTGAAATTAGTCCGTTTTCATAGCACTGCTGTGCAATTTTGGCGGAAATTTTCGTCTCTTTATCAAAATATGTTTTGTTAGCTTTATCTTTGACTAACTGCACTGCAGCTATCATCCCTGTACCGCGCACCTCTGCAACAAAGCTATCACTAGCAAAGCGCTGCTTTAATTGTTGATGAAAATAGGCACCCACGGTCGCCGCGTTATCAACCAAATTTTCTTTTTCGATAATATCTAAATTGGCCATTGCAACCGCCGCGCCAATGGGGTGCCCTGCATAGGTATAGCCATGGGCAAAATTGCCGTACTTTACCGAGCCTTCTTTAAGTAGCTGCCAGATTTCATCAGATACAAAAGAAGCCGAAAAAGGGAAATAACCACTGGTTAATGCCTTTGCCGTTGTCATCATATCGGGCTTAAGATCATATAATTCGCTACCAAACCATTTGCCTAAGCGGCCATAACCACAAACAACCTCATCTACGATAAATAAAATATCATAGCGTTTAAGTACCTTTTGTATTGCCTCAAAATATCCTTGCGGAGGAGGCACCACACCGCCTGCACCCAGTACCGGCTCAGCAATAAATGCAGCTACAGTGTCCTTACCTTCACGCAAAATCATCTCTTCTAACTGCTGTGCACGCCGTGCTGAAAATTCTAGCTCCGTTTCTCCGTCTAATCCATGGCGGAAGAAGTCCGGTGACTCAGTGTGCAATATATTGCTCATCGGCAGGTCAAATGCCGTATGAAACGATGGCAAACCTGTCAGGCTAGCTGTTGCTAAAGAGGTGCCGTGATAGGCTTGCCACCGAGAAATTATTTTTTTCTTTTCTGGTTTATTGCGGATATTGTTGATGTACCAAACAATTTTTACCAAGCTATCATTTCCATCAGATCCACCACTGCCAAAAAAAACTTTGGTCAAACCACTGGGTACTTTCTCTAATAAACGTTCTGCTAACTCTATTTGCGGTGCGTTGGACATGCCTGAAAACGTATGATAATAGCTGAGCTGTAGCGCTGATTTGCGCATAGCATCTGCTAACTCTTCACGGCCATAGCCAACATTGACACACCACAAGCCAGCCACGGCATCAATCAGTTGCTTGCCCGAATGATCACGTAAATAAATACCTTGTCCAGACTCAATAATTTTAGAGCCATTACGCGCAAAATCATCGGCATTAGTTGCAGGATGTAAAATACTACTCGCATCAATGGCAGTTAAATCTTTCATCAGATATCACCTATCAGTTTCTGTTGCGGCCACTCACATTTAATTGCATTAACAAACACATGAGTAGCGGTCTAATTACGATGATAGTAACCATATAGAACGTCAAACGATATAGTATTTTTTTATATAAATTGTACTGATATTTGTCATATTGGTAGATATAAATGTCATTTATTACAACTTGTAGCCATACTGCGTCCCATGTCACAAAATCAGCCCTATAATTATGCAAAATAAAAATCGGATGGTGAGCTATGACTCACTAGATCGCAACCTCATATCAATGCTTCGTACAGATGCTAGAGCCTCGATATCCGCACTGGCGCAAGCATTAAAAGTATCCCGAGGGACCGTACAAAATCGTCTTGATCGATTAATTGAAACAGGTGCCATTATTGGTTTTACGATAAGAGCCAGTGCTAGTGTTGATGACGGTGCTATCCGCGCCATCATGTTGATTGAGGTAACAGGTAAATCTACCTCCCAAATAATTACTAAATTGCGAGGATTGCCTGAATTACAAAAGGTACATACTACCAATGGTGCGTGGGATTTAGTTGCCGAAATTCAAGCAGCCAGTTTAGCTGACTTCGATAAGGTGTTACGAGAAGTGCGGTTAATTGACGGTATTGCGAATAGTGAAACCAGTATCCTATTAAGTACGATATAGCTGAAACAAGCACCGCAAAAGCGCTGCCTTTTATCCTGGGTTAACCCATAAAACGCTTAGACCACTTTGCGGCATGTGTGATGACCCTATAAATTTGTGCGTATACCGCTACTTGCCATCCAATAATGGGATGAGATTGTGACCCAACAACCTCATACCATATTCATGTTTACTCAGAGCATATCAAGTTTCTGATTCACAATATGCTGAAGTAAAGGGCTTTCCGAGGCGTTTTGAAAGGCTTTATCAATTTGTGCCGATCGATTTTGCATCACGAAGCGATAATTAGGATGAGTGAAAATATACAATTCATTGTTATTGAGTGCCTCCACGACACGTTCGCCGACAATGGAGACTTCAATGCCGTTTTCGACCATTTTTTTCGTTTTGTTCGAGAAACTACTTTCAATCACCGCATCGGCGGTATCAGATTGGTACTGAACTGGGCGGTTTCTTTCAGAGTCATAAATACGTGTTTGAACAAAAGCAGGGCACAGGACAGATACATTAATACCCTTACTCTTCAGTTCCCCAGCCCAACTTTCTGATAAGGCTACCACAGCAGCTTTTGTGGCGGTATAAGCCCCGCTGTAAGGTACCCCACCCATACCTGCCATTGAGGCAACGTTCACAACCCACCCACCTTCACCATGCCGTTTAATCAGCGGAACCATGACTTTAGCGCCATAAACTACGCCCATCAGATTAACGTTCAGTGCCCATTGCCATCCTTTTGTTTCCTGACTCTCAATTGATCCCGAATCGCCGCCAACGCCCGCATTATTGACAACCATGTGAACCTTCCCGAAGCGAGCTATTGCTTGCTCCCCAACTATTTGCCACTGGGTTTCTTCAGCTACATCTAGCGCAACGGTCAACACCGAAATCCCTTCTTCTTCGAGCTCTAAACGCGCTTTTTGAAGATTTATTTGGTCAATGTCTGCGAGTACAATATTCATTTTTTGTGCACCTAACGCTTTGGCAATAGATAAACCAATGCCCTCAGCACCCCCACTAATGACCGCAGTTTTTCCTGCAAATTGAGACATATGACGTTTTCTCCGATGGTAATTTTATTCACGAATTTTGCATCAAACAGTACTTTTTTTTGGAAGTAAGTGTTTGAGGCTTTCTCTGCAGGTATGCAATTCACCATACTATGAAAGTGACCTTACACATAGGCCTTCATCACAATTTTTATGGAAGAAATACTGTTAGATTAATACTTATTGTAAATAGTAGAAGGACAAGAATTAGACGTGAGAAGTACTCCCATACTAAAATCTGCATGATGTGTTGTGCTGCATAAGATACAAGGTTAGTAGGGTCACTTTTTTGCTATGATTTTTGCACATAGCCGGACTAGTCATGCTAGCGCTCAATAAATACTGTGACCGTAAGCAATTCCCCCTAATAGTTGGTCTATCATCA
>DCBC01000164.1:0-267 GCA_002313335.1 Porticoccaceae bacterium UBA1117
GATTGCCTCTTGTATTGATCAAGGTCTACTAAAAGCGGGGTTGCCGAGCACTGCGGTCCAGGTTATAGGCACAATAGACCGGCAAGCGGTTGGTGAGTTGATTACCATGACTGACCATATTGATGTCATTATTCCTCGCGGCGGTAAAGGCCTGATCAAACGCCTTATTGCTGATGCTAGAGTGCCGACGATTAAGCATTTGGATGGCAATTGTCATGTGTACATCGACAGCGACGCTGATCACGGCAAAGCCATTGATATTGCCCT
>DCBC01000164.1:695-4382 GCA_002313335.1 Porticoccaceae bacterium UBA1117
TTACTGAAAAAGGTGTTGAATTGCGCGGGTGCGAGCAGTCTAGAAAAATATTGCCGACCCTGAACGCTGCGGTCGAAGAAGACTGGAGCGAGGAGTATCTGGCACCAATATTAGCCATAAAAGTTGTTACTGGTATAACCCAAGCTATTGAGCATATTAATCACTACAGTTCCAAGCACACCGAGAGCATCGTCACCGAGAACAAAGACACTAGCCAGCAGTTTCTAGCCGAGATTGACTCTAGCTCGGTCATGGTAAATGCCTCCACGCGGTTTGCTGATGGTTTTGAATATGGATTAGGTGCGGAAATTGGTATTTCTACTGACAAAATACATGCGCGAGGCCCAGTGGGTCTAGAAGGCCTAACCAGTCAAAAATGGGTAGTCTTTGGTGATGGGCAGGTTAGGAAATAAGATGGCTATCGCTCTATTTGGTGGTACATTTAATCCGGTACATAACGGTCATTTGCGTATCGCGACAGAACTTGCAGAACTACTTCCGGTGTCAGAACTGAGAATGATGCCTTGCGGAATTCCGCCTCATAGACATAAAAAAGTAGTCCCTGCACTACAGCGCATGGAAATGTTACAGATTGGAATTGGACATGACAATCCGACTCTGACAGTTGAAGACATTGAACTACAGCGAACTACTCCCAGCTACAGCATAGATACAGTTACTCTAATGCGTGAAAATCTCGGACCGTCAGTCCCTTTGTTTTTATGTTTGGGAATGGATGCGTTGGCTAGTATCAATAGCTGGAACCGATGGGAGCAGCTGCTGAATTTCTGTCATATAGCAGTATCTTCTCGCCCAGGGTTCTCGGCACCTAAAAAAGGTCCACTCTTTGAGTGGATAAATCAGCATTCCTGCGCTGATCTGAGTAAACTAGGCTCTAGCCCTGCAGGACACATTTATTTTTGCGATCTGACCATGCTAGCTGTTTCATCGACGATTATTCGCGATAACATTAAACGCGGTGACAGTATTAGATACATGGCCCCAGACAGCGTAGTAGACTATATTCAACAACATCGCCTATATGAGTAATTAAGAACTATGAAAAAGAATCTCCATGAAATTGTCATCAATGCCCTTGAAGATGTAAAAGCACAGGATATCGTTAGTATTGATGTCATGGAACTGACCGGCGTTATGGATACCATGGTGGTTGCTAGCGGCAACTCCAGTCGTCAAGTCAAATCACTGGCCAACAATGTTATCGTTGATGGCAAAAAAGCTGGTTTTTCCTTACTGGGTGTCGAGGGAGATGATATTGGTGAGTGGGTGCTAGTCGATTTCGGTGCCGTGATTGTTCATATTATGTTGCCAGCTACGCGCCTTTTTTATGATCTTGAGAAATTATGGTCACTACGCCCTGATGACCGACCGATAAACGCAGATCAAGAAACCTTGATGAACAGCACTGCAGGGCTGGATCAATAGTAAAATGAGGCTGAGCATTTTTGCCGTAGGTACCCGGATGCCCGATTGGGTAAATTCTGGTTGCTTAGAGTACAGTAAAAGAATGCCTCCTGAATTACGAATTAAAACCATAGAAATACCTTTGGGTGCTCGCGGCAAAAGCCAGTCCTCCAGCAAGGCCATTGAAGCTGAAGGTCAGGGCATTTTAAAAGCTATCGGTGAAAAAGATTTCGTGATTGCTTTAGATGTGCTCGGTAAGACGATGAGCACCGCAAAACTAGCGAGCAATTTAGCGAAATGGCAAATGGATGGCTACGATATTAGCCTCTTAATTGGTGGGCCTGATGGACTCTCAGCGGCCTGTCTTAATAGAGCGAATATGTGCTGGTCACTATCAGATTTAACACTGCCCCATCCACTGGTGAGAATCCTTTTGATGGAGCAACTTTATCGGGCTTGGAGCATCAACGCTAATCACCCTTATCATCGCAATTAGAGGAACTGGCACAATCTCATGATGGAAGAAGACGCGTTTTCAGACCCAGCTCGAGAACGACAAATATTTGTCGGCAGAGTGATATTAACAAGCTTACTGATAGTCGCCCTCACTGCTGTTCTAATTGCCCGTTACTTTGACCTACAAATTAACCAACACCAAGACTTTGTGACTCAGTCTGATAACAATCGTGTTCATTTGAGACCAAATCCGCCCGCAAGAGGTGTAATTTATGATCGTAATGGAGAAATTTTAGCGGATAATCAGTCTGTGTCTAACCTGACTATTATCCGCGAACGCTCTGGTGATTTGGAAAAACTTATTGAGAACATTAGCGCGCTCGTCCCCCTTTCAGATAGTGATATCACACGCTTCTATAAAAGATTAAAGCGGAGAAGACCGTTTGAGCAAACTCCCATAAAGTTTAACTTGAGTGAAGACGAGCAGGCGATTTTGGCCGTCAACGAACACCGCTTGGATGGTGTGAAAGTTAGTGCTAGGTTATCTCGATTTTACCCAAAACGTGATCTTTTCTCCCATGTGGTGGGCTATGTTGGTCGTATCAATGAGCGAGAAATCAGTCTGATTGATCCTATCCAGTACAGCGGCACTGATTCCATAGGTAAAGTTGGTCTCGAAAAATTCTATGAAAGCAGCCTCCTTGGCAACGTGGGTAGCGAGCATGTAGAGACCAACGCACGGGGTCGAGTAATGAGAGTCTTAGACAAGGTTGACCCCAACTCAGGTAGTGACTTGGTACTACATGTCGATAGTAAATTACAGCAGATTGCCTTTGATGCGTTTGCTGGGGAGCGCGGCGCACTTGTCGCCATGGATGTCAAAACAGGTGGCGTTTTGGCTATGGTTAGCGCTCCGAGCTATGACTCTAACTTATTTGTTTCAGGTATCAGTCAAAAAAACTATAGTCAGTTATTAAACTCTTCTGACAAGCCTCTGTTTAATCGTGCGATACAGGGCCAATACCCACCAGGATCAACGGTAAAGCCCTTATTTGGCTTAATTGCACTAGACAATAAGACCGTATCTGCTAGCACCAGAATTGACGATCCCGGTTTCTTCATAATGGAGGGTATAGAACGTCCTTGGAGAGACCATAACTCTGAGCGCGGCGGTCATGGTAAAGGCGTCGATTTAGCGAAGGCCATCATAGAATCTTGTGATGTTTTCTTTTACGAAATGGGTATCAAAACAGGTATAAATATTCTCTCATCCAACAGTCCGGAATTTGGGCTTGGAGCCAAAACTGGTATTGATCTACCCGGTGAGGCAAACGGGATTATGCCCTCTCGAACATGGAAAAAAGAGAATCGAAATGCCTCTTGGTTTAATGGCGACACAATTAATATGAGTATTGGTCAAGGGTTCATGCTGTCAACTCCACTTCAATTAGCAGTCATGACTTCTCGTATTGCCTCAAAGGGAAAGATGATTGAACCGCGGCTAGTCAAATCAGTGGGTGGGGTTGATCTAGTCACGGCTGAAAGTAGTCAAACTACAGAGATAGATCCGAAACATTGGGACTACATTCATAATTCAATGAAGGGTGTGGTGCACTCGGCTCGAGGTACAGCGACATCAATAAATCGCGGTCTTACCTATACCATGGCAGGCAAAACAGGTACTGCTCAAGTAGTCAGTATTAGTGCGGATAAAGACTATGACAAATCAAAACTTAACAAACGACAATGGGATCATGCACTATTTATTGCCTTTGCACCCTTTGACGATCCTCAAATTGCAGTTGC
>DCBC01000164.1:4797-10687 GCA_002313335.1 Porticoccaceae bacterium UBA1117
CAGCTATTGCTAGTAGTAACGTGTTAAAAGGTTTAGATATTTATGCAAATTAATGATTTTGTAAGAACAATGCAAAATCCGGGTGGTGCTCGCCAAATCAGTCGATCTATGCATGTTGATTTAATGTTGTTCGTTCTAATTTTTGTACTCTGCGCGTTCGGTCTTGCAGTGTTATACAGTGCCGGCGGCCAAGACTTAGCCTATGTAAAGCGTCAGCTAGTATTCATGGTTGTGGGCTTTGCGTTGATGCTTATCGTCGCGCAAGTCTCTGTGCGATCGCTAGAAAGGTGGGCATTTGTTATTTATGGATTAGGCTTAGTTACTCTGTTCGCAGTATTGATATTTGGCGTTGGGGCTAAGGGGGCTCAACGCTGGCTAGACCTCGGATTTACGCGATTGCAACCTGCTGAATTGATGAAAGTGTGCGTGCCACTAATGATTTCTGCCTATCTGAGCAAACGGTTTATACCACCCAACTTTAAACATGTTTTTTGGTCTGTGGTGATGATATTAATACCCACTTTATTAATTGTGCGACAACCTGATTTAGGAACAGCAATTCTGGTCTTCATGTCTGGGTTTTTAGTTTTATTTCTAGCGGGGCTGCGCAAACGTTACATAGTTGGTTCCGGCCTGGTTGCTATAGCCGCAATTCCAGTAATGTGGCTGTTTGTACTTCGCGACTATCAAAAACAAAGAATCCTAACGCTTTTATCACCGGAAGATGACACGTTGGGCTCTGGATGGAACATTATCCAATCCAAAACAGCTATTGGTTCAGGTGGCTTTGAGGGTAAGGGTTGGACAGAAGGAACGCAGTCCCAGTTAAGTTTTCTTCCAGAGAGCCATACTGATTTCATCATCGCGGTCTTAGCCGAGGAATTTGGCTTGATTGGCGTTATGGCACTCTGTACCCTATATTTATTGATTATCGGAAGATGCTTATTCATTGCCACCAATGCGCAATCACAATTTGGGCGTCTGCTGGCTGGCAGCCTAGGCAGCATATTTTTTGTTTATATTTTTGTTAATATGGGGATGGTTTCGGGGATACTACCTGTTGTTGGCGCTCCACTGCCAATGATTAGTTATGGTGGAACCGCAATTTTAACCCTTTTCATAGGATTTGGTATGCTAATGGCAATAAGTAGAGAGCCTAAGCAAATGAGGACTCAGTTTTGAATTATCTTTTAAGAATCTTTACATATTGTATTTTTACCTTGAACTGCGCAACATCATGGGCGGATTATTCCAATCATCCTGATGCTGTAAAGTTCGTGGACACCATGGTTACCGAGCATCAATTTGACCGCCAGCAAATGTTTGACTGGTTGGCCTCAGCCGAGCATCAGAAATCTATCGTGGCTGCAATGAGTCGTCCTGCAGAGAAATCGAAAGCTTGGCATGAATACCGAAAGATTTTTGTTACGGACACTAGGGTTTCTAGAGGGCAAACGTTTTGGTTAGAAAACATAGACACCCTAGAGAGAGCTGAAAAAGAGTTCGGTGTTGATCCTGCAATCATTGTCAGTATTATTGGTGTTGAAACGAACTATGGCCGAAATGTGGGTAGCTACAATGTAATCGATGCATTATCTACACTGGCATTTGATTACTACACTGAGATTGAAAAACGCGAGTCTCGTCAAAAATTTTTCACCACTCAACTAGAGCATTTATTTCTGTTAGCTCGCGAGCAGGGCAAAGACCCCCTTACACTAAAAGGCTCCTATGCGGGGGCCATGGGGTGGGGTCAGTTTATGCCCAACAGCTATCGTAACTATGCAGTAGATTATGACGGTGATCAATTTGCCGATATATGGACAAACCCTGTAGATGCCATTGGTAGCGTTGCCAATTACTTTACTAAGCACGGCTGGAAAGAAGGGCAACCAGTGGCCACAAAAGCGTATATTGAGGAAGGAAAAACAATAGATGCTAAAGAACTTAATAAAATGAAGCGTCCAACTAAAACAATTGCTGATCTAGCGGCTCAGGGTTATATTCCAGCGGCCCAATTTGCAGCTGATCTTCCTGCATTCCCGATCCGCCTGGACGCTAAGTATGGACACGAATATTGGCTGGGTTTACATAACTTCTACGTCATTGGCCGATATAACCCAAGAACTAAGTATGCCATGGCGGTTTTTCAATTGAGCCAGAGTATTCGCAGTAAACTATGTAAGGCAGATAATATTTGTTAGCGATTTAATCAGCTAATTCATCTGTAATTCAAACTAACTGGTTGCGTCTCATAAAATCGCGTATGTCTATGCACATGCGCGGTCTTGGGTGATAAACTGGCATCTTTAAACCGCAAAACAATGGTAGTGAGACTATGACAAAGAAATGGCTTTTACCCGCTGCGTTAATTATTGTATTAATCGCCTTTTCATCATTTAGCAGCGCACAAAACATGCGCCCCGCAGCACCAGAAATTGCCGCTAAAGCGTGGATTCTCATTGATGCAAATACCGGCACTGTCTTACTGGAAAATAATGCCGACAAACAACTACCGCCAGCAAGCCTTGCCAAGATGATGACTACCTATTTAGTCTCTAACGAGATTAATGAGGGTCGCTTGACCGAAGATGCTGAGGTATTGATCAGTGATAATGCCTGGGTACTTGGAGGGGCTAAAACCGACGGATCTACCATGTTTTTAAGCCCTAGGTCTCGCGTTTCAGTACTAGATCTAATGCATGGAGTCATTATTCAATCCGGTAACGATGCTGCTATCGCACTGGCTGAGCATGTCGCCGGTGGAGAGCATGCCTTTGCTGATCTTATGAATCAACAAGCAGAGCTTCTGGGTATGAATAATACTCAGTACATGAACGCAACAGGACTTCCTGCCGAGGGAATGTTTAGTTCCGCACGTGATCTGTCGAAAATTGCGCGTGCGATAATTCGAGACCATCCGACGTACTACGCAATATATTCAAAGAAGTACTTTGAGCATAACAATATTAATCAACCTAATCGTAATCGGCTGTTATGGCGAGATAAGAGTGTCGATGGACTGAAAACAGGAAGAACTGAGGAAGCTGGCTACTGCTTGGTGTCCTCGGCTAAGCGACGAGATATGCGGCTGATTGCAGTGGTGCTGGGCGCTACAAATGATGAGTCCAGAGCACGTGAATCACAACGGCTACTGTCCTATGGATTTAGATATTTTGATACCCAAACTATATATTCTGCCGGCGAAACATTAAAAGCTAATGCGAAATTATGGTACGGCGAGGACGAATTCTTAAACTTAACCGTAGCTGATGATGTTACGCTCACTTTTCCTCGCGGGTCAGAGAAAAAATTTAAAGCCGAAATTTCGCTTAATGAGGTTATTACTGCGCCCATTGCAGCAGGTCAGGTACTTGGCAATTTACAGATTAGCCTAAATGAAAATTTGTTAGTTGATATACCCTTGGTTGCGGAAAAAGATATTGCTGAGTCGGGTCTTTTTGCGAAGCTGTTTGATTGGATTATTCTTTTCTTTACAGAACTCCTATCCTGAGAACATTGATGTGAATGATCAAAACGCGCCAAAGATAGAGTTTCCCTGTGACTACCCTATTAAAATTTTAGGGGAGGCTAATAGTAGCTTTGTAGAGCATGTATTAGCCGTGATGGACAACTATGCACCTGGCTTTGACCGGCAAAAGATTTCGGTGCGTGACAGTAGTAAAGGTCGCTGGCAATCCATAACAGTGACTATTATTGCAACCGGCAAGCCACAATTGGAAAGTATCTTTGCTGCTCTGAAAACCAGCTCCAGCGTGAAAATGGTCCTCTGATCATGACCAATGCCTCGTCGATCATTATCCGTCAACTCGGACTTCAAGATTACACTAAAATATTTACCTTGATGAAAGCCTTTACTGATCAGCGAAGTATATCGACACGCGATGAGATTTGGTACGTACAGCATAATCCGGTATTCACTCAAGGACAGGCCGGTAAAGATGAGTACATTCTAATTGCCGGTGATATTCCGATAGTGAAAAGCGACCGTGGCGGCCATGTTACTTATCATGGCCCAGGCCAGATAACTGCATACCTGTTAATCGATTTGAAGCGACTTAATATTGGAGTGCGCGGGCTAGTTTCTTTGATCGAAAAAGCACTGGTAGATACCCTATTTGACTGGAATATAGAGGCCGCACCGCACCGCGCGGCACCCGGTGTATATGTCTCTAATGGGAAGAAAATCGCTTCTTTAGGCTTACGCATTCGAAAAGGATGTAGCTACCATGGTTTAAACTTTAACGTTGATATGGATATGTCACCCTGGCAGCGTATTAATCCATGTGGCCTAGACGTTGAAATGACTCAACTCGCTGACTTAGTAGATAATATCCCCATCTTAGAGGAGGTGATCGATAAATTAACCGACCATCTTTTAGTAGGACTCGGTTATAATGAATACCAAAAGCGGGCGGACCAACCAACTCTAAATAATGGATTCTGATGACTATTGTTCGTAGTAGATATTATCGTAGCAACAAAAAAAATGGATGTAGATAAGATTAATAGCCCAGCGATCAATCTAATTCCAACTATTGACCTTCAAACAGCACCCCCAAAGCGTACTCGACGTTTGCAAGCTGGTGAGAAATTACGCAGTGCAGACAAAGTTGAGAGGATCCCTGTTAAGGTTATCCCGACTACTGAAATACAGCGCAAACCATCCTGGATGCGAGTACGTTTGTCCGCTTCACCAAAAGTACAAGAAATAAAGCAAATTCTGCGCCGTCATAAAATGTCTACAGTCTGTGAAGAGGCTGCCTGCCCAAACTTGCATGAATGCTTTAGTGGAGGCACCGCCACTTTCATGATCATGGGTGAAATTTGTACTCGACGTTGTCCGTTTTGTGATGTCGGTCACGGTAAACCTAACAAACTAGATGCGGCAGAACCAAAAAATTTAGCCTTAGCGATTCATGAGATGGCGCTCAAGTATGTTGTAATTACCTCAGTAGACAGAGATGATCTTCGCGATGGCGGCGCACAACATTTTGCGGATTGTATTCGCGAAGCGCGGCTTCTATCACCAGAACTTAAAGTAGAGATTCTAGTGCCTGATTTTCGTGGTCGTATGACCCCTGCCCTAGAAATTATGAGCGCTACCCCACCTGATGTCTTTAACCACAATATGGAAACTGTCCCACGACTTTATCGCGAAGCACGACCTGGTGCTAATTACGCTTGGTCATTAAAGCTGCTCAAGGAATATAAAGCACGTAACCCTCAGATACAGACTAAATCAGGATTAATGGTAGGTCTAGGCGAAACCAAAGATGAACTCTTGAGAACACTAGATGATCTGCGTGAGCATGATGTAGATATGCTAACGGTTGGCCAGTACTTGCAGCCCTCTGCAAGCCACCTGGCGATTGATAGATTTGTTCACCCTGATGAATTTGCGGAGTACACTGAGTACGCGTATAAAATTGGCTTTAAGCAAGCTGCCTGCGGTCCCTTAGTACGATCAAGCTATCATGCCGATAAGCAAGCCCGTGGAGAGAAAGTTACCTAGCTATATGACGCTAAAGCAGACTGGCACGAATAGTTTTTATTCATGGTTGGGGTGACCCTAGAGCCAGCTCTTCCTTAAAGACCGATACGGAGTAATGTTCTAAGGTTAGTCTTTTGTCCACACTTCTCTAACGGGTTCGCCAAAGTCGTCATAAATAACTTTCTTCTTGGCCCGGCTAGTCGACGCAGAGGCCTTGGGTGCCGCCTTCTTCTTTTTGCGGTTGTCTAATGCGGAAACAACATCATTGATATAGGTGCGCGTTTTAGGGGGTTCACCACTGACAAACGCAGAGCGCCCTCTCGGCTTATCCGCTGGCTCACCGGTTTCTCCCGCTTGGTGCTGTTTAATCTCACC